>JAUNHU010000001.1 GCA_030523825.1 Lautropia sp. | reverse complement strand
CTGTTCTTCGCTTTCCACCCAGAATGCCTTGCCCACGGTGTTGAACAGCCTGCCGATGATGTCGCGCAACTCGGGCGAAACCTCGCCGGCAGCGGCATAGAGACCCGTGCAGCCCTGATTCACCATGACCGGGGTGTTGGGCATGCTGCGCACCACCGGGCGCTGCAGGGGCATGGCGGACTTCAGCGTGTCGATGCCGACACCGGCCATGACCGAAACCAGCGTGGCATTGGCCAGCTGGGCTTGGGGCAGCGCACGCAGGGCATCACGGGCAATCGCGGGTTTCACCGCCATCACCACCAGATCGTAGGCCGTGGAGGGGAGGTCGGCTGCCTGCCGATGGATGCGTGCCTGGACATCCTGCGCGCGGAAAGGGTCGACGGCGTCGATCTCGGACACCAGCCCCGCACCGATCCAGGCTTCGCCCAGTGCAGCGCCCATCCGGCCATATCCCAGGAAAAGGGCCTTGATGCTCATGCAGTTACTCCTCATCTCGTCGGCCTGCCGTATCGTCTGAGAGCAGATCCACGTGGCACGACTGGTTTCATGATGCCACCCGGCATGGCAGCCGCACGGATGATAACGAACCGGATCGCGTATTGTGGGAAATTCCCCCAAGCGTGTGTAGCGTGAGCGTATCGCTCTGACGCAGGAGGGTGCGACTGGCTGGTATTGGCCCGCCAGCCATCGCGGCGAAGCGAAGGGGGCTGGCGTCAGGGGGCAGACCGGCCCGGCGGGCAGATCTGCCGGCCGGACACAGTGAAAGGCAGCCCTCACCGGCCTCTGCAGGGGGCATCCGGGAGCGAGTCCGTTACAGGCCGAATGAAAACGCCTCAGACCGGGTGCATGAACTGGTCGATCTCGCGTGCACTGATTTCCGGGGTAGGGCCACGCCGGCTGGCCACCATGGCACCGAGTGCGCAGGCGAAGTTCAGCGACTCCTGTGGCGGAATCCGGTTCAGCAGCTTGTAGAGCAGGCCGGCGAGGAAACTGTCACCCGCGCCGATGGTGTCGACCACGTCGATGCGGTAGCCGGTGCTGTAGTAGAACTTGCCGTGATCCACGTAGACGGCACCGTGGCTTCCCAGCGTGACACAGATCTGGCGCACGCCGGTGTATTCGGTGAGGAAGCGGATGTTCTGATCGGTGCCGCGATACTTCGAGCCGGCAAAAGAGGCCAATTCGTAAAGTTCGTCGTCATTCAGCTTGACGAGGTGGGCCTGCTTCATCAGTTCGAGCACGCGCTCGGGTTTGTAATGCGGCTTGCGCAGGTTCACGTCGAAAACGCGGAAGCGCGCGGCCGGCAGCAGCTGCTCCAGCGTCTTGCGCGAGACTTCGTCACGGGTGCAGAGGCTGCCGAACAGGAAGGCGTCGGATTCGCGCACCCTTTGCAGTGCAGCCGGATCGACCTGGATGCGGTCCCAGGCGCAGGGATAGACGATGTCGTAGCTGGCGCTGCCCTGCTGATTCAGCGTGACCTTGACGAGGCTGGTGGGCTGGTCGGGGCACACCTGCAGCAGGCTGGTGTCCACGTCGCGCGCCTCGATCTGGCTGAGCAGCTCGGTACCGTTGGCATCATTGCCCCGGGCGCTGATGATGCTGCATTCCGAACCCAGCGAGCGCAGACGGACGAGCACGTTGAGCGGTGCACCGCCCAACAGCTTGCCGGTTGGCAGATCGTCCCACAGCACTTCGCCGAAACTGGTCACTTTCATGATGGTGTGTTTTCCTTGTCGTGGTGAGGCATCCGGGCTGTCGAGGGGCTCCTGGGCGTCGAGGGCGGCTTCAGGGGCGCATGATTGCAGCATGGATGATGCCTCCATGTTCGTCATCATATACAAGAGTTGGTCCTGGTGGCGGGGTTCCCGGTCGTGCCGTCGGGCATGGCGGGAAGAAAGGACTGATCCGTCTGGTTGCTCGTACCCCGGTGCAAACTGGCGACTGCCGAAACTGTCTGGCGGCAGATCTGAAGCTGTCAGGATGGCGTTAGTCGTCTTTCCTGAAGCGTCCCTGGTAGCGTCCGCCGGCGTCATAGGAGCGCCCGTTTTCATCGGTGCGGCCCTGATAACGTCCGCCAGCGTCGTAGGAGCGCCCATTCTCGTCGGTGCGCCCCAGGTAGCGTCCGCCAGCATCGTAAGAACGTCCGTTCTCATCGGTGCGTCCCAGATAGCGCCCACCTGCGTCGTAATGGCGCCCGGCCTCGTCGGTTCGGCGCGGATGGCGCTTCGTCTGGTTGTCGGTGCGGGCTTCTGCCAGCATCAGAAGATCATGTGCGGGAGGTTTTGCGCAGGCTGCCGTGCTGGTCAGCGTGCCCAGACACAGCAGCATGCCCGCTGCGAGCGATCGAACCGGCGAGAGATTCATGGGCGGCGCTTCCTTTGGGGTAAGGGACTACAAGTGAAAGGACGTGCCGGCCGCCGTGAGATGCGCCGCTGAAACCTCGAAGCCTTCGGATTCTCGGGACGGGGCTGAAGACAGGGGGGAGCCTTCCTGGCGCATCGGTAGCAGATGGTGCTGCCCGAGCCGAGGGGGAGGGCGGCTGGCGCCGCGATGATGCCCCGGGTGGACGGGGCATGCGAGGAATTAGAGCGTGTTATGAACTTATTCGTCCCCGCGCTGCCCCCAAAACCGTGTGCTGGCAAGGCGCCACGCGCCGTCAAGGCTGGCCGCCTTGTCAAGCGTGGCAACGCTGTCCAGCGCGCGGTTTTGGAGGCAGCCCAGAGGGAAAGCCCCGCAGGACGTGCAGCACTGCGTTGCCAACCCCTTGAATCCATCCAGGATTCGGCGGGTCTGGCGCCTTGTTCTGCACACCCTGCGGGGCTTTCGCGGGGGCGAATAAGTTCATAACACGCTCTAGTGCCGCTGGGCGGGCGGACAGGAAAACGTGCCTGTCAGGAGGTTATCAGGGCTTGCCGGCACGCTCGATCATCTGCTCGAAGCGCTTGCGGGCCCGGGCAGGTACCGAGTCCGGGATCTGCACGGTTTTCGGGTCGGCCTCGTCGCCAACCTGGATCAGCATGACCATGCCCATCGCGTAGTGCGGCAGGCACTTGATGCCGTAGAAGCCTTTTTCGGTGAAGGTGACTTCCACTTCCTCGTTGATCTTGCCCTTGAAGGTGCTTGCGCCGGCGGGCGTCATCTCGGGAATGGAGGCGGCATCATGCCCGCTGCTGGTGGCGCGGAATTTCACTGTGTCGCCAGGCTTGATCTTCAGGAAATCCGGTTCGTAGATCATGGCGCCACCTGCCCCCCGATTCAGCATCTTCACCTGATGGGTTTCGGCATGGGCGGCCGGTGCTGCCGTGATGAGGGTGATGCTGGCGAGGAGTGCGGCGGTCAGGCCCCGTGGCAGCAGTTGTGCAGGATGTGTGTTCATGGTGATGGCGTTCCCTTGGGGAAATGATGGTAGCTGTTCCGGCCCTGCCGGCCGATGGCGGAACCGTGCGCTGACGGCGTTGCCATGTCTGACGAGGCCGCCCGGCCAACCCTGATGGCGCGTGGCGCCTCGCCTGCGCATGCTTCCCGGAGGGCAGCGAGAGGTCGAATGGGTTGCATGACACGCGCTCAGGCAAAGTGCAGCACGCGCGTGCCGTCGGCGGGATCGGTGAGGATGCGCGTCTCCACCTGAAACACCTGGCGGATGCGTTCGGGTTGCAGCACCTCGGCGGGTGGGCCGTCGGCCACCAGCCGGCCGTCTTGCATCACCAGCAGGCGGTCGCAGTGCTGCGCCTGATTCAGGTCATGAATGGCCATCACGATGGTGAGCGGCAACTGGTGCAGCAGCCGCGACAGGGCAAGTTGCTGGCGGATGTCGAGGTGGTTGGCCGGCTCGTCGAGGATGAGGATTTCGGGTTGCTGGGCCAGTGCGCGGGCAATGTGGATGCGCTGGCGCTCGCCGCCCGACAGCTGATGCCAGAGGCTGTCGGCCTTGTGCTGCATGCTGACGGCTGCCAGCGCTTCGTCGACGATGTGGTCATCGTGCTCTGACCAGCTCTGCAGGGCAGAAAGCCAGGGCGTGCGCCCCAGCTCGACGGCGTCACGGGCGCAGATGGCATCGAGCGGCTCCGCCATCTGTGCCACCATGCCGATGCGCCGGGCGATATCGCGCCGCCCCAGTTGCTGCAGCGGCTGTCCCTGCAGGTGGACGCTGCCCTGGCTGGGCCTCAGCAGACCGGCCAGCAGCCGTAGCAGGGTCGATTTGCCCGAGCCGTTCGGGCCGATCAGGCCGATCTTTTCTCCCTCACGGATGCTTGCCGAGACCCGTTCGACGATGGGTGTGCGGCGGGCGTGCCAGCTGATGTCGCTGGCCTGAAGGGCAATGGCAGGTGTCGTCGTCATGTCGTGTTCAGCCCCTGCGGCGCATCAGGATCAGCGCAAATGCCGGCGCACCGATGAGGGCGGTGACAACGCCGATGGGCAATACCTGGCCACTCAGCAGGATGCGCGAGGCCACATCGGCGAGAATCAGAAAGAGGGCGCCGATGAAGGCGCAGGCGGGCAGCAGGTTCCGGTGGCGCGAGCCGACCAGCATGCGTGCCACGTGTGGAATGACGAGACCGACGAAACCGATGGCGCCCACCACCGAGACCATCACCGCGGTCATCAGCGATGCCGTCAGCAACAGCACTGTCTGCACCCGGCGAACGGGAATGCCCAGCGATGCGGCGGATTCCGCACCGAAGGTCATCGCATCGAGCGCGCGGCTGTGCAGCAGGCAGACGAGGAGCCCGATGAGTGTCACCGTGGTCGTGACGGGCACGTCGGGCCAGCGCACGCCGCTGAGGCTGCCGAGCAGCCAGAACATGATGCCGCGCGCCTGCTCGGCACTGCCGGATTTTGCAATGATGAGCGCGGTGAGCGCATTGAAAAGCTGCGACCCGGCAATGCCGGCGAGGATGATCTGCCCGCTGTTGCGCAGCCCGCTGCCGCCGGCTGCCTGGGCCAGCAGTGCCACCAGCGTCAGCGCGGTGATGGCGCCGGCAAAGGCGCCTGCCGTCATCGAAACCAGCCCGCCGCCCACACCGGCCACCGTGACCAGCACGGCGCCGGTGGAGGCTCCGGCCGAAATGCCCAGCAGGTAGGGGTCGGCCAGTGCATTGCGCAACAGCGTTTGCAGGATCAGGCCGGCAACGGCCAGTGCACTGCCGCAACAGGCCGCAACGATGGCGCGCGTGAGGCGGTAGTTCCAGACGATGCCCTCGTCGATCGGATCGACCGGATGCTGTGTGCCCAGCAGATGATTGGACAGCACGTCGATGACGGTGCCCGGTGCGATGCCGATGTCACCGGCGGCAATGGCCAGCAGCATGGCGGACAACAGCATCAGCAGGGCAGACACGGCGAGCGCAATGAAGCGCAACCGTGAGCGCGGGGGTCTCATGATGATTCCTGTAGCGGAAAGCCGTAGGTCAGTGCTTGAGCTTCAATACCGTTTCGGCAATTTCCTCCATGCCATCCGCGATGCGGATCGACGCCTGCAGGGAGTCGGCATCGACGATGGCGATGCGGTCGTTCTTCACGGCATCCATGTGCTTCGTGACCGGATCGGATTTCAGGAATTCCAGCTTTTTCCGGTAATCGTCGGCGGGGAAGCGGCGGCGGTCCATGCGGGCGATGACCAGCACGCTCGGGTTGGCCTTGGCGATGCTTTCCCAGCCGACTGTCGGCCATTCCTCGGCCGAGGTGACGACGTTCTTCAGATTGAGCGCACGGAGCATGTAACCGGCCACGCCCTGTTCACCGGCCATGTAGGGGTCCATGTCGATGTCGGCACTGGAAAACCAGACGGCTGCGGTCAGATCCCTGACGCCGACGCCTTTCACCTTGTCGGTGGCGGCAGCCTGGCGTTTCTTCAGGTCAGCCACCAGCGATTCACCCCTGGCTTCCACGTCGAAAATCTGTGCCAGCTGACGGATGCTCTTGTAGAGTGCCTCGACATCGTAGAACTTCGTGCGCGTGCCGTCCGAGCCTTTCAGATTGTCCTTGCCCTCGCAGTCGGATGGCATCAGGTAGGTAGGAATCTTGAGGTCGTGAAACTGCTCGCGGGTGCCGACCAGACCTTCCTTGCCGACGTGCCACTCGAATTGCGCGACGACCAGGTTCGGGCGCTTTTCGACCACGGCCTCGAAACCGGGATCGTTGTCGGCCAGACGAGGCACCTTGTCATTGATGGCCTTGAACTGTGGCAGCACCGGATCGAACCAGACCGAGGTGCCGGCGACATGATTGCCCAGCCCCAGTGCGTAAAGCATTTCGGTGCCGGCCTGACCGACGGTGACGACCTTGGCGGGCTTCTTGTCGAAACGCAGGGAGTGGCCGCAATTGTCCACGGTGAGCGGATAGCTGGTGGCAAGCGCAGGCGCGGTCAGGGTGGAAAGGCCGAGTGCGAGCAGAGAGGCGGGGAACAGGCGGGATTTCATCAGTTTGCTTCCGGTTGTGGGCGAGTCATCCGGAAGCAGCGAGGGATCGTGCATGGCAGCCGGGGCTGCACACGGCAGGCAGGTTTCCGTTCCTGTCAGGGTGATGGCAGCGCTGACGTGCGGGGCGAAAACATTCGCATCCTGTCTGCGTGCTGCCGTGAAATCCTGATCTGTGGACCCGCGTGCCCGATCGCTCATGCTGCCGGACACCCCGCCGGTCATATGAACAGGCATTCCGCTGCGCTCGCTGGCTGCGTGCAGCCCGAAAACGTCGGCGGTTTGCCCCGTGCCTTGGCAGGTTTCCTGACTGACAGATCGACACCGGCTTTCGCCTTCCCGGCCGGCATGGCCAGTGGCTGCGTTTCATCGGCAGGGTTGGGCTGCGCGGTGCGCTGCCTTCGACGCGCATGGCTTTTTCATGGCGGGACATGCGCGTGCTGGCGTGCGCGTGGCGTGCCAGACCTCTCGATGAAATGCGGTGAAAGCAGGCTTCCTGCCTACAGTTGCGGGGGCAGTTCCATTTCGTGCCCGGGCGGGGTGATGTGTGAGCTTGCACACGTGCAACCCTTGCCCAGGCTGGATTCCCTGATGTGACCGGGGGGTAGTGGAAGCGGGGAAACGCGGGCTGCATGCCTGAAGGCGTTGCGTGCCCGGGCGGTGTGTGCCTCGCATCCTGCCGTTGCCGCGCGTGGATGGCGCGGGAGGGGATGCGGTTTCCCGAAGGACAGACCCCGGTGACTCTCCCGAAGACCTGTGTCGGCCCTGTGTGACACTCCTTGCCGGTAGAGCGTGTCAGGCGAACAGGTGAATGACACGCCCGGCTGACATGGCAGACGCACGGGGCGGGACAGCGGTCTTTGTCGGAACCAAAGCGCTGCCAGTCTATTGGCGCGGGCAGGGCGGCGTCAAGCCGGGCGGGTTTTCACGGAGGGGGCGTCTTGTCATAATCCGCCTCTTTTGGCCTGTTGCTGGGGAATCATGGTGGAAGGAGCTGGGGTGGTGACTGACGGTGTCGTGTCATCGACACGTGAAGGTGGCGGCAACAAGCGGCTGGATGTCGAGGCACTGCTGGACCGGGCGCCTTTTGGTGGCTACCAGTGGCTGATCTTTGCGTTGTGCTTCCTGATCGTGCTGCTGGACGGCTTCGACACGGCGGCCATTGGCTACATTGCGCCCTCGCTGATGGAAGAATGGGCGGTGCCTCGTACTGCGCTGGCGCCGGTGCTGAGTGCGGCGCTGTTCGGGCTGGCCGCTGGTGCCCTGTCGGCCGGCCCTCTGGCCGACCGCTTCGGGCGCAAGCGTGTGCTGGTGGGCTCGGTGTTCCTGTTCGGTGCGGCCTGTCTGGTGTCGTCGGCATCGGGCGATCTGCAGACGCTGACCTGGCTGCGCTTCATTACCGGCGTGGGGCTGGGCGCTGCCATGCCGAACGCCGTCACGCTGATGAGCGAATACAGTCCACAGCGCAAGCGCGCCCTCATCACCAATGCCATGTTCTGCGGCTTTCCGCTGGGCGCGTCGTGTGGCGGATTTCTGGCTGCCTGGATCATTCCCGAATTTGGCTGGCGCAGCGTGCTGGTGCTGGGTGGCGTGCTGCCGCTGGTGCTGGCGCTGGTGCTGGTGCTTGCCCTGCCCGAGTCGGTGCGCTACATGGTGTCTCATGGCTGGCCTGCAGCGCGCGTGCATCGGGTGCTGGCGCGCGTGGTGCGAGGCCAGGATGTGTCGGCCGATGTTTATGTATTGCCCGAGGTGAAGGCCGACGACCCGGCCGCCGAGACGGACGCCTCGGTGCGGGGTGGCGGCAAGGCAGGTGTGACGGATGGCCATGCTGCCCCAGGTGCGGCGAGGCCGGCTGATGAAATGCCGGGCGTGCGAGTGCAGGGCAGCCATGCCGCAGCTTCTCCACGTGGGCTGGGTCTCGTGCTTTCAAGAGAGTTTCGCCTGGGCTCGCTGATGCTGTGGGTGGCCTATTTCATGGGGCTGGTGGTTTTCTACGCGATGATCAACTGGATGCCGGTGCTGTTTCGCAGCATCGACATCGACGCGGCCACGGCCGCCCGCATCACTGCGCTGTTTCCGCTGGGGGGCATGGCAGCCATCCTGCTGGGCTGGCTGATGGACCGCTACAACGCCACGCTGGTGCTGGCACTGGGCTATCTGGGGACGGCGCTCTCCATCTGGGCCATTGGTCAGGCGGTGGGGAACCTGGGCCTGCTGATGGCCTGCGTGTTTGTCGCGGGCGTGATCATGAACGCCACGCAGGCGGCGATGCCTGCGCTGGGCGCGCATTTCTACCCCACGCGGGGCAGGGCCACTGGCGTGGCCTGGATGCTGGGCGTGGGGCGCTTCGGCGGCATTGCCGGGTCGTTTCTGGTGGCAGCGCTGGCCGCACGGGATTTCGACTTTGCCGGCATCCTCACCGTGCTGGCCGTGCCGGGCCTGATTGCGATGGCGGCGCTGCTGGTGAAGATGATCGCTTATCGGAAACCGTGAGCGTCGGTCAGCGCGTTTTCTGCCTGCATTGAAAACAACCAGCCCCTGTCGAAAGACAGGGGCATTGACAATTCCGGGGGCCACTCATCGCACGAGAGGCCCTTTTTTTGGCGGGGGCGATCAGGAACCAAGGCGAAGCCGGCCCCTGAACCCTGGCGTCTTTACACAGGATGTGCGCCGCCAGGAATACCACGTGAAGGCAGTTGGGTCGTTGTCTGCCCTTATTTGCAGCTGAAGCTCCCGGCGCTGTTTTCATCGCCTTTCACGTAGGTGGCAACGGCAGGGTAGGCGCACAGCGGCTGTGATTTTCCGGGGAATGCCTTGCCCTTTGCCACCATGCTGTCGGGGGCCTTGCCGGTGGCATGCCATTGTTCCAGCGCGGTCAGCGGGTCGAAATCATCCAGTGCGGCACCGCCGCCGCAGTGCGTCATGCCCGGCACATTGAACAGGCGCACGGCGTCACGTGCGCCGGATGTGTCGGCCAGCAGTTGCCTGTACCAGTCGCGCAGATCGACGGCAGAAAACACCGGGTCGGACACGCCTTCAAAGACGATCATCTTGCCGCCATTGGCCTTGAAGGAGCCCAGGTCGGTGCTGACGGCATCGTTGATGGCAGCGGTCTGCGCAGTCTTTGCCACGTCGGTGTCGAAATTGAATTGCGCCCAGGTGAAATCCGGGTTGCGTGGCGTCATGAAGTAATTGGGCAGGCTGCTGGCGCCCAGCGTGAAATTCCGGCCGTTTGGAGTAGTGGTCTGCGAGTCGCCCAGTTTCCAGGCGCGCCAGTCTTCGGTGTTGATGCCGGCATCGTAGAACCAGCCGGAATAGACGTTTTCGCCGCGTGAGTTCTTCGCGCCGCCAAAGATGGTGTCGAGCAGTTTCACCTTGTCGGCACCGATCTGGTCTTTCACCATCTCTGGCCTGAAGTCGCAGCTTTCCCAGGCATTGACGATGCCGTCCTTCAGGCCGTCCTTCGCATCGCAGCGTGCGAGCACGCCCTGCACGACGGCATCCAGATCCTGCTGGGTGAGGGCATTGGCCACGATGCCACCGGGCGCCGCAGCCGAAATGTGCTGGTTGTCCCAGGCCTCACCCACGGCTGCGCGCGACAGGCGAAAGCCAGGATTGCCTGCCACGATGCCGTCGAATTCCTGCGTGTGGCGCATGGCCGCCATCATCCCGGCGCGTCCGCCATTCGAGCAGCCCATGTAGAAGCTGTGCCTTGGCTGGCTGCCATAGGCGGTGCGCACGAAATGCTTGGCAACGGGCGTGACCTTGCCGGTGGCGGCATAGGCGTAGTTCACCCGGGCGAGCTGGTCAGCCGCAAAATCGGTGTCGGGTTTCTGGTGGCCGCTGTCGGATGTGACCACGGCATAGCCGCGATTGAGCGCGGGAGTGGCCGTGGAACCCCTGACGGGCGTGCTGCCCACCGCAGGCGCAATGAAACCGTCCATGCCACCGCCGCCCTGATACAGGAAACTGCCGTTCCAGTCCGCGGGCAGCCGCAGCTGGAAGCCGATGTAATAGGGCTTTCCATCGGTGCCGGTGCGCTTTTCCATCTCACCGTTGATCACGCAATGCGCCACGTAGTCGATGTCGGCTGCACGCCGGGACGAGCCGGTGAGGGCCGATGCCGGATCGGCCGGCAGCTTGCCTGCCTTCACCCATTCCACATGGCTGACACTGACGCCCCAGGGGGCGCTCCGTGCAATGGCGGTGCATTGCTCGGCAGTGAATGCTGCCTGTGCGGGTGCGGTGGCGAGGCTTGCGAGTGCGGCGGCGATGGCTGGAATGAGTGGTCTGGCTGGCATGGTGTTCTGCTTTCCGATGCGAGAGAAAAAATGATGGGGCGCACAGCACGTGCCTGTTGAGTGTGGCATGTTTTGAAGAAGGCTGTAAGCGCACGCAAGGGGGCGTCTGATGCCTGCTTTCTCTGGTGGTCTGAATGAGCAGAGGCTGCAGAGGTTGGGTGATGGTGGTGAAAGAGTCGATCAGAAATCGACGCGAATGCCCGCCTTGAAGGTGCGCGGAGCGCCTGCCGAGAGGCGGGTGCCGGCACCGGCCCAGTACTGCTTGTCGGCGACGTTGTCGACGTTGAATTGCAGGGTGGTGTTTTTGCCGAGCAGCGCGCTGCGATACTGGGCGCCAAGGCTGTAGAGGGTGACGCCTCCCAGCCATGCCTGGTTCAGGTCATTGACCGGACGACGGCCGGTGTAGAAGGCGCCGCCGTTCACCGACAGGCCCGGCAGCGTTTCCAGGTCGTAGGACAGGAACAGGCTTGCCGTGCGTTTGGCGGCGTTTTCCGGCAGCTTGCCGTCGTATTGGGCTGTGGTGTCCTTGAATTGCGGGTCGAGCAGGGCGAGGGCGCTCATCCAGCTGAGTTGCCGGGTGAGCTTGCCCTGGGCCGATACTTCGAGACCGCGATATTGCTGCTTGCCGTCGGCGGTGAAGACCTCGGCGGCATTGGTGTAGTAACCCGGGCGCTCGATGCTGAACACGGCGGCCGACAGCTGGGTGCCGTTGCCCAGTTCCATGCGGGTGCCCAGTTCCAGCTGTTCGCTCACGCCGGGCTTCATGCGGGTTCCCTGGTTTGCCGTGCCGTTGGGTGCGGTTTCGCCTTCTTCCAGAGCCTTCGAGTATGAACCGTAGACGGACAGTTCATCGGTGGGCTTGTAGATGAGCGCTGCCATCGGTGTTGTCTTGCTGGCGCGATAGTGCTCGGTGTCCTGATCGAGACGGTACTTGCTGTAACGCAGGCCGGCGATGGCCTGCCATTGGGGCGAGATCTCGATGCGGTCGATGGCGTAGGTGCCGGTATCGACGGTTTCGAGTGCTTCGGTGGTCGGGTTGGCCGGCCTTGCAGCAATGGTGACGCTGGTGAGCGGAACCGGGTTGTAGAGGTTCTGCGTGGCGTTGTAGTTTCGCTGGTGGATGGGGTCGGCCGATTTGTCGGCACGGGCCACGCCCAGCGTGAGGTTGTGAACCAGCGGGCCGGTGTTGACGATGCCGGTGGCTTCGGCGCGCACCAGGTTGGTGATGTTCTGAGCTTGCTGGATGTTGCCCTGGATGCGACCTGCCCCGCTGGCGACGGCGGCAGCGCCGTTGGTGAAGCGGAAGATCGGCAGCGTGCGGTCACGCTCCACTTCCGAGCGGCCTGCTTCGAGCGTGACCGCCCAGTTGTCATTCAGTGCGTAGTCGGCACGCAGTTGCACGTTGGTGCTTTCGGTGCGGAACACGGCCCAGTCGGGGCCAACCAGTCTGGCGGGATCGACGGTGCGGGGCAGGGCGATGGTGCCATTGACGACGGGAGGCAGCGCGACGCCCACCTGTTCGACTGTGCGGCGACGATCATATTCGGCATCGAGCGAAATCACCAGGCGACTGGTGGCGCGCCAGTCGAAGGCTGCGGAAGCAAAGCTGCGATTGCCTTTGCCCACGCCATCAAGGTAGGTGCCCAAAAGGCCGCCTGCGGCGTTGAGGCGCAGCCCGAATTCATCCTGTTCACCGAAGGTACGTGCCCAGTCGCCGTGTGCGATGGTGCTGCCGTTGCTGTCGATTTTCAGGCCCACCGCATTGACGGGGGCGCGGCCGGCGCGCTTGGTCACGTAGTTGACGATGCCCGAGGGCGCCGAGAAGCCGTAGTACAAGGCGGAAGCGCCTTTCAGCACTTCGACGCGCTCCTTGTTTTCCAGTGCAATCTGGCCGAAGTTCAGGATGGGCATCGAGCCGTTCAGGCGGTAGTTGGTGCGGTTCTCGACCGGTATGCCGCGAATGACGAGCTGGTCCCAGGTGTTGCCGCCATTTTGCTGGCGGGTGACGCCGGCGGTGTTGCGCACGGCATCGTAGAGGCCATCAGCCCCCTGCTTTTCCAGCACTTCTTCGGTGACGACGTTGATGGTGGAAGGCACATCCATGACGCTGGCGCCCCGGAAGGTGCCGGCCTTGACGGTGACGGGCTTGAAGCCTTCCGAGCGGATGGCTTTCACGTGAACGGCGTCGAGTGCGGCTTCGTCGGCATGCGCGACGGGAGCTGCCTGCGTTTCACCGGCCTGTGTCGTGCTCAGGGCGTTGCTGGTGGAGGCCGCTTCGTCGCGCGTCGGGTTGCCGCTGGCGTCGAGCGTGCTGCCTTTCCCGATGACGGTGGGTTCGGCGGATTGGGCGAGCGCCAGCGGGCTGGACAGCATCAGGGCCAGAAGCAGCGGCAGCCTGCGCAGGGGCAGGGGGCAGGAACGGGTGTTCATGGTATTGAGGGAGGGAAAAGGGCATATTCATGTCCAGCGCCGGAGGGTGGGCGGCATGAATGACCTGATAGATGTTAAAGAACCCAAGAAGAATATTCTAATTGATATCAAGTCTTGTTTTTGTTCATTAAAAGGGAGCAGTGTGTTTTGTTGGTGCATGTTTTTTTATTGCAACATGCTGACCTGAACCCTGAACCCTGAACCCTGCGTGTGCCGGAATTGTCCGGGCTCGAAGGGCTGCATGCTGGAAGGCAAGAAAAACCCGCCTGCATGGGCAACACCGCGTTGGAATGCCATGAGACGGGTCAGGCCGGTTTGCTCAGGAACGGGCAGGAGGTTCATCGGCTCCATGCCGGAGGCTGCCACCGGAAAGCCGGGCACGGCGCATCGGGAGACGGCCGTGCCTTGTGTTGCGGCCGATCAGTGGCCGTTGGCCAGACGGGCCTTGATGGTGTCGGCGATGCGCACGCAGAGCGCGACGATGGTGAGGGTGGGGGGCGCGCAGCCGCCGGTGGGGAAGACGGCACTGGAGCCCACGTAGAGGTTGCCCACGTTGTGCACCTTGCAGTTGGGGTCGGTGACGCCACGGGTGGGGTCATCGGACATGCGGGCGGTGCCGGCCGGGTGGTGCGTGGTCATCTGCGTGACCAGCGGCATGCCGTCGCGGCGCTCGACGCGGAAGCGGCCGATCCCCGATTCCTGGAAGGCTTTCTGCACGATGTCCTGTGAACCGAGTGCGCTGCGGATGTCGAATTCGTTCCAGCGGAAGAAGACTTTCGGCAGACGCATGCCGGTGGCATCGCGCCGCTCGGACAGCTCGATGCGGTTGTCCGGATCGGGGTGCTGTTCGGCGATCTGGTACATGTCGATGACCTGGAACAGCTTGTCGCGGTCGGGTTCTGCAAACCAGCCGCCGCTGTCGCGGTCATAGGGCGTCTGGAACCAGGGGGCACGTGCCACCTTGTTGTAGACGATGTCGTCGAGGTTGGCGATGACGTTGTAGAGATGGCGGATGGCGCCATCGGGCATGCGGCGCTCTTTCGCAGCCTGAATCAGCTGCTTGATCGAGTAGTAGGCAGGCGAACGATAGGTGGTGCCACGGCCGTAGAGGCGCTGCACCATGCGGGCACGGGAGAAACCGGGCTGCGCGTTCAGGCCGATGGTGACGTTCATCAGCTGCTTTTCTTCCAGCACGGCTTCGGGAATGGCGAGCTTGGCCAGAATGTGCGAGAGGCCGCGGTGCTGCAGGTCGTACAGGCCGAAGGCGGAGATCGGCTTGGCCGGGAACAGGGTGCCGGTCTTCACGAACTGACGGTCCATGAGGTAGCGGCCGAGCAGTCCGCTGTCGTTGCCCAGGCCATTCTTTGCGACGCTGTCGGAATTGAGCAGCAGGCGCGGCACCTGGTAGGCGCCCTGCGTGAGCACGACGAATTTCGCCTTCACCTGGAAGCGGCGGCCATCAAGGCAGGCCACCTGTACGGCGGTGACTTCGCTGGCAGCTTCGTTGGTTTTCAGCTCGACGGCGTTGGCCTTCATGATGAGGCGCATGTTCTTTGCGGCCTTGATGCGGCCGCCGATGCCTTCGATCAGCAGGTTCTTCGAGCCCGTCATGTAGAGCTTCGATTCCAGCAGGTTGTCCTTGAACTGCAGCGGCTTGCGCTCCTCGCTGATCCAGGGCTCAAGGTCGAGCGACTCCATGCCGGTTTCCCAGAGCTTGAGCGCGCGCAGGTAGAAGGGGTGGAGCGTGTTGTAGTCGATGGGCCAGCCACTGTTGGGCATCCAGTCGCGCTTCCTGAAGTCGATGGGGTCGAAGGTGGCGAGGTGCGCGTTCTGGCGGCCGTTGATCTTCACGTCCCACTGGACAGCGGTACCACCCAGGCGGCGGTCATGCTGCCAGCGGATGTTCGGGTACAGATCGGGCGTTTCCTGCATTTCCCCTTCGGCCAGATCCTGCGTGGCGAGATCGAATTGCTCTCCGCCAGATTCCAGCACGATGACATCGAAGTTGCTGTCGAGCATTTCCTGTGCCAGCGCGAGACCGGCGGGGCCGGCACCGATGATGCAGACATCGGTCGTCAATTCGCTTTGGTCTGGAATGGATTGGGGATCGAGGTTCATGAGAGGAGAAGGGGGAGCGGAAAACAGGGCAGCAAAGGCCCGAAGGGGGAAATGGCTGAATGCACAGGCGCATGGCCCGGAAGGGCGCTGTACGGCCGGATTTCCTAATGTGACACAGCAATTCCTGCGTGCCCGATATTGTATGTTTTTGTCGTGGTGCGTTTAGGAAACCGACAGGTTGTTGCTTTTTTCTGACGAGCGCTGTCGAAGGAGGCTGTGTGGCGCCCTGGCTGTGCGGGTGGTTTGCTGCGATCAGGCAGGGAGCGGGCCCGGCTGGCGTGTCGTCTGCGCCAGATGGAAAGGGCCGGGAGGGTACCTGTACCTGCCGTGTGGTGGGCGTCTGGCCTGGGGCGGTGTGTTCTTGTATGCAGGCGCGGCCAGACGGTTCTGAGGTGTCACAACGGCACTGTATTGGTCTGTTGTGGCCGGAGGGGGCTTGAACGAAGGTGGTTTCGTCAGACCTGTCTGGCTTGCACGGCTGGATGCGGGCAAGGGAGTCATCCGATGCCTTGCCGTGAGCGCAACGACGAGCGGGCGGCTGCAGTGGTGCCGTTGCCGTCGCTGCGGGTGTGGGGCGGTGCCCTGGGGCGTTGGTCTCAGCCCGATGTGGTGTCCATCAGGTGCTGTGCAGATGCTGCTGTGGCGGTATGCGTGGGCTGCCAGAGGGGACTGACCGGCGGGGCTGGATGCACGCCGGGAATGACTCGCAGCGGGATGCCTGCCGGCTGCAGGCTTTGGGCCAGTTGCCGGCCGCGCTCGAAGATGAAGGGATCGGTGCCGCCGCGCAGCAGCACCACGCGCTGGCCACGTCGGGCGGCGTCGATCAGTTGCCGGTGCAGCCTTGCCCGATGGCTGTCTGCGTGCGGCAGGTGGATCGTGTCGGGGTCATCGGCAGGTGCAGGCACCTCGATCCGTTCGGCGTCCTTGCGGATCTGCTGGCGAACGGCATCGGAGACCTGCGTATCGTGAAAGACGATGTCGGCTGCCTGCATGGCACGCAGGGCGTCGAGGGTGAGCAGCCCGGCATCACCGGGGCCCGCTGCCACCAGGGTGACGCTGCCGGTGTTGCCCGCCGGATCGAAGCTGTCGAGCTGGTGCTGCAATTCGGTTTCGGCAGCCTGAATGTCACCGTTGGCAACCAGCGCATCGAAGCGCCCGGCAAAGATCTGTTCCCAGAAACGCCGGCAGGCACTGCCAGCAGGAATTTTCGTCTGCACGGTCCGGCGCCAGCGTCCGGCGATGTCGGCGAGTGCGCCGAGGTGCTGGGGCAGCAGGCGCTCGATCTGCTGTCGCCAGTGGCGTGCGAGCACCGGCGAGGTGCCGCCGGTGGAAATGGCCACCTGGATGGGGCTGCGGTCGATGACGGCCGGCATGATGAAGCTGCACTGCTCAAGCTGGTCGACGGTGTTGCAGAGCTTCGCGGCCGCATTGCAGGCATCGAACACGATCTGATCCAGTTCCCGGTCGCCGGTGGCGGACACCACCAGAAAGACGCCGTCGAGCTGGGCTGGCTCGAATTCACGGGCGATCCAGTCGATGCGACCTTCGTCCTGCCATTGCCTGAAGGCAGGAGAGAGTTCGCGCGACACCACCCGCAGCAGGGCGCCTGCGCGCAGCAGGGAGTCGGCCTTGCGCTGGGCGATGTTGCCCGCACCGATCAGCAGCACGGGACGATTTGCCAGGTTGGCGAAGATCGGAAAATGTTGCATGGCTGTTCTCTGTCGGGGTGGGGCGTTGCGCGCCGGCGGTTTGGAAAGGAAGGACTGCCTGTCCGGGAAGCTGGCAGCGATGGATCAGGCGGCTACCCAGAAATCGCGCGGGGCATCGAGCACGGGTTTGACGATGCCGGTGCGCACACAGAAATCGCCGAAGCCTTCGTCCTTGCTGCGCCCCTTGGCCCATTGGCCCAGCCAGCCGTCGATGATGTCGAGAATCTCGCTTTCGACGATGTTTTCCTTGAACAGGCGCGGAATGCGGGTGCCTTCGCGGTTGCCGCCGGTGTAGAGGTTGTAGCGGCCCACCGCCTTGCCCACCAGGCCGATCTCGCCGAGCATGGCGCGACCGCAGCCGTTGGGGCAACCCGTCACGCGCAGCACGACGTGTTCGTCAGCCAGATCGTGCTTGCTCATCAGCACGTCGAGTTTGTCGGAAAACTCGGGCAGGAAGCGTTCGGCCTCGGCCATTGCCAGCGGGCAGGTGGGCAGCGAGACGCAGGCCATCGAGTTTTCGCGCTGTGGCGTGACCTTGTCGCTGATGAGACCGTGTTCGCGGGCGATGCGGTCGATGCGATCCTTTTCGGAGGGCGGCACGCCGGCGACGATCAGGTTCTGGTTGGCGGTGAGGCGGAAATCGCCCTGGTGAACCTTGGCAATTTCGCGCATGCCGGTTTTCAGCGGGCGGCCGGGAAAATCCAGCACGCGGCCGTTTTCGATGAACAGCGTGAGATGCCAGTTGCCTTCTTCGCCCTGCACCCAGCCGATGCGGTCGCCGCGCGAGGTGAATTCATAGGGACGGATCGGCTCGAATTTCACCTGCATCCGGCGTTCGACTTCGGCGATGAACACGTCGATGCCGACACGTTCCAGCGTGTAGCGGGTCTTGGCGTTCTTGCGGTCGGTGCGGTTGCCCCAGTCGCGCTGCACCGAGACCACCGAAGCCGCGCAGTCCAGTACCTTGTCCAGTGGCACGAAGCCGAATTCCTTGGCCACGTTCGGGTAGGTGCGGGTGTTGCCGTGCTCCATCGACAATCCACCACCCACCAGCACGTTGAAACCCACCAGCTTGTCGCCGTCACCGATGGCTACGAAGTTCAGGTCGTTGGCGTGCAGGTCCACGTCGTTGTGCGGCGGGATGACGACGGCCGTCTTGAACTTGCGGGGCAGGTAGTTCTTGCCGAGCACGGGTTCGGTGCTGTCACCGCTCCGGGCCGCTTCGGGCACGGGTGTGGCAGGAACCGTCTGGGTGGAATGAACCTTCTCGCCGTCGAGCCAGATTTCTGCATACGCTTTCGTCTGCGGCAGCAGGTGTTCGGAAATGCGCTTGGCCCACTCCCATGCCTGGCGATGCAGTTTCGATTCCACCGGGTTGCTGGTGCAGAGCACATTGCGGTTCACGTCACCGGCTGTCGCAATGGTGTCGAGGCTGAGGTGGTGCAGCCACTGGTGCATCGGCTTGATGTCGCTCTTGAGCACGCCGTGGAACTGGAAGGTCTGCCGGTTGGTGAGGCGGATGCTGGCGTACATGGTCTGTTCGGTAGCGAACTTGTCGATGCCGATCCACTGTTTCGGCGAGATGATGCCGCCGGGAAGACGGCAGCGCAGCATCACGTTCTTCAGGGGTTCCAGCTTCTGCTCGACGCGCTCGGCACGGATGTCGCGGTCGTCCTGCTCGTACATGCCGTGAAAGCGGATGAGCTGGAAGTTGTCGCCGCGGAAACCGCCCGAAAGACCATCCTGCAGGTCATCGGCAATGGAGCCACGCAGGTAGGCGCTGTCGCCTTTCAGGCGTTCGTTGTCGGCGAGCGGCCCTTCGGGCATCTTCACGTGGGGAGGGGCTGCAACCTTGTCCGTCATGTCTCTTTCCTCATTCGGAATGCGATCACTGTAGGCGTAATCGCAGGTTCCGGAAAATACGCTTTTGTTTGGCCGGCATGATTTTTCGTCATGCTCTGTCGATTGGATGTCGTTCGTGTGGGGAGGCGGCTCATACACGCAATGCGCAGGAAACAGGCGGGCCCGCAGTGCAAGGCGATGCTGTCGCCAGGTTCGTCCTGATCCAGCTTCCGTGCACATTGGCAAGGAGAGGGCAGGGGTGGGCTGTGCGCCTGGCCCGGTTTCCGTTGCCGATGCGTCAGTACACGTCGCGCTGGTAGCGACGGTTTTCCCGCAATTCGTTCAGGTACTCGTCGGCGTCATCGGCATCGCGTTTGCCGTGGGTGGCAATGATGTCGAGCAGGGTCTTTTCCACATCCTTTGCCATGCGGCTGGCATCACCACACACATAGATGTGGGCGCCTTCTTCCAGCCACTGCCAGATGTCGGCACCGGCCTCGGCGAGCTTGTGCTGCACGTAGACCTTGCTGGGGCCCTGACGCGACCAGGCGAGATCGGCCCGGGTGAGCAGACCGTCCTTGCGGTATTGCAGCCACTCGGCCTGATAGAGAAAGTCCTGCGTGAAGCGCTGGTTGCCGAAGATCAGCCAGTTCCTGCCGGTGTCGCCGTTGGCTGCGCGCTGCTGCATGAATGCGCGGAACGGTGCTACTCCCGTGCCTGCGCCGATCATGATGATCGGGGTGTCGCCGTCTGCGGGCAGACGGAAATTCGGGTTGTGCTCGACGAAGACGTGCAGTGATTCGCCTTCTTCCAGCGAGCGGCCCAGATAACCCGAGGCAGCGCCGGTGTAGGGCTTTTCGTGATGCTCGAACTGCACGACGCCCACGGTGAGGTGCACTTCGGCATCCACTTCGTCCTGCGCCGAGGCGATGGAGTAGAGGCGCGGGCTTTGCGGGCGGAACAGGTCGACCAGTGCCTGCGCGCCAAGTGGATGCGGGTGTTCGGCAAAAACGCCAACTGGCGGTGTCGTTGCCATGAAGGCGTCGAGTTTTTCGCGGTCGTCTGCAATGGCTTTCAGCGCATCGTTGCCGGCCGCTTCTGCATAGTGTTTCAGGAATGCCGGCGTGATCTGCGTGATGTCCAGATGATGGCTGAGTGCATCCCGCAGGCTCACGCTCTGCTTGCCCGTGCTGTTTAGCGTGTTGCCGCCGGTGGGGGCCAGGGAGTCGAGCTGAACCGTTTCGTTGCCGCTCAGGCCGTGCAGATCGAGAATTTCATCGACGAGTGCTGTTGCGTTGACGGGCCATACACCCAGTGCATCGCCCGGCTGATAGCGCAGGCCGGAGTCACCCAGGTCGATTTCGACATGTTCAATGTCTTTTTCGGCGCCTTTGGCGGTGATTTTCTGGCGGACGGAGAGTGTGGCCGCGAAGGGGTTTTCGCGGGTATGGATGGACGCGCCATCATGGCCGTTTTCTGTGGCTGCCGGCTGTGCATGTGCCGCGCCTGCTGGCACCGTAGTGGCTGCTGCCTTGACGAGTGCGCTCAGTGTGGCAGTGGTGGAGTCGACCCATGCCGTGGCGGCGGCCTGGAAATCCAGGTCGCAATCTCCGCGTTCGACGAGGCGTTTTCCGCCGAGCTTTTCAAGCTGGGCATCGAAGTCCTTGCCGGCCTGACAGAAGTCGGGGTAGGAGGAGTCGCCCAGGCCGAGAACGCCGAAGCTGATGGCATCAAGTTTTGGTGCTTTCTTGCCAAAAAGATATTTGTGCAAGGACACCGCTTCTTCGGGCGGTTCTCCTTCGCCCTGGGTGGAAGTGACGAACAGGAGGATGTCTTCCGTGGGCAGGTTCTTGCTCTTGTAGTCGCCGGCCGCAGTCAGTGTGACATCGAGTCCTTCGTCTTTCAGCCTGTCGCGCAGTTGTGTGGCCACGCGACGGGCGTTGCCGGTTTGTGAGGCCGAGATGATGTTGATGCGGCGTGGCGCAGCGGCTGTTGCTGCATTGTCGGGTAATCCTGCTGCTGCACTGGCCGGGGTGCCGATGGCGGCAAGCGGAAGGGCACCGGCGGCCGGATTGCATCGGGACCAGCAATAGCCGGAAATCCAGGCTTGTTGAAGCGGTGTCAGTGCATCCAGTCTTGCGAGGATGTCGGCTGGCAGGGGGGTGAGGTCGTTGGTCATCGTTTGTTCAGGAACGTCCGGCGCATGGGGCGTTGGCGTCATCGGCGGCGAAAAATTGCCATGCTGTGCGTGCAACACTCTACGTGCGGGCCTGCGTTGCGTGAACTAAAGCTTTGTTTGGGGCGTATGCGTTTTTCCAATATGGTCGGCGCTGGCGCTGTCTGTTGGGGCGAGTGGGGACGGGTGTATGCCTGCATGAGCCATAGGCGGGGCAGGTTGGGGCATTGGTCAGTCGTCCGTGGCACGTGCTTGTGAAGGGACTGCGCAGACGAGCTGGTTTTGAGTGCCCCCTGCTCATCACGGCCGGCGCTGTTCGTCAGGTCAGTGATATCTGCATGTCACGATGACCGGGGAGCGATGGGGGTACGGGAGCGAAGGAGGGGCGGCACTGCGGCAGAAGCCCGAGGAGGGGAAGGCGTGCCTGCCCGAATGGAGGAGGCGTTGCCGGGAGGATGGCGGAGCCGCAGAAGGGCGTCTCGTGTCCGACGGAAGGGCCGCGGCTGGAAGCAGGTCGCAGGGCGCTGTCTGAAGGAGGGGGGCGAAAAAGGCGGGGGCGAAGGATGCCGGAAGAAGGGGACGGGCAGAAAAGCGCAGGCCGGAAAAAGAAAAAGCCCGAACTGAAGTTCGGGCTTTTGGAATTGGTGGGTCGTGAAGGATTCGAACCTTCGACCAACGGATTAAAAGTCCGCTGCTCTACCGGCTGAGCTAACGACCCGGTTTCGTGTCGCGTTGATTCGCTAACGAAGACGTGATTATAGAGAAAATTTTTGAGTGTGCAAGTGGGAGCGGCATTTTTTTGCAGATGAACGGCAGGATGCCGCTCCGACGGGTTCGGTGCCCCTTCGTGTCCACTGGAGGGCAGTGTTGCCGCGCCTGACAAGGCAGCCTTGACGGCATGTGGTGCCTTGTCAGTACACGACTCCGGGGCCGGCAGCGCGGGGACGAACCAGGTTCATGACATGCCGGGCGGTACTGGAACCGGGGAAGGGGCTCAGTCGAGCGTCTTCAACCGCTCTTTTGCCGAACTGGCCGCCGGTGTGCCGGGGTGCTCCTTGCTGATGCGCTGGAAGGTCTGGCGGGCGGCCTTGCTGTTGTCGGCATCGGCCTGGGCATTGCCCAGCAGCAGCAGGGCGTCGGCCTTGCGCGGCGTGTCGGGGAAGCGATCGACCAGCGATTGCAGGGTGCTGATGGCGGTTTTGTAGTTGCCGAGTGCGTACTGCGCACCGCCCTGCCAATAGAGGGCCGTCTGCACGTAGGGGCTGTTGGGGTAGGCCTTGATGAAATCGCGGAAGGACTGGTCGGCGGCCTTGAAGTCGCTCTTGCGGAACTGGCTCATCGCGCCATCGAATTTCTGCTTCTCGGCCTGGTCTGCCCTGAACTTGCGGCCATCGACCGTGACTTCCTGGGGCTCGAACTGCTTGAAGCGCGAATCGACGTTCTGTTCCTGCGTTTGGAGCTGGTTCAGCTGCTCTTCGAGTTGGCCACGCAGTTCGGCGATTTCCTGGCGCAGGCTGTCGATGTCGTTCTGGCGGGCGAGGTTGGCCTTCTGACTGGTTTCGAGGCGAGCGATGCGCTGTTCGAGACTGGTCTGCCGGCTGGACAGTTCGTTGAGCTGACGCAGGATGTCGCGCTGCAGGGCATCAACCTTGGCGCGCAGGTCGAGCACGGCCTGACGGGCTTCGTCATCGCCGAAAATGGCATGTGCCGGTGGATGGGCCAGCAGGATGCCGGCTGCCACCAGGGCTGCTTTCAGGAACGGATGGGTTAGGCGCAGGTTCATGATCGGGGGCGGTCGGCCGGATCGGCATGTGAGGTGGCTGCACCGGGTGGGGCTGGCGGCATCCGGTGGCGAGGCTGCCGGATGCTGACTTCATGCCCGGTGGGTGGGCAGCGGGATTGCGGGGCGCGCTCGGCTGGCATGGGGCCGGATCTGCCCCGCAAGGGGATCAGCGATAGCTGATGTCGGCGCGACGGTTCTGCGACAGGGACTGCTCGTCGGTACCGGGGACGCGCGGTTTTTCTTCGCCGAAGCTGATGGATTCCATCTGGCTGTCGTCGACGCCCAGTGTGCTCATCGCACGGCGGACGGCGTCGGCGCGCTTCTGGCCGAGCGCCAGGTTGTATTCACGGCTGCCCAGCTCGTCGGTGTTGCCTTCGATGACGATCTGCTTGTCACGATGCTGCGACAGGTAGGCGGCATGTGCCTCGATGACGGTCTGGTATTCGGGCAGGATGGCGAAGCTGTCGAACTCGAAGAAGACTTCGCGTTTGGCCAGCGGGCTGTTCGGATCGGTGAGCGGATCGACCTGTTCCTTGCCCTCGAAGGGGGTGATCTCGGTGGCGTTGCCGATGGCGTTCGGGTCGGTGCCTGCTGCGCCATTGGTGCCGTCGATCTGGCCGGCGGCGTTGGGGTCCTGGCCTTCAGCGGCTGCCTGGTCTTCGGTCAGATCGACGGATGTGCAGCCACCGAGGATGGCGAGGCCGAGTCCGAGGCCGATCAACCGGCGTTTGGCGAGGGGGGAAAGCATCGTGGAACTCCTTGGTGCAATGAGGTTGATGTGGGTGGGCTCGGGTCTGGATTTACCAGCTGAAAGGGCCCCAGGCGGGCTCGCGCACGTCGCCGGTGCTGCTGGAGAGCCGTTGCTTGATGCGGCCGTCGATGGAGACGGCCATCAGGTATTCACGGCCATTGGCGCGGGTGGTGTACATGATCCACTGGCCGTTGGGCGAGAAGCTGGGGGACTCTTCCTCGCCGGTGTCGGTGAGCAGGCGCTCCTCTCCGTTCTGGAGGTTTTTCAGGGCGATCAGGAAGCGCCCGTTGCGCTGCGTGACGAAAGCCATGTGCCGCCCGTCGGCACTGATGCGGGGCGAGACATTGTAGGACGAGCCGAAAGTGACGCGCGAGGCGGCGCCACCGCTGCTTTTCATCCGGTAGATCTGGGGCGCGCCGCCCCGGTCGGAGGTGAAGTAGAGGCTCTGGCCGTCGGGGGAGTAGACCGGCTCGGTGTCGATGCTGCTGGATTGGGTGAGGCGGCGTGCGTTCTGGCTGCCGTCGGCGCTGACCTGGTAGATCTGCGAGCTGCCGTCCCGGGTGAGGGTGACGGCGAGGGTCTTGCCATCGGGCGACCAGGCCGGGGCGCTGTTGCTGCCCTTGAACTGGGCGACGGCCTTGCGCTGGCCGCTGGCCAGGTCATGCACGTAGACGATGGGCTTGCGGGTCTCGAAGGACACATAGGCGATGCGGCGGCCATCGGGTGCCCAGTTGGGGGAGATGATGGGCTCTGCGGCATTGAGCGCCGTCTGGATGTTCTGGCCGTCCCAGTCGGCGATGTTCAGCCGGTAGCGGTTGCCCTGCTTGCTGACGAAGGCAATGCGCGTGGAGAAGATGCCCTTGATGCCGGTGAGTCGTTCGTAGACAGTATCGGCGATGCGGTGGCCGGCCAGGCGCATGTCGGATTCGGCGGCCGTGAGCGTGGATTCGGTGATGACCGACTGCTGGATGGTGTCGGCCAGCTTGTAGCGGAACTCGACCCGGGCACCGGCAACCGGGTTGGCCGATCCGACCAGGATGGCGTCGGCGCCTTGCGAACGAAGGGCCTGCATGTTCAGGGGCGAGGTCTCGGTGAGTGTGCCACCCACGTCGATGAGCTTGAACATGCCGCTGCGCGACAGGTCTTCGCGGATGGTCTGATCGAGCGTGCGCGGGGCCGTGCCCGAGCCGCCGAAGGGCGCAAGCGCGAGCGGCTGCTGGTTGGCGCCCACCCCGCTGACATCGATGCGCATCGACTGGGCCGCAGCCGGCATTGCCAGGCTGAGCGACAGGGCGAGAAAGCTGATCTGGAACAAGGGTTTGTTCATCATTTCATTATAGGGGAGGGTTATGGCACGTGCTCTGCGATGCCCGGGCATCGTCCTGTGTCAGGTGCTCCGGGCATGGCAGGGACGACTCAGTCCTGCGGGCCATGATGGATTTCGAGGGTGCCCTCGCAGCTGCCGCTGCGGGGGCAGGGGAACGGATTGGTTCTGCGGATGGCACGCTCGGCGGCGGTGTCCCAGGCCGGGTTGCCGCTGGGGCGAACGAGTTCGACAGCCTGCACCTTGCCGCCTGCGCCGACACGCACCTCGAAGACGGCCTGCGGATTGCCACTGACCTGCTGCGAGAAGACGGTGTTGGCGCGGATGGCGGAGCTGACACGGGCGGCATAGCCGCCGTCCCGGGCGCCCGTGGTGCTGCCGTGGATGGTGGTGGAATCTTCGGAGCCTGCCTGGTTGAGCAGGCCGGCCACCGCAGCCTTGCGACGGGCTTCTGCTGCGGCCTTGCGCTGCTCTGCCGCCTTCTCGGCTGCAGCCTTTTCTGCTGCAGCTTTCTGGGCAGCAGCCTTCTCTGCAGCGGCTTTTTCGGCCGCGGCCTTTTCAGCGGCTGCCTTCTGTTCAGCCAGGCGCTTCTGCTCGGCCTCCTTGCGCTCGCGTTCCTTGCGTTCTTCTTCCTGCTTCTTCAGTTCTTCCTGACGCCTCTTCTCGGCTTCGGCCTTCCTGCGTTCGGCTTCCTCGCGCTCGCGACGCTCCTCGGCCTCGCGCTGCCGGCGTTCTTCCTCGCGTTTCTTCTCGGACTCGATGCGCTCACGCTCGCGGGCCTCCGCCTCCCGGCGGGCCTTCTCGGCCTCTGCTTCGCGACGGGCCTGTTCTTCCTGTTCCTTGCGCTCCTGCTCCTTGCGAGCCTTTTCGATGGCGATGGCTGCATCGGCCTGCGGTTCGACGGGCTGGGGCTCGGGTTGAGGCGGCTCCGGAGGGGGCGCCGGCTGGGGAGGCGGTTCGGGTGCGGGCTGTGGCTCGGGCTGGGGTTGGGGCTCGGGTTGTGCCGGTGCCGGCTCGGGTTGGGGTTCGGGCAGGTTTTCGACCGGAATCCAGAGTTCGGCCTGAACGATGTCCGGCTGGGGGGTCTGCCAGCTGATGCCGACGAACAGCAACGCAGCCAGAGCCACATGCATCAGCAGGGCGAGCAGGAAGGACAGCAGGTGTCTGCTGCTGTTCTTCGGCGAGGAAATGTCGTTGCGGGCCATGCTGCTCGGATTCCTTCAGGGCTGTCAGGAGGCGCCGGCAGGGCGCGGCTTGACCATGAGGCCGACGCGGGCAATGCCCTGCTTCTTGATCTCGTCCATCACGTCGAGGATGGCTTCATAGCGTGCCTGCTTGTCGCCACTGATGACGACAGGTTGCGAGGGGCGTCCGGCCGTGTTCAGGCTGGCAACGAGTTTGCCCAGTTCGGCGGGCAGCTGCGCCCGGGTGATGGGGATTTCCTGCGGTCTGGGCTGATTGCGGGTTTGCAGGATGAGCTGGCCATTGGCGCCCACCTGCACCTCGATGTAGGGCTCGGGCTGTCGCGGCGTGGCATCGACGGTGGGCAGCTCGATGGTACTGGTGGGTACGAAGGGGGCCGTCACCATGAAGATGACGAGCAACACCAGCATCACGTCGATGTAGGGCACCACGTTGATGTCGGCGACCAGGCGCTTGCGCTGTCGATGGCGGTGTGGGGAGGCGGTGTTCATGACGGATCAGCGGGCGTGGCGGTCGAGGATGTTCGAGAACTCGTCCGTGAAGGTCTCGAAGCGGTTGGCCAGGCGCTCGATTTCGTAGCTGAAGCGGTTGTACGCCACCACCGCCGGGATGGCGGCAAAAAGGCCGATGGCGGTGGCCACCAGCGCTTCGGCGATGCCGGGGGCCACCGAGGCGAGCGTGGCCTGCTGCACGTCGGCCAGGCCGCGGAACGCGTTCATGATGCCCCAGACCGTGCCGAACAGGCCGATATAGGGGCTGACCGAGCCAGCCGAAGCCAGGAAGGCCAGCGCGGATTCGAGGTTGTCCATTTCACGCTGGAAGGCAGCCCGCATGGCACGTGAGGCCGGGGCGAGCACGGCAGCGGAAACATCGCCATTGCCGTTCTGCGTGGCGCCCGATTGCCGGGCACGGCGGAATTCCTTCATGCCTGCCTCGAAGATGCGCGCCATCGGGCCGGGATCGCGGCTGTCGTGGGCCACCTCCTGATAGAGCGCGTTCAGCTCGGCGCCTTGCCAGAACTTTTCCTCGAAACGGTTGGTGGCACGCTGGGCTGCCTTGATGGCGAACCACTTGCGGAAGATGATCGTCCAGGAAAGCAGGGAGATCACTACCAGCATTGCCATGACCGCCTGTACCAGCAGGCTGGCGTTGGTGATCATGGTCAGGATGGAGAGGTCGTCGTGTGTCGGTGTCATCGCGGCTACCGCTTGATGAGGGCATGAAGATCAACGGATCAGGTGGGCAGAACCGTTGACCAGTGGGGATGGGTGGAGACAGGAGGCGCGCTCAGAGCGCCCCATCGGGTCGAGAACCACAGGAACGGGCATGAGCGCTCAGCTGTTCCAGAACATCGTCGGGCAAGGGCGCAGGCCGGGCTGCCGCCAGTTCCACACAGGCGATCTGTACCTGACCGGACACCAGCAGGGCGTCATCGGACTGCCGACGGGCCTGGTGCTGGAGCCTGATGGAAGCCCGACGGATGTCGAGGCGCGGATCGAGCATGCCGGTATCGACGGCCAGCAGGTCGTCCAGCCGGGCAGGGCGGCGGTAGTCGATGCTGCAGCTTCGCACTACCAGGCCGAGCCCCTGGGCTGCCAGCCCCTGATGGTCGATGCCCTGCGCGCGCAACCAGTCACTGCGGGAGCGCTCGAAGAACTTCAGGTAGTTGGCGTAGTAGACGATGCCGCCAGCGTCCGTGTCCTCGTAGTAGATACGGACATCGATCGTATGCAGTTTTATCACGGGGCAATTCTAACTGGCTGAGGCGATATTGTCGGATATGGCTGCATCCGGCGGTGGTTTCTGGCGACAGATCCTGGATTCTTCAGGCGCCGGTGTCTGCGTCGGCCCGGTTTTGCGCCGGGGGCTGCATGCCGAAGTGGTTCCAGGTGCTGATCGTGACGACGCGCCCGCGGGGCGTGCGTTGCAGCAGCCCCTGCTGAATCAGATAGGGTTCGATCACGTCCTCGATGGTGTCGCGCACCTCGCCGATGGCGGCCGCCACGTTGTCGAGCCCCACCGGGCCGCCCGCAAAGCGTTCGATGATGGCCAGCAGCAGCTTGCGGTCCATGATGTCGAGCCCGATGCTGTCCACATCGAGCATGCCCAGCGCGTCGTCGGCCACCGGGCCGGTGATCCGGCCATTGGCCCGGATGTCGGCATAGTCGCGCACCCGCCGCAGCAGCCGGTTGGCGATGCGGGGCGTGCCCCGCGACCGGCGGGCAATCTCGTTGGCACCGTCTTCGGCGATGTCGGCCCCCAGCAGCCGGGCCGAACGCATGACGATGCTCTGCAGTTCGTCGGTTTCGTAGAACTCCAGCCGCGACACGATGCCGAAGCGGTCGCGCAGCGGATTGGTGAGCATGCCGGCACGGGTGGTGGCCCCCACCAGCGTGAAGGGGGCGATGTCGAGCTTGATCGAGCGTGCTGCCGGTCCCTCGCCGATCATGATGTCGATCTGGAAGTCTTCGAGCGCCGGGTAGAGGATTTCCTCCACCACGGGTGACAGGCGATGGATCTCGTCGATGAACAGCACGTCATTGCGGTCGAGTCCGGTGAGCAGCGCCGCCAGATCGCCGGGTCGTTCCAGCACCGGCCCGGAGGTCTGCTTCAGGTTCACGCCCATCTCGGCCGCGATGATGTGCGCCAGCGTCGTCTTGCCCAGCCCCGGCGGGCCGAACAGCAGCACATGGTCCAGCGCTTCCTCGCGGCGGCGGCTGGCCTCGATGAAGATGCCCAGCTGCTCGCGGATCTTGCGCTGACCGACGTAGTCCTGCAACCGGCGTGGGCGCAGGGCCTTTTCCAGTTGCTCCTCGGTCGTGGAGGCCGGTGCGGCGTCGATCAGGCGGTCGTGTTCGATGGCCATTGCGGGAACCTTCTCAGGAATGGCGAACCAGGCGCTTCAGCGCCTGACGGATGCCGTCGTTGACGCTGATGTCTTCCGGCAGGGCGGCGATGGCGGCGTTCGATTCCTTCTCTGAATAGCCGAGCGCCAGCAGCGCATTGAGGATGTCGTCGCCCGAGGAGAACAGCGAGCTGCCGCCATCGGCGGGCTTGGGCAGTACCGGCGCCAGCTTGCCCTTCAGCTCCAGCAGCAGGCGTTCGGCCGTTTTCTTGCCCACGCCGGGCACCTTGGTCAGCCGCCCGGTTTCCTGATCGGTGACGGCACGGCTGAGATCCTCGACGCTGAGGCCCGAGAGCACCGCCAGCGCCATGCGCGGACCGATGCCGGAGATGCGGATGAGTGCCCGGAAGGCCGCCCGCTCGGCCTCGGTCTGAAAACCGTAGAGCAGGTGGGCATCCTCGCGCACCACCAGATGCGTGAACAGCGTGACGGGCTGGCCGGGCGGCGGCAGCTCGTAAAGCGTGTTCATGGACACCGAAATCTCGTAACCGATGCCATGCACATCGACGAGGATTTCGGGAGGGTTGACGAGCAACAGGGTGCCGTGGATGCGACCGATCATGAAAGAAAACGCCTCCGGGGGCGAAACGGAAACACGGGGAAGCCCTTGACACCGGAGCGCAGGACGCCCGTGCGACGCGGCTGGCATCTGCAAGGCCGGCTTCAGAAGGAGATGGCCCGCATGGGTAAGTCTACTGATATTTTATTCAGTAGTCGAGGGGCAGAGGGTAGTATGCCCGAGGAAGTTGCCTGTTTCCTTGTTCGTGTGGCGGTTTTTCCGACAGGGATGGGGGCTCTCAGTTCAGAACTGCCGGCTGATGGTGAAGCTGCCGTAGAAGGGGCTGTCTTTCTGCCCCTCGAATTCGCGGGTGCGGAAATAGCGCGCCATCGTGAATTTCCAGCTGCGCCAGGTGGTGGAGATGCCGAAGCCCAGCTCGGCGCCAAGGGGTTTGCGTTTCACGCTGTGGCTGTTCTTGAAGGTGTTGCCATCCAGCGAGATGTCGTGGAGGGTCCAGATTCCCGAGGCTGTCACGAACAGGTGTCCGGCGAGGTTGCGCCGGGCGCTGTCGCGGATGGGGGGCGCGGTGTTCTCGCCGGCCACGTTCAGGGGGGAACTGCCGAAGTCGTCCGGCAGTTTCCAGCCGAGTCGCCATTCGCCGCCGATGTTGACATCGGTGCGCAGGTTGCCGATGGAGCCACCCACGAAGCCGATCAGGTCCTGCTGCACTCCGCCGAAGCCGGGGCAGGGGAGGTCACGGCGACGCAGGCGCTCGTGCTGGATCTGGAAGATGGGTTCATCGCGCAGCTGGTTGTCCCAGCCATTGAAGGGATCGGACCCGGTCAGCTTGTGCACCGAGTTCTGGATCTGCCTGCCGCGGGTGGAGGGGCCGATCCAGCCGAGCCGCAGATGCGAGGTGCGCAGGCTGTCACCCTTGCGGGCGTTGTAGCCAATGCCGAAGATGAAACCGGCCGCGTAGGGCCGGTCCTCGCGGATCAGCTCGGACGGCAAGGGATCAGTGGGGGTGAACAACCCGTGTGCAAAGGAGCCCACGATATTGACCTGATCGAAACCGTCCGGATGCAGGCGGCTGAGATGCTGGTCCAGCCATTGGGCGAACCCGGGCATGCAGGGGTCGTTGCGCCGGTCGATGAGGTTGGGAGAGACCGCCGTGAGCAGCAGGCCGTTGGTGTAGCCCTGATCCTGGCCGTGTCCACCGAACAGGTCGTTGTCAATGCGCAGGTTGATGGCGCTGTGGGTATCGGCTGTGGAGCGCTCGTCGCAGGAGTCGGCCAGGGCAATCGAAGGCAACAGCAGGCACAGAGCGGCGCCGAGGAGACCGCTCGAACGAAGGAAACTCATGCTGATCAGGGGACATGCACCGGGCGGAAATGCCGGCCGGAAGCATCTTACCCGATGGTCAGTAAGGTTTCTTGCAATTGCCGGATAGTGCACGGGGATTCTGGAAGATCTGGCGACAGGCGCCGGATCGGAGTGGATCAGCCCAGCACCCGCCCGTCGCGGATGCGCCGGCCCAGGCTGCCGATGACCGGCCCGCCGTGGTTGTGGCAGATGGCGCAGGCCAGCGCATCGGCGGCGTCGGCCGAGGGCAGGCCGGGCAGGGTGAGCAGGCGTTTCACCATTTCCTGCACCTGTTCCTTGGTGGCGCGGCCATAGCCCACCACCGCCTGCTTCACCTGCAGCGCGGTGTATTCGTACACCGGCATCTTCTGACTGACCAGTGCGCCAATGGCGGCGCCGCGTGCCTGACCCAGCATCAGCGTCGATTTGGGATTGACGTTGACGAAGACGATCTCGACCACGGCCACCGTGGGCCTGAATTCCTGCACCAGCTCGACGATGCCTTCGTGCAGCCGCCCGATGCGTTCCGGCAACTGCCCCTCGCCCGAGCGGATGACACCGCTGGTCACATAGCGCATCGCGTCGCCGCGGGTGTCGATCAGGCCGAAACCCGTCACTCGCAGGCCGGGGTCAATGCCGAGGATTCTCATGATGTGGGGAAGGCGCGGGCTGCTCCCGTTGCTCCCGCGGGGGAGTCGGGCGAAACAGTAAAGCCCCTCGTGCCGCAGCCGGCAGCGAGGGGCGTGGGGGCGGGGCCGCTTACCGCGGCCCGGGCAGGTTCAATGCCGGAAATGACGCACGCCGGTGAACACCATCGTCACGCCGCGCTCATCGGCCGCGTCGATCACTTCCTGATCGCGCATCGAGCCGCCCGGCTGGATCACGGCGCTGGCGCCAGCGTCGATCACCACGTCGAGACCGTCACGGAACGGGAAGAAGGCGTCCGAGGCCACCACCGAGCCCTTCAGGTCGAGGCCGGCATTTTCGGCCTTGATCGAGGCGATGCGGGCCGAGTCCACCCGGCTCATCTGGCCGGCACCGATGCCCAGCGTCTGGCCGTTGCCGCAATAGACGATGGCATTCGACTTCACGTAGTGCGCCACCTTCCAGGCAAACATCAGGTCGGCCAGCTGCTGCGGCGTGGGCTGCTTCTTAGTCACGATCTTCAGCGCCGAGGCGTCGAGCCGGTGCTCGTCGGGGCTCTGCACCAGCAGGCCGCCGCCCACACGCTTCAGGTCGAAACGGTTGCTGTCGTGGGCCAGCGGCACTTCCAGCAGGCGCACATTCTGCTTGGCGGACATCACCGCACGGGCCTCACTTGAAAACCCGGGGGCCATCAGCACTTCCACGAACTGCTTCGACACGGCCTCGGCGGTTTCACCATCCACGGGGCGGTTGAAGGCGATGATGCCGCCGAAGGCCGAGGTGGGATCGGTGGCAAAGGCCAGCCGGTACGCCTGCAGAGGCGATTCGCCCACGGCCACGCCGCAGGGGTTGGCATGCTTGATGATGACGCAGGCCGGCTGCTCGAAGGTCTTCACGCATTCCCAGGCGGCATCGGCATCGGCGATGTTGTTGTAGGACAGTTCCTTGCCCTGCAGCTGGGTGTAGGTGGCCAGCGAACCGGCTGCCGGTGCGGCCTCGCGGTAGAAGGCGGCATGCTGGTGGGGGTTCTCGCCATAGCGCATCGGCTGCACGCGCTCGAACTGCATCGTGAGCGTCTGCGGCAGCGGCGCCTTTTCGCCATCGTCGGCGATGGCCGACAGGTGGTTGGCCACGGCACCGTCATATTGCGCGGTGTGGGCATAGGTCTTCACGGCCAGACGGTAACGGGTGCTGCCCTTCACGGCCTTGTCGGCCTTCAGCTGCGACAGCACCGTTTCATAATCGGCCGGGTCGACGATGACGGTGACGCCCGCATGGTTCTTGGCGGCAGCGCGCAGCATGGCCGGGCCGCCGATGTCGATGTTCTCGATGGCTTCATCCAGCGTCACGCCGGGCTTTGCCACGGTCTGCTGGAAGGGGTAGAGGTTCACGGCCAGCAGGTCGATGCGACCGATGCCGTGTTCTTCCAGCGCCTTCATGTGGGTGGGCAGGTCACGCCGGGCCAGCAGGCCGCCATGCACCTTCGGGTGCAGTGTTTTGACACGGCCATCCAGCATTTCCGGAAAACCGGTGTAGTCGGACACCTCGATGACCGGCACGCCGTTGTCGGCCAGCATTTTCGCAGTGCCGCCGGTGGAGAGGATTTCCACGCCCAGGGCGTGCAGTCCCTTGGCAAATTCGAGCACGCCGGTCTTGTCGAACACGCTGATGAGTGCACGGGTGACGGAGGCAGGAGGCAGGTCGGCGGGTGTGTCCACCCCGCTGGCATGAACCGTGATCGACATCGGTCTTTCCTTTCGTGGTTGCTTGGCTGATAGGGTTATTTCGTGTGCAGCAGGCCGTAGGTGGTCAGCTTCTTGCGCAGCGTGTTGCGGTTGATGCCGAGCATGGCCGACGCCCGCAGCTGATTGCCGTCGGCGTGTTTCATCACCACTTCCAGCATCGGCTTCTCGACGGCGGACAGCACCATGTCGTAGATCATGCCCGGCTGCGTGTTGTCGCTGTCCTGAAAATAGCGTTCCAGATTGCGGGTCACGGCTTCCTGAATGGTCATCGAGGCTTCAGTCATGATGATGGAGGGCTCCCCGATCGATGCCGGTGTCGAGCCAGGCTGCGCGATCGTCGAAATAACGTTCGAGAAGGCGGACCTGTTCGTCCACCGCCTCGGCTTGATTGATGGCGCTGCGAAGCGCCCGGGTGTTCTCGTCTGCGGTCGGGCCCGACAGGGCATCGAGATACCACGCGATGTGCTTGCGTGCCGAGCGCACGCCAATGTATTCGCCGTAGAAACGGTAATGGTCCTGCAGGTGCTCGATGAGCACGTCGCGCACCTCGCGCCAGGTGGGTGCAGGCAGGTGCGTGCCCGTTTCCAGAAAATGGTCGATCTCGCGGAAGATCCAGGGGCGGCCCTGCGCGGCACGGCCCACCATCACGGCATCGGCCCCGGTCTGTTGCAGCACGGCCAGTGCCTTCTCTGGCGAGTCGATGTCGCCGTTGGCCACCACCGGCACCTTCACGGCGGCCTTCACCTCGGCAATCGCCTCGTAATTCACCGGCCCGTGATAGCGGCAGGCGCGGCTGCGGCCGTGTACGGTAATCATTGCCACGCCGGCGGCTTCGGCGGCGCGGGCCAGCTCCACCGCATTGCGGTGTTCCGGGTCGACGCCGGTGCGCATCTTCACCGTGACCGGCACCGACACCGCCGAGGTCACGGCCTCGATGATGCGGGTGGCCAGCGGCAGGTTGCCCATCAGCGCCGAGCCCGCCATCACGTTACACACCTTTTTCACCGGACAGCCCATGTTGATGTCGATGATCTGTGCGCCGCGGTCCACGTTGAAGCGCGCGGCTTCGGCCATCATGCCGGGATCGGCGCCCGCGATCTGCACCGCTTTCGGTTCGATCTCGCCGGCATGATCGAGCCGGCGCGAGGTTTTCACCGTGTTCCAGAGCTGCGGATTGGAGGCCGCCATTTCCGAGGCCGCGTAGCCCGCGCCCAGCCGCTTGCAGAGCTGGCGATAGGGGCGGTCGGTGACGCCTGCCATCGGGGCCACCAGCGCACGATGCCCGAGCTGATACGAGCCGATGCGGAGCGGCGCAGGCAGGTTGCTTGCGGAACGGGCGGGGGTCGAAGGCATGAGAGAACAGGGAAACGCAGGTGCCGGCAAGGCGCAGGGAAACATTTCCAGCGTGCCGGCAGGGGTCGCAGTTCCCGGTGGTTTCATGCCTGAACAGGGTTGCTGCGGTCGATGGACACGGTGGTGTCTGATACGGCAGCGACCGCCGATGCGGAGGGCATCGGAAGGGACAGGAGATGAACCACGGAACGACCCGGATCGATCCGGGATCAGGAGCCTGTGGATTCTAACGCGAACCGGGGTTCTCCTGAAGTGTGTTCGGGCATGAAACGGATGGGGCCGGGGCCGGGAGTTGCTGCTTCCGGGGATATTCAGCGGTGCCCGAAAACCAGCGCGTTGGCCAGGGGGCGGCGCAGGGTGGGTGAGACGTGCAGCGCACGCAGCAGCACCGATTGCAGTCGCCCGGCCAGCGGCCAGCCAAAGGCCACGGCAAAGAGGTCGGTGGTGCCGATGGTGAGTTCCCGGTCGGCCAGCCGCTGGCGTGCATGGGCACGCAGGGCGCCGTCGATGTCCGGCACCGGCTGGCGCCAGGCGTCGCCCAGCAGGCGGGCCAGCACGAAGGCATCGCGCAGGCCCAGATTCAGGCCCTGGCCGGCCACCGGGTGCAGTGCCTGCGCGGCGTTGCCGATCCAGACCTCTCCCGGTGCCGTGACCTGACGGCGGCTGACACGCGGCAGGGGCACGGCCACCGCTGGCGTGCACACGTGCATCCCCTGAAAACAGCTTCCCTGTCGCCGCATGGCCCGCAGTCCCAGCACTGCCCGCAGGCGGGCCTGCAGCGCCTCGCCCAGCGCTTCCGCGTTCAGCTGCGCACGGGCACTTGCTTCAGCGGCCGCGTCGCACCACACCACCGTGAAGCGCGGTCTGCCACTGTCCAGTGGCGGCGCGGGCAGCAGGGCCAGCGGCCCTTCCGGGCAGAAGCACTCGAAAGCCGTGTCCCGCGTGCCGTCGCATTCCACCTCGAACAGCAGCCCTGCCTGGCCACTGTCCCGGGTCGAGAAATCGCGGTCGTTGCGCCTGTCGGGAGGCGGCAGGCCACCCGCGTGAATCCGCAGGGAGGGGCTGGCAAAGGCCGGATCGTCGGGAGAGGCAAAGGGCAGCAGTCGGGCGGCCTCGTGCAGCTGCCTGATGAGCGCTTCCCATTGCACGACATGGCCGAGCGCCGGCAGCGCAAAGTCTTCCGCCTCGATCCGGGCATGGCCGTTGGTGCCTGCCTGGAAAATCTCCACCGTGCCGATCCGGCCCGAAGCGGGCAGGGCAATCAGCCGGGACAGGATCTGGCAGGAGCCGGCGGAAAGCGCCAGCGCCCGCTGGGGGCCACTGGCGGGCAGGATGCTTGTTGCCTCATCGGCCAGCGGCAATGCGATCCTTGATGCGGGCACCCCGGCACGCACCAGCCACAGCGCGGTGGCCAGGGCCACCGGGCCGGTGCCCTCGATGCGGAGCGTGGGGGCGGCCTTGGCGAGTGGAGACGTTACGGACGCAGGGGAGGGGACAGCTGGGTTCACGATCAGGTCAGATGCAGGCTGGGCGCCCTGAAACACGGGGTGGAAAGGGGCGTGTATGGCGATGTTGTCCACCCCTTGGGATTTTCCAGGATTCTGCTGAGCGGGTGCTTTGCCCGGCGTGTCCGAAGGGGCTTGGGTGTGGGCGGATGAGTGCTGACACGCTCTGCTCTGGCTTGTGCCAGTCGTCATTCTGCCGCCATTTTCGCTTCCGGGGGAGGCTTCATCGCGCCATCAGGCGCGCGTCCAGTTCGGCCAGCCGCGCCGGCGTGCCGATGTCGAACCACTGCCCCGGATGGTGAGCCGCCAGCGCGCGCTCGGATTCGATCGCCAGTCCCAGCCAGGGGCGCAGCGGTGAGCGCGTGCCGGCCGTGATGTGGCAGAACATGGCAGGCGTATACACGCCGATGCCGCTGTAGGTCAGCATCTGCATGTCTGCCGGCGCGCCGTCACCGGCCGATGCCGCCAACGCCATGCCGCTGGCCGGGTCAGGTGTTTGGCCGCTGTCCGGGGCATTTGCCGGGCTCTCCGTGCCAGCAGCCCCTTCCGGGCTCGCCGGGGTCAGGGTTGGGGCCGTCGGGGCATCGGGTTTCAGCCACAGCCTTCCCCCGGCAACGCCGAAATCGCCCTCGGGATGATGGGGCGGGTTGTCCACCATCAGGCACCAGCAGTCGCCTTCGCCGGCCTGCAGCCGTTCGCCCACCTGGGCAAACTGCGTGTAATCGGCATCACTCCACACATCGCTGCTGATCACCACGAAGGGGGCGTTATCGGGTTCGCCTTCGGTCAGCAGACCCAGTGCCCTGGCAATGCCGCCGGCGGTCTCCAGCGCCTCGCCCTCGGCCGAGTGGTGCAGCCGCAGCCCGAAGGCCGAACCGTCGCCCAGCGTGGCCGGAATCTGTTCGCCGAGCCAGGCGTTGTTGATGACGACATCGGTGAAGCCGGCCGCAGCCAGCTTCTCCAGATGCCAGACGATCAGCGGCTTGCCGCCGGCCTTCAGCAGCGGCTTGGGGTGTGCGTCCGTCAGCGGGCGCATCCGTTCGCCGCGTCCGGCGGCCAGCAACATGGCTTTCATCGTGTGTGTTTCCGTTCAGGTCGATACGGGTGCGGGCTTCGCGGGAAGAAGCAGGTTTCAGAAGGTATGTCCGTGCTGCCGCTCCACGCCTTCCACCTTCTCGAACAGCCGGCGCAGCCCGGCCAGTTCGTCATAGCGGCAGAGTGCCTTGTGCACATAGCGTGCCACCAGCGGCATGTCCTTCAGGTAGGCATCCTTGCCGTCGCGGTGAAAGAGCCGGGCGAAAATGCCCAGCACCTTCAGGTGGCGCTGGATGCCCATCCACTCGAAATCCCGGTAGAACACGGCAAAATCGGCCGGCACCGGCAGCCCGGCTGCGCGGGCGCGCTCCCAGTGGCGGATGCAGCCGTCCAGCACCCTTTCCTCGTCCCACGCGATGTAGGCATCCCGCCACAGCGACACCAGATCATAGGTCAGCGGCCCATATACCGCATCCTGAAAATCCAGCACGCCCGGATTGCGTCCCTCGTCCAGCACCATCAGGTTGCGGCTGTGATAGTCGCGGTGCACATAGCCTGCGGGCTGCGCCAGCACGTTGGCCAGAATCCGCTCGAAGCCGTCCTGCAGCACGGCCTGTTCCTTCTCGCTCAGCGTGATCCCCTTGTGCTTCGTGATGTACCAGTCCGGGTACAGCATCAGTTCGCGCAGCAGCAGTGCCCGGTCATAGGGGGGGAACACGTCCGGCCGGCTTGCCAGTTGCAGCTTCACCAGCGCCGCGCTGGCATCGCCATACAGCTGGCGCTGGGTGTCGGCATTCAGGTGCTTCAGGTAGGTCTGGTTGCCCAGGTCATCCAGCAGCAGAAAACCGCGTTCGATGTCGGCTGCATGCACCGTGGGCACCGTCATGCCGGCAGCGCCGAACACCTCGGCCGCATGCACGAAGGGGCGACAGTCTTCCTGCGGTGGCGGGGCGTCCATCACGATGGCGGTGCCAGTGCCACCGGGCAGTTGGGCCTTCAGCCGGAAATAGCGCCGGAAACTGGCGTCGCTGGAGGCAGGTTCCAGCGTGTCGATGACCAGCCCGAGGGAGGCGGGCAGGGAGGCCAGCCACTCCTTCAGGATCGGCAGGCGTTCGTCACGGGGGGCGGCAGCGTTGGGTGTGGTCATGGGCAGGTCGTTGTTTGGGGCCGGCGGCAGGGGGAGTATGTCGGGCTGGTGCGACGCCTCGCAGCGCGCGCCGATGGCTCCCTATAATAGACAATCCTTCGGTGCCCGCCGGGCGCTTCCTCCGTCGAATCTCCCCATCCATCTGCCCGTGTCGCATCCAGCCCGAAATCCCGGCGTGAAACCCGGACAGTACCCGTCATCGTGCCCGGTGCGCCCCAGCCGGCGTTCCGCCGTTTTGCCCGTTGGCCGCACCACGCTGGCCGTGGCCCTGTCCGCGGCGCTGGCCTCCCTGCTGTTGGTCTCGCCCCAGCGGGTGCGGGCCGATGAACCCGGACACGGCACGGCCGACGGCCATGTGGCCTACGATGCGGCCATCGTTCGCCCTGCCGGAGCCGCTGCCAGTGAGGCCGACGTCGTTGCCCGGCGCGCCGGTGCTGTTGCCGATTCCGGCCAGGCCGAATCTGCCGTGCCCGATGAGCGTCGCAAGCCCCTGCTTGCTGCCAGCGAGTTTGCCCCGGGCGATGCGGATGCTGCCGGCCATGAGGGTGAAGGAAACGAAACCGATTCCGAAGCGCACCCCGAAGGTCATGTCGACCTGCGCGAGGCATCGTCGCTGAACCTGCCGGACAACGCCGAGAGCGACAGCCCGCTGCCCGTTTTCGGCTCGGCCGACCGGATGCACTCCTCCGCGCAGGGCGATCTGGGGCCGCAAGTCACCTTCGAGGGCAATGCCGAACTGCGCCGGAGAGGCTCATCCCTGCGTGCGCAGCGCATCGACTACTGGCAGGACATCGAGCGTGTCGAGGCGCAGGGGGGGGTGCAGGTGGAACAGCCCGGCACGCGCCTCAGTGGCCCCAGCCTTCAGCTTCAGCTCGACAGCGGCAAGGGGGCCTTCGAGCAGCCGGAATACGATCTGTCGTCCGTTGGCGGGCGCGGCAAGGCCGAACGGATGGAGTTCATCGGCAACCGCTTCCTGCAGCTCATCAATGGCAGCTTCACCAGTTGCAAGCCCGATAACGAAGACTGGCGTGTCGAGGCCGAGCAGCTCGATCTCGATCTGGAAAATTCGCAGGGGGTGGCGCGCCATGCCCGCCTGAAGGTGCGTGACTACACGGTGGCCCGCGTGCCGTACCTGCCTTTCCCGCTGGGTGACAGGCGCCAGAGCGGTTTCCTGTCACCCACGCCCGAATACTCCAACCATACCGGTCTGGGCATCACCATTCCCTATTATTTCAACCTGGCGCCCAATTACGACCTCACGCTGTCGCCCAACATCACCACCAAGCGCGGCCTGCGCGTGGGCAGTGAATTCCGTTACCTGTCGCGGCCTGCTGCCGGGCGCCTGCAACTCGACTGGGTGCCCAACGACAGCGAAACCGGCCGCAGCCGCTATTCCTACGATGCCAGTGGTTCCTTCACCCGGGTGCTGGGCTGGAACGGCGGCTGGAACATGCAGGGCGTGTCGGACGACAACTATTTCGTCGATTATTCGCGTGCCCTGATCGACTCCGCCGAGCGCTCGTTGCCCAGGGAGGCATTCCTCACCCGCAGCTTTGGTGACTGGAACATGCTGGTGCGGGCACTGCGCTATCAGAACATTCTCGAAGCGCGCCAGGCGCCGCCCTACGAAAAGGTGCCGCAGCTGCAGCTCACCAACAACCAGGTGGATGTTCACGGTTTCGACATCAGCCTGCTGTCCGACATGACGCAGTTCCGAAGCCCGCTGCCGGGCGCGGTCGAGGGCAACCGTCTCGTCGTTCACCCGTCCATCAGTTATCCGCTGCAGGGGGGCGGCTGGTTCTTCACGCCCAAGGTGGGCATGCACGCCAGCCACTACGAACTCAATGACCGCGCCACCAATCGTGCCATCTCGCGCGTGGTGCCCACCCTGTCCCTCGATACCGGGCTCATCATGGAGCGCGACAGCCAATGGCTGGGCGAAGCCTCCATCCAGACGCTGGAGCCGCGCCTGTTCTACGTGCGCACGCCACATCGCGATCAGGGCGACATCCCGGTCTTCGACAGCGCGGCCAGCGACCTCAGCTTTGCCCAGTTGTTCAGCGAAAACGCCTATACCGGCCACGACCGCATCTCCGACGCCAATCACCTGACCGCAGCACTGGTGTCACGTCAGATCGAGCAGGCAACAGGGGTGGAGCGGCTGCGGCTGGCGGCAGCGCAGCGTTTCTATTTCTCCAGCCAGGAAGTCACCATTCCGGGCCAGCCGGTGCGGGTAGACCGCCGCACCGACCTGCTCTTTGCCGCATCGGGTGATTTCCGTGGCGGACACAGTTTCAACGCCGGCATGCAGTATGCCGTGCATGACAAGCGCGTGCCGCGGCTCAACCTCAGCTATCGCTATCGTCCGGGCAACCGCAGGCTGTTTGGTGCCGGGGTGCGCTATCAGTCGAAGGAATACGCCCAGTGGGACACCTCGGTGGCCTGGCCGATCAACAACAAGTGGTCGATACTCGGCCGTGTCAATTATTCCTTCCTGCAGCAGCGCATCAGCCCCACCACCGGGCTGCTGGAGGACGTGCGTCCGGGCCTGGTCGAGGGCCTTGTCGGGCTGGAATATGACGATTGCTGCTGGGGCGCGCGTCTGGTGCTGCACCGCTTCGTCACCACCGAGCAGAAGGCCACCAACCGGATCTACCTGCAATTCGACCTGCGTGGGCTTGGCTCGCTGGGTGATGATCCCGATGATATATTGACCCGCAACATCCCCGGTTACAGCCGCCCGAACAACGACCTCACGCCGGCTGTCCGTCATTTCGGTTACGAGTGAAATCCAGCATGCAAGAACCCGTTGCAGCCGTTGCTGCCGACCCTTCCCCGTCCCTGCCATCCGGCAAGCGGCGCCTTGCCACCAAGGCCAGCCGTCTGCTGCTCTGTGCCCTGGTCTGCCTGCCGCTGGCCGTCAGTGCTCAGCTGGGCACAGGCAGCGGGTCGGGCTCCCCGGGCAGCGGCCTGCGCCTGCCCGGCACCAGCGGTGCCTCGACAGCGCCTGCGGCCCCCGACCGCAGCACCTCGTCCGGTGTGGCGGAGCCCGCCACGGCACCATCGGCCGGTGGCCAGGCGCGTGGCGGCTTTCAGCCCATCGACCGGGTCGTCGCCGTCGTCAACCAGGGCGTCATCACCCAGAGTGAACTCGATGCCCAGGTGCATCTGTTCGAGAGCCGGATGGCGGCCAATCAGACCGCTTCACTGCCGCCACGCGACGAGATGCGAAAGCAGGTGCTGGAGCAGCTCATCCTGCAACTGGCGCAGGAGCAGTTTGCCGCCGACTACGGCATGAAACCGTCCGAATCCGAGATCGACCGGGCGGCTGCCGACGTGGCCCAGAACAACGGCCTGTCGCTCAGCCAGCTCGAAGAGCGCCTGAAGGCCGACGGCGTCTCCTACGAGACCTTCCGCCGTCAGCTCACTGCCGAGATCGTGGCCGTGCGCCTGCGCGAACGCGAAACCGCCAATAGTGTCAGCATTTCCGAGGGCGAGGTGGACGCCGAACTGACCAAGAGCGGCAAGGTCAGCGAGCCCGAGTTCAACGTGCGTCAGATTCTCGTGAAGGTGCCGGAAGGCGCCACGCCGAAGGAAGTCGATGCCCTGCGTGCCCAGGCCGAAACCCTGGCCCAAAGGGCGCGTGAAGGCGCAGACTTTGCCACGCTGGCGCTCGAAAACACCAGTGGCACCGATGCCGGTGCCAGCAGCGACCTGGGGTGGCGCACGGCAAGCCGCATGCCCAGCCTCTTTGCCGATACGGTTCGTTCGATGAACGCCGGCGACATCTCCGCGCCCGTGCGCAGCCCGGCCGGTTTTCACGTGCTGAAGCTGCAGGACAAGCGGGCAGGGCAGGCGGCCTCGGTGCAGCTCACCCATGCGCGTCACATCCTGCTGCCGGCCGACAACCCGCAGGCCTTGGAAGACGCCGTTCGCCGTCTGGATCTTTACCGTCGTGACATCGAAGCGGGCAAGGCCGATTTCGCCCAGCTGGCACGCGAGTTTTCCAGCGACGGCAGCGCGGCGAGGGGAGGCGATCTCGGCTGGCTGCCGCCGGGCGAAACCGTGCCCGAATTCGAGCAGGCCATGAACGCCCTGTCCGATGGCGAGATCAGCGAGCCGGTCCGCAGCCCCTTCGGCGTGCATCTGGTGCAGGTGCTGGGGCGCCGCACCGATGTCGAATCGCCCGAGCGCCTGCGCAACGCCGCACGGCAGAAGCTGCGCACCGCCAAGGGCGCCGAAGCCTATGACCAGTGGCTGAAGGAACTGCGCGACCGTACCTACGTCGAATACCGCGCCAAGGATTCCTGAGCAGGCAAACCCGCCCCGGCTCCTGCCAGGGGCATTGATGATGAGAACCGGTGGTGTCCGCTGATTTTTCCCCCATCCGCCTGAACAGCGTCCGTGCCAACAAGCGCTTCGGCCAGCATTTTCTGGTCGATCGCGGCGTCATCGACGACATCGTGCGTGCCATCGCGCCCCGCGCAGGTGACAACCTCATCGAGATCGGCCCCGGCCCCGGCGTGCTCACCGCGCCGCTGGTTCACGCCACCGGCCGCATCAGGGCCATCGAGATCGACCGCGAACTCGCCCCGCGCCTTCAGGCCCATTTCGGCGAAGCGCTCGAACTCATCCACCAGGACGTGCTGCAGGTCGATTTCAATACCTTCGGCGAGCGCCAGCGCATCGTCGGCAATCTGCCCTACAACATCTCCAGCCCGCTGCTGCTGCACCTCATCCCGGTAGCGCATCTCGTCGTCGATCAGCACTTCATGCTGCAGAAGGAAGTCGTCGACCGCATCGTGGCGCAGCCCGGCGGCAACATGGGGCGCCTCAGCGTCTTCCTGCAAAACCATTACCACGTGGCGCAACTGTTCGACGTGCCGCCCGCTGCCTTCGACCCGCCACCGAAGGTCGAGTCCAGCATCGTGCGCATGGTGCCCAGGGCAAAGCCCGAAACCCCGCACGTGCCGCAGCTCGAAAAGGCTCTTGGTGTGGCCTACGCCCAGCGCCGCAAGATGCTGCGCAAGACGCTGGGCAGCTGGCTTGCCCAGCAATACCCGGCACTCGACCTCATGGCAGCAGCCACTGCCGACCCGCGCCTCGCGCCGCTCACAGACCTCAGCCAGCGCGCCGAAGACATCCCGGCGCCGGCCTGGTACGCGCTGGCCGATGCGATGGCTGCTGCACATCAATGAGTGAACGCTGCAGGGCGCTTCCGTCCTGTGGCGTTCATGGCGTTCCTTGTCAGAAGACCCGGCCCGATGGCAGGCATGGAGCCTGCCACTGCGGCGCGTGTCCCGTCAGGCAATGCCGTTCAATGTCTCACCCACCGCATTGAACAGCGTGTCCAGCTCGTCGGGCGTGGTGGTGAAGGGCGGGCCGAACTGCAGCGTGTCGCCGCCAAAGCGCACGTAGAAACCTTTCTTCCACAGGGCCAGCGATGCCTCGTAGGGGCGAACCGTCGGGTCGCCGTCACGCGGCGCCAGTTGCAATGCCCCCGCCAGACCGCTGTTGCGGATGTCGATCACATGCTTCGTGCCTTTCAGCGCGTGGATGGCGTTCTCGAAGGTCGGGGCAAGCGCTGCCACCTGCCCGATCAGCCCGTCGGCCTTCAGCAGGTCGAGTGCGGCGATGCCGGCTGCGCAGGCCACCGGGTGCGCCGAATAGGTGTAGCCGTGCGCAAATTCGATGGCATGCGGCGGCAGCTTCTGCGCCATGAAGGTGTCGTAAATCTCGCTGGAAGCCACTACCGCCCCCAGCGGCTGCGTGCCGTTGGTCACCTGCTTGGCCACATTCAGTATGTCGGGCGTCACCCCAAAATACTCGGCGCCGGTGGCCTTGCCCATCCGTCCGAATCCGGTAATCACCTCGTCGAAGATCAGCAGGATGTCGTGCTGGTCGCAGATTTCGCGCAGCCGCTGCAGATAGCCTTGGGGCGGCACGAGCACCCCGGCCGAGCCCGACATCGGCTCCACGATCACTGCCGCAATGTTCGAGGCGTCGTGCAGCTCGATCAGCTTCAGCAGCTCATTGGCCAGTGCTTCGCCGCCGGTCTCTGCCTGCCCTCGGGTAAACGCCATGCCGGCTTGCAGCGTGTGCGGCAGATGGTCCACGTCCATGAATGAACCGAACATCTTGCGGTTGCCGCCGATGCCACCCAGACTGGTACCGGCCACGTTCACGCCGTGATAGCCACGTGCCCGGCCAATCAGCTTCGTCTTGGTGGGCTGCCCCTTGATCCGCCAATAGGCACGGGCCATCTTGATGGCGGTGTCGGCGCATTCCGAGCCCGAATCCGTGAAGAACACGTGCTTCAGCGAACCGGGCATCATGTCCGCGATGCGTTCGGCCAGCTCGAAGGAAAGCGGGTGGGCAAACTGGAAGGCTGGTGAGTAGTCGAGAGTGGCCATTTGTGTGGCCACGGCCTGCTGGATTTCGGGGCGGCAATGGCCGGCACCCACGCACCAGAGCCCCGACAGGCTGTCGAAGATCTTCCGGCCGCGATCATCGAAATAGTGTTTGCCTTCGGCCCGCACGATGACGCGCGGGTCCTGGTGAAAGGCGCGGTTGGCCGAGAAGGGCATCCAGTGTGCCGTCCGGCTCGGGGGCGCGCCGCCAGCTTCGCCGGAGGTGGCCGATGCGGAAGTGGGCGTAGGGAAATTCATGGGGTCTCCTCCTGCGTCATGAATCGGTCCAGTGCATAAACACGCTCCGGGCCATTATCTCCCCGATGGCACCGGATTGCAGCCCTTTGCCTTTACGCTCTTTCGCAGACTGTTGAAACACTGCTCCAGACCTTTGCCACAAAGTACGTCATGCCGAAAAATCAGAAACTTACGGGGCGAAAAACCGTCTGAACCTGATGGTTGACGCGGGATTTCAACGTCTTTCATGGCGAGATATCTGGCCGTTCTGGCACTTTCTGCTGCCTGGGAGCCTGGCCTCCACGCCGGGCCATCGGCATCGTGTTCCATGCCTCCCACGGCTTCACACTGGCTTGCATCCGCAGGGGGCGGGCGCAGGCCATTGCCTCTACAATCCACGTTTTGTTCACGACCCCATCCGTGACTCTGCAAGATGTCTGATCTCATCATCCACGGCGGAATCCCGCTGCGCGGCGAACTTCGCCCCTCGTCCAACAAGAATGCGGTCCTGCCCATCCTCTGTGCCACCCTCTTTGCCGAGGGCACGGTGCGGCTGCGTCCGCTGCCGGACACCACCGACGTGCGCCGCATTCTGGACTTCTTCCGCAAGCTGGGCAGCCGGGTCGAGTTCGTGGAGGAGGGCAGGGTGCTGGAGGTCTCGCACGAGCAGGCCCGCTTCGATCCTGCCGAGCACATCCTGCCCGTCGAGATGCGCTCCTCGATCATGCTGGTGCCAGGGCTGCTGCACCGTTTTGGCAGCGCTCGCATCGAGCGCGACGTGCAGGGCTGCACGCTGGGCGTGCGCGAGATCGACCCGCACATCGAGGTCTTCCGCAAGTTCGGTGTCCATATCGACACTGCGCCCGACTGCCTGATCCTGCAACGCCAGAAGCTGCCACAGGCCCAGTCGCACTGGCTCGAATATGCCTCCGTCACCACCACCGAAAACTTCATCTTCTGCGCGCTCAACGCCGAAGGCACTTCGCTGCTGATGAACGCGGCCTCCGAGCCGCACGTGCAGGAGCTGTGCCGTTTCCTGGAGCGCTTGGGCGCAAAGATCGACGGCATCGGCACCTCCCGCCTGCGCATCACCGGCGGCGTGGCCCTGGGCAGTGCCGAATACGAGTTCGAGGAGGACTATCACGAGATCGTCACGATGATGGCGTTGGGGGCCATCACCGGCGGTGATGTCCGCGTGAAGAATAGCGTGCCCGAGCACTTCCCGCTGCTCGACCGCACCTTTGCCAAGTTCGGCGTCACGGTCGAGCATGCCGATGGCTGGTCCCACGCGCAGGTGGGCCCCGAGGGCCTGCATGTGCAGGAACCCTTCACCTCCAACCTGCTGCAGAAGGTCGAGGCTGCGCCGTGGCCCTATGTGCCGGCCGACCTGCTGCCCATCTTCATCGCTCTCGGCGTGGCTGCGCGTGGCGGCACCATGTTCTGGAACAAGGTCTACGACGGTGCCCTGGGCTGGACATCCGAGCTGTCCAAGTTCGGTGCCCACGTCGTCATGGCCGATCCGCACCGGGTCATCACCTTCGGCGGCAAGCGCCTCACGGCCGCCACCGTCGAAAGCCCCTACATCATCCGCGTCGCCATCGCGCTGCTGATGGTGGCGGCCGGCATCCCCGGGCACTCCGTCATCCGCAACGCATCACCCATCAAGCGCGCCCATCCGCACTTCGACGAGAACCTGCGCAGCCTCGGCGCCCAGGTCGAATGGCGCAGCTGATCCGGGCAGGGGCGCATGAGCGAAAGCGATACCCTCATCCCCCGCGCCGTGCGCCCGTCATGGCAGACGTTGCCAAAGGATCTGTCCGCGCTGGGGCCTGCTGATCCCGATTTTCTGGCAGAGCGTCCGGACGTGATCGAAGAAGGTCGTTCTGAATCGGGAACATCATGAAACTCATCACTGCCGGCGTCTCCTCGTTCCTGCTGCGTGAACAGCCCTTTTCGGCCTTCGACTTCCCGCGCTGGCATGCGTGGCTGTGCGTCATCCTCGTCAGCATTCCCTACGCCTTCGATCCTGCCCTCACCGGCGCACCGTCCAACATGCCGGATGACGCCCTCATGCCGCTCTGGGCCGGACTGATCCTGTCAGTCTTCAGCGCCGTCATCATCACGGCGGTCATGGTCGGCGTGCTGCGCTGGTGGCTGAAGCGCGGTGGCCGCTGGGACGGGCAGGGCAGCCTGTTGAACCTGCTCGTTGCTTCCACCCTCGTCACCAATCTGTTCAGTCTTGTCGGCATCCTGCTGGGGTGGCCGATGATTGTCCTCATGCCCCTGTGGCTGTACGGCATCTGGGTGAATGCCAACGCCATTTCCGGTGCCATTCCCGGGGCCGGCCTCGGCTATTCCATCGCCGGCCTCTGCATCTCGGTTGCACTTGCGTTCTTCATCTTCTTCTGCATGATCTTCGTCGCCACTCTGGCCTTTGCGTTGGTGGGCATCGTTTTCCTGCCAGAAGGCTCCATGCTGCCTGCCACGGATATCTGACACACGCCGCACGCTGTCGGCTCACCCCAGATACGCGTCCATCTGTTTCGCCAGCGCCGTCTTGTGCGTCTGGTAGTCGGGCATCAGGTGTGCCAGCTGCGCCCAGAAGCGCGGGCTGTGATTCAACTCGATCAGGTGGGCCAGTTCGTGCGCAATCACGTAGTCGATCAGGACGGGATCGAACTGGATCAGTCGCCAGTTCAGGCGGATGTCACCGTTGCCGGTGCAGCTGCCCCAGCGGGTGCGGGCGCTGGAGAGCCCGATGCTGCGTGGCTGGCGTCCCAGTCGTTCGGCGAAGGGCGCCGTGCGCGCAATGAACGTTTTGCGTGCAAACAACTTCAGCCAGCCGGTGATGGCGGCTGGCAGCAGGGCAGGGTCGTGTGCCGCCGGCCCGCTCACCCACAGCTCGTCGCCCATTTGCAGCACACGGGTGCGCTTGTGAGCCGAATGCTGTTGCAGTCGCAGCGTGATGCTCTTGCCCAGCAGCGGAATCTGCCCGCCATCGACATAGCGCGGCCGTGCCTGCTCGCGGTGTTCGACCCGCTGCCGCCATTTCGCCATCGTGACGATGACCCAGTCGGTGTGTTCGCGCAGTGCGCTCTCGATGCCCGCCTGACTGATGCGTGCCCGCTGCGGCAGGGTCACGACCAGGCCCTGGTGGTCGATGCGAAAACCCATGCGTCGCGCACGCGCCGAGCGACGCAGGGTGTACGGCACGATGTGCTCCTGCCCCTGTCGCATCAGCCGGATCTGATGCGCCGGGCTGCCGCCGATGACAGGTGATGCTGTATCGTTCGTCATCGCCTGGGGGCTGGCGCTCACGGCATTTCCCGTTGTCGTTGGCGTGCCTGGCGATGGCACGGCGCCGGGCTCACCAGCCTGCGTCGTCGCGGGGTGGTGTCCCGTCAGTTTTCCAAACAGGGTGTCGAGAAGTTTCAATACCGGATTCGACCATGCGGACCGCATTCCTGCGGCGAAGGGGGGAAACGGAGTGAGAGACCAGTGGTTGGTCAGGCTGATGGCAGGGCGGGGTGGCATTCTAGCCCGGATCAAACCGCCCGGGCAGGGCAGTTCCGGGTTGCTGAGTAAAGCCGGGGTGGGGTACGTGCCATGCACGTGTCAGTTCCCGCAAAACTTCTTCCGGGTGTGCGAGACATGCTTCAGGTTCTCCGCGTCGCAAGAACATCCCGCACACCCCAAGCCCATAGGGTTTACGCCAACATTCCGCGCGTACCCCTTCTGCAGGTTTAATATTTCAGCGTCACAATGATTTACGACGGGCTTACCCGGATTGGAACGGCAATGATGATTGTTCCCCGTCATTACGAGAACCTTTCGGTACTTCACGAGCACACCCTGCCCCCGAGGGCGTACTACATTCCCACCTCGGCCGGCTCTCCCTTCGATCCGCTCAAACGCGAGGAATCCGACCGTTTCCAGTTGCTGAACGGCACCTGGCGATTCCGCTACCGCCCCTCCATCCACGATGTGACACCCTTCTGGAACGAGGGCGACGACGTCGCGGACTTCGGTTCGATTCAGGTGCCGGGAACCTGGCAGTTCCAGGGGCACGATGCGCATCAGTACACAAACCTGCGCTACCCCATTCCGCTCGACCCGCCATTCGTGCCCCACGACAACCCGGCCGGGGCTTACCTCACCGAGTTCGAGTACGAGCCCGACCCTGATGCGCCCACGTGTACCCTCGTCTTTGAAGGGGTCGACTCCTGCTTCTATGTCTGGCTGAACGGGGCCTATGTCGGTTACAGCCAGGTGGCCCACGCCGCAGCAGAGTTCGACATTACCGACAAGCTCGTGACCGGAACCAACCGGCTTGCCGTGCTGGTGCTGAAATGGTGCGACGGTACCTATCTGGAAGACCAGGACAAGCTCCGCACCACCGGCATCATCCGGGACGTTCACCTCCTCAAGCGCCCCAGGCACGTGCTGTACGACTACTTCGTCACGACCACCATCCAGGAGGACGACACCGCGCTGGTACAGGTGAGGGGAGCATTCCGCGGCTCCCCGGTGGAAACCACGCTGCAGCTCACCGACCATTCTGGGCGCATCGTCGCCACGGCCTCCTTCGACGAGCCGGTCGACGAGGATGGTTTCACCCACCGGGCCCGGATGGTGGTTCAGTCTCCACGACTATGGAGCGCCGAAGACCCCTATCTTTACTACCTGAGCATCACCTGTCCGCAGGAAGCCATCCGCGACCGCGTCGGCATCCGTGAAGTCTCTGTCGAGGGGGCCGTGCTGAAGGTCAACGGGAAACCCATCAAGCTGCGGGGCGTGAACCGTCACGACGCCGACCCGTTGACCGGGCCGACGGTCGATGTCGAACACATGCGGCGCGACCTGCAGCTGATGAAGGCGCACAACATCAACGCGGTCCGCACGGCGCACTATCCGAGCGACCCGCGCTTCTATCAGATGTGCGACGAATACGGTTTCTACGTCATGTCCGAGGCCGACAACGAGAGCCACGGAACGCAGACCCAGTACCTCACCGACGACTCGTGGCCCAACGTGGTGGAGAACTGGAACGCACGCATTGCCAACCATCCGGACTGGGCGGCCCCCACCCTGGATCGCGTGAAACTCTGTGTGGAGCGCGAGAAGAACCGGCCCTGCGTGATCTCCTGGTCTGCGGGCAACGAATGTGCCTACGGCTCGACCTTCGAGGCGGCACTTCGGTGGATGAAAGCGTATGACCCCACCCGCGTCACGCACTACGAATCGGCTTTCTACCGGTCCAGTGACCGGCGTTACGACTACTCCGATATCGACCTGTACTCGCGCATGTATCCCGCCTTCGAGGAGATTCACGACTATCTCGACAAGGATCCGGACAAGCCCCTGATCCTCGTCGAATATTCTCATGCGATGGGCAACGGCCCCGGTGATCTGGAAGACTACTGGCAGCTCATCCTCGCCGACGGCCGGCTCTGTGGCGGCTTCGTCTGGGAGTGGTGCGATCACGCCATCCAGGACGGATGCGACGATAACGGAAACCCGCGCTACCTCTACGGCGGAGACCACGGCGAAGAACTCCACGACGGCAACTTCTGCGTCGATGGACTGGTCGATCCGCACCGGAATCCGCACGTGGGGCTCAAGGAACTGTGGAACGTGCAGCGCCCGGCCCGGGTCGCAAACTTCGATCCGGCCCGGAACGTCGTCGTGCTGCGCAACCAGCTCGATTTCACCGACCTGAACGACTATCTGGTGCTCGACTTCGAGCTGAGTCTTGATGGCAAGGTAATCGACGCGGGGCGGTGCGAACTCCCGGAAAGTGTTCCCCCGCATGCAACAGTTGAGCTGCGGCTGCCGCCCTCGGTGCGCAACGCTGCCACGATGCAGGGGCGCTGCTTTCTCACCCTCATCCAGCGCCTGAACCGCGACGATGTTCCACTGCTGCCGCGAGGGCATCAGCTCGGTTTTGATGAACTCAAGATACCTACGGCGGACGAACGCAACCAGCACGCCGTGGCCATCCTCAACCGTGCTGCTTCGTCCGGGGATCTGCATGTCACGGAGACCGATGACCTGATCGTGGTCGAGGGGGCAGGGTTCCGCCATGCTTTCTCGCGGAAGACGGGGCTCCTCTCGCAGGCCACCGTTGATGGCAACGAGGTGCTCACCCGCCCCGCGCAGGTCAACATCTGGCGGGCCCCCACCGACAACGACCGGCACATCGAGCTTCAGTGGCGTCGTGCCCGCTACCACCAGAGCAGTGTCCGGGCCTATTCGTGCGATGTCAGTCGCACCGATGGCGGGGTTGTCATCCGCTCACGTCTCGCTGTCGTGGCTCCGTCGATCCAGCCGATCATCCGGCTCGATGCAACCTGGGAAATCGGCGCATCAGGGGTGATCGACCTGCACCTGGTTGGCCAGCGTGCGCCGGAATTCCCGACGCTGCCCCGTTTCGGGATGCGATTCTTCGTGGCGCCCGCGCTGCGGAAAGTGAGCTACTTCGGTCTCGGCCCCCACGAGAACTACGTGGACAAGCGACAGTCAGTCCGGCACGGCTGGTACTCGGCGGACATCGACGCCCTCGGCGAGAACTACACGCGGCCCCAGGAGAACGGGTCGCGGGGCGACTGCGACATCATCACCCTCGGTTCCGACCAGCTGGCCCTCACTGTCGTGGCCCCTGCCCCGTTCTCGTTCAATGCGTCCGAATACACCCAGGAAGCGCTCACGAGCACCCGGCACAACTTCGAGCTGACCCCAAGCGGGTCCGGCGTCCTCTGCATCGACGCGGCGCACGCAGGGATCGGCTCGGCCAGTTGCGGCCCGGCACTCTCGCCGCAGTACCGCGTTGACGATCCGGCGCTTGCGCTCCACCTGCGGCTGACACTGGATCGCCCCGGTTCCTGACTTCGGAGCCGTGCGCTGACGACGTTGCCTCGCCTGACAAGGCAGCCCAGCCCTGCCGGCGCGAGGCTCCGTGCCAGGATGCGGTTCCAGCCCGGTGTGCGGGGACGAACTGGTGCATGACACGTGCTGAATGCACAGGACTCCCCGTGCCTGCGGTTTGCTGCGCGGTTGTGGCAGGGCCTGCCCATTTCCACGCAAACCATCACGGTCTCAGGCCCATACGTAAAAACAAGGAGAATGTCATGGGAGACGACATCACCAGGAAGAAATACCTGAAGTGGTACAACAAGGTTGGCTACGGCAGCGGAGACATTGCCGGCAACGTCGTCTACGCCTTCCTGTCCGCCTTCGTCATGATCTATCTGACCGACACCATGGGCATGAATGCCGGTGTGGTCGCAACGCTGATGATGCTGTCGCGCTTTTTCGACGGCTTCTCGGACTTCGTGTTCGGGATTCTCATGGACAAGACCCGAACCCGGATGGGCAAGGCCCGGCCGTGGATGTTCTGGGCCTTCTTCGGTTGCGCGGCGATGATCGTGGCGGTGTTTGCCATTCCGCCCGGTCTGGGCATGACCGCGAAATACGCCTGGTTCTTCATCGCCTACACCCTGCTGAATTCCGTCTTCTACACCGCCAACAACATTGCCTACTCGGCACTGACGGCACTGGTCACGAAGAACGTCAATGAGCGCGTCCAGATGGGCTCCATCCGGTTCGTGTTTGCCTTCGGCACCAGTTTTGCGATCCAGGCGATAACGGTGGAGGCCGTCCGCATGATGGGTGGCGGGGCAGAGGGCTGGCGCGCCGTCGCAATCTTCTATGCCCTGGTCGGTCTCGCCTCCAACACGCTGGCGGTTTTCTCCGTGAAGGAACTCACCCCCGAGCAGCTGAACGATGGCCTGGATGCGGCCGAGGAGGAAAAACTCCCCGTCATGGAGTCACTGCGACTGGTGGTGCGCAACAAGTATTTCCTGCTGATTGTCGTCATGTTCATCACGATGCAGCTCTATGGCGCACTCACCGCGATGGGCATCTACTTCATGACCTATGTGCTGGGCAATCCCGATCTTCTCGGGCCGTTCGCGTTTGCGATCAACATCCCGCAGATGATTGCGCTCATCACCCTGCCGCTGATCGTGGCCCGGGCGGGGGGAATGTACCGGGTCAACCTGATCGGTTACGTGATTGCCGTCGGGGCCCGGATCGGGGTCATCGTCGCGGGCTACATGGCCAATGTTCCGCTCATGCTTGCCTTTACCGCAATCGCGTCGATGGCCATCGCACCGCTTCAGGGAACACTCACGGCGCTGATCGCCGAGGCCAGCGAATACACCTTCCTGAAGTCGGGCAAGCGCATCGACGGACTCATGTTCTCCTGCACTTCGCTCGGGACGAAGCTGGGGGGCGGAATCGGGACGGCACTCACCGGCTGGCTGCTGGAAGCCTCGGGCTACATCAGCTCTACCGCAGGAGGTGGCGACGTGACGCAGCCGGAGTCCGTCATCCAGATGCTCCACGTCACCTACCTGTGGCTGCCGGCCGCCGCCTGTCTGTTCATCCTGATCCTGGCGGCCTGCCTCGATGTCGAGAAACAGAACAAGGCCCTGCGTGAGAAGGCGAAGTCGGCGGGCGGCGTCGGGGATGTTGCACCTGATGCGTCTGTCGGCTGAAGTCCGTGGGCCGATGTCATAACACGCTCTAGCGCTGCGCATCGGCCCAAGTCTTGCAAGGCGGCTAGTCCCTGGCCGCCCGGTGTCCCTGCCGAGGGCGGCGGGGAAGATCCCCATTTTTAGCTGTGTGGCGGCAGGACAGGAGTCTGTTCAGTGCCCGGGGCTGAATTGCACTGCCCCCATTCATGTGGCGGGGAGGGGCAATATGCTGAGGCAGTGCGGGGCCTTCAGGCCGATGCCGGCGTTTCGTCCCGGTAGCTCTCCGGGTCGATCCGCCGCATTTCGGTCTCGATCCATGTCTCGACCTCACGATTCACCTGATCGGCCGATTTCCCCTCGACGGAAATGAGCGGGCCGTAGGAAACCGTAATGAGCCCCGGCTTCTTGATGAAGGGCTTTTTCGGCCAGCAGCGGCCGGCATTCACGGCCACGGGAATGATCGGCGTCTTGTTCTGCACGGCCAGGCGTGCGCCCCCCGACTTGTAATCGCCTTTCTGGCCCGGCGGAATGCGCGTGCCCTCCGGGAACATCACGATCCAGCGCTTGTGTTCGCTGAACTGGTGCGGTGCGTTCTTCACGATGGTGGCAAAGGCGCGCCGGCCCTGGCGCCGGTCGATGTGCATCATGTCCAGCATGCCGATGGCCCAGCCAAAGAACGGGATGAACAGGATTTCCCGCTTGAAGACGAAGGCAGCATGCCGCGGCATCTGGCTCACCAGGAAAAAGGTTTCCCAGGTGGACTGATGCTTGCTGAGCACGATGGCGTTGCCATCGGGCAGGTTCTCGGTACCGATCACCTGCCAGCGCATGCCGCAGATCCAGCGCCCGGCGTGCAGCATCAGGTGCGGGTAGATGGCAGCGATGTTGTAGCGCACGCGAACCGGCAGGAAGAAGAACAGCACGGTGGTGGTCGCAATGAACATCACCGTGATGGCCATCACCAGAATGAACACGACGGAACGGATGAGATTCAGCATGGTGCGTCCATTACAGCAGCGACAGATCCGCCACGCCGTTCATCATCCCGTGCAGTTCCGCCAGCAGCGCCAGCCGGTTCTGCCGCAATGCGGCGTCAGGGGCGTTCACCATCACCTTGTCGAAGAAGGCATCCACCGGCGCCTGCAAGGCTGCCAGGGCCTGCAGTGCGGCAGTGAATTCCTGTTTGCCCATGTGTGCCTCGATGGCTGGCTTCAGGGCGACCACGGCCTGATGCAGCTGCTTTTCGGCGTCTTCGGCCAGCAGGCGGGCATCCACAGCCGTCGGCCGTGCCGTTTCATCCGTCTTGTCTTCAAGCGATTTGCGCAGGATGTTGGCAATGCGCTTGTTGGCAGCCGCAAGTGAACCGAAGGCAGGCAGCATGCGGAACGCGGCCAGGGCCGAGAGCCGGCTCTCCATCAGGTCGAGGCGGTCGCCTCCGGCGGCCAGCACCGCGTCGATGTCGGCCGCGCTGTGGTTGCGGTCGCGCAGGTAGCTGCGCAGGCGGTCATTGAAGAAACGCTCCAGGCCGTCCACATCGTTCTCGAAGGCTTTGGGGACCTTTGCGCCCTTGTCATTGCGCTTGCCCTTGCCGGAAGCCGTGGCATCAGCCTCGGGTGCTGCCGTTGCTGCCTCGGAGGCTGCCTGCAGGGCCACTGCGTCCCGTGCCGCCACGTCCTTGAACACTGAAAATGCCTGCGTCAGCAGTTCACGCACGCTCACCGGCAGCTTCGATTCGATCAGGATGCGGATGACACCCAGCGCATGCCGGCGCAGTGCAAAGGGGTCCTTGTCGCCGGTGGGGCGTTGACCGATGCCCCAGATGCCGGCCAGCGTTTCCAGCTTGTCGGCCAGCGCCAGTGTGAGGCCGGTGGCAGTGGCGGGCAGGGCGTCACCGGCAAAGCGCGGCTGATAATGCTCGGCAATGGCAGCGGCCACCGCTTCGGGCTCACCATCGTGGCGTGCGTAATAGCGCCCCATGATGCCCTGCAGCTCGGGAAACTCGCCCACCATGCCGGTCAGCAGATCGGTCTTTGCCAGCTGCGCGGCACGCACGGCCTCGTCTGCATTGGCGCCAGTCAGCGGAGCGAGGGACGCCGCCAGTTGCTGGATGCGCGTACTGCGCTCGGCCTGCGATCCCAGCCGGGCGTGATACACCACGCTTGCCAGTTGCGGAATGCGCGAGGCAAGTGTCTGCTGCCGATCCTGCTCGAAGAAGAACTGCGCATCGGCCAGACGCGGACGCACCACCCGTTCGTTGCCGTCGATGATGGCGGCCGGGTCGTCGATGGGCATGTTCGAGACGATCAGGAACTGGTTCTTCAGCCGGTTGTCGGCATCGAACAGTGGAAAATACCGCTGGTTGGTGCGCATGCTGAGAATCAGGCATTCCTGCGGCACCTGAAGAAATTCGGGGTCGAACTGTCCGGTGAAGACGGCCGGCCATTCCACCAGTGCCGTCACTTCGTCCAGCAGCGCCGCCACCTGCTGCTGCTCCTCGCTGTTCACAGCCAGCATGCCATTCGCATCATGGCTGGCCTGCGCCAGCGCATTGGCAATCATCACCCGCCGTGCGTGGCTGTCGGGCTCCACCCGACCTTCCTCGCGCAGCTGCGCAGCGTAGCTGTCGGCATTGCGCAGCGTGATCGGGCCGTTCGACAGGAAACGGTGCCCGTCGGTGATGCGGTCGGCATCCAGTCCCAGCACCGTGCAGGGCAGCACCGTGTCGCCATGCAGCACCACCAGCCGGTGGGCCGGGCGCACGAAACTCACCGTGCTCAGCCCGTCGGCCAGCTGGTAGGTCATGAATTTCGGAATGGGCAGCTGGCCCAGCGTCTCGATGATGACCTCACCGATCACGTCGGCCAGGCGCGCGCCCGGCTGCGTCGATGTCCAGACGAACACCTCCTGCTTGCCGTCGTTTTCACGCTTCAGGTCGGCAATGGCGGCGCCCTGTTTTTCGGCCCATTTCTTCAGGGCCATCGTGGGTTCGCCATGGGCGTCCAGTCCCACGGCTGCCGACGGCCCCTTCACGCGGATCTCGCGTGCATCGGCCTGCGCGCGCACACCCTTCAGGTGCACGGCCAGCCGGCGCGGCGTGGCATACAGGGTGGCGACATGCGGATCTTCCGATACCAGATGCTGCGCTGCCAGCCGGCTATGGATGCCGTTGGCAAAGGATTCGGACAGACGCACCAGCGCGTGCGGAGGCAGTTCTTCGGTCTGCAGCTCGACCAGCAGGGAAGGGGGATTCATGGTCGTGTTGGCACTCATGGACGGGGCTTCGGTCGTGGACGGGCTGTTGCTCAAGGCCGTGCTCCCAGTTTTGCGTGGTTCTCGGCCGTGATCATCGGGAAGCCGAGACGCTCGCGCGCATCGTAATAGGCCTGGGCCACGCCGCGTGCCAGCGCACGAACCCGGCCGATGTAGGCGGCACGCTCCGTCACCGAAATGGCGCCACGTGCATCCAGCAGGTTGAAGGTGTGGGAGCACTTCATCACCATCTCGTAGGCGGGCAGCGGCAGCTTTGCCTCGATCAGTGCGCGTGCCTCACGCTCGTAATCATCGAAATGCACGAACAGCATCGCGGTGTTGGCCAGCGTGAAGTTGTAGGTCGACTGCTCGACCTCGTTCTGATGAAACACGTCGCGGTAGGTGATGCCCGGCGCCCACTGCAGGTCGAAGATGTTCTCCACCTTCTGCAGATACATGGCCAGACGCTCGATGCCGTAGGTGATCTCGCCGGTGGTGGGCAGGCATTTCAGCGAGCCCACTTCCTGGAAGTAGGTGAACTGCGTGACCTCCATGCCGTTCAGCCACACTTCCCAGCCCAGCCCCCAGGCGCCCAGCGTCGGCGACTCCCAGTCGTCTTCCACGAAGCGGATGTCATTGGCCTGCGGATCGAGCCCCAGCGCCTTCAGCGAACCCAGATACAGGTCGAGGATGTTCGGCGGCGCCGGCTTCATCACCACCTGATACTGGTAGTAGTGCTGCAGGCGGTTGGGGTTCTCGCCATAGCGCCCGTCCTTGGGGCGACGTGAGGGCTGCACGTAGGCAGCACGCCAGGGCTCGGGGCCGATGGCCCGCAGGAAGGTGGCGGTATGGAAGGTGCCCGCGCCAACCTCCATGTCATAAGGTTGCAGCAGGGCACAGCCCTGTTTGTCCCAGTATTCCTGCAGTCGCAGGATGATCTGTTGGAAGGTCAGCATCGCGTTGGTCGTTGAGGGCGCTTCGGTCGGCGCCGGAAATCGGGGGAATCGACTGGCAGGCATGCTTCGCCCGATGCGCCTGATGCCTGTTGTCATGATGCAACGGCAAGGCGTCGGGCAGGTGGGGCAATGCGCGCCAAAGTGCCTGATTTTAGCCGGGATTTCCCGTGTCTGATGGACGAGTGCCGTCCCGGCGCCCGGTCAGTAGCCCCGCCAGCACGACTGCATTGTTGTGGGCTTCGTCGTGCGCCGCAAACAGCAGGGTCAGCGGGCCCTGTGTCGCCAGATCGCGCAGCACCTGCAGCTCGGCCTCCCTGTCTGCCAGTTCATCGCGGTAGCGTTGGCAAAAATCAGGCCAGCGCGCCGGGTCATGTCCAAACCACGTGCGCAGCTCACGGCTTGGTGCAACTTCCTTCAACCACAGCGTCAGTGCCGCCCGTTCCTTGCTGATGCCACGCGGCCACAGCCGGTCCACCAGCACGCGGGCACCGTCATCGGGTGCAGCCGGCAGGTAAATGCGCTTGATGCGGATGGGGTAGGGCTGGGTCGTCATGGTGAGTGTGTGCGATGCCGGGGTCTTGCTAGCCACATCCGGGTGAAAGCTGAACCTGGCGGCGGAACTGCCGGATGCCGTGCGATGATTTTTGCCCCTGGCATAGAATCGGCAGGGTCTTCTTCCTCCCCACACGCTCCCGTCCCATGAAAATCGCCACCTGGAACGTCAACTCGCTGAAGATGCGCCTGCAACACCTGCTGGACTGGCTGGCAGCCAATCCGGTGGATTTCATCTGTCTGCAGGAAACCAAGCTCACCGACGACAAGTTTCCGCAGGCCGAGATCGAGGCGGCTGGCTATGGCGTGGTGTTCACCGGGCAACCCACCTACAACGGTGTGGCGCTGCTCTACCGCAAGGCAGGCGGTTATCAGCCCGAGGGCGTAGCCCTCTCCAACCCGATCAATCCGGGCGACGAGCAGAAACGCATCGTCTCTGCGCGCTTCCAGACCGAGGCCGGGCCGGTACGCATCATCGGCGCCTATTTCCCCAACGGGCAGGCGCTCGACAGCGACAAGTTCGTCTACAAGATGGGCTGGATCGAGGCATTGCGCCAGTGGATGCTGCAACTGCAGAAAGACGAGCCCGGCGTTGCGCAGGTGCTGGCAGGCGATTTCAACATCGCACCGGCTGACGCCGACGTGCATGATCCGGCGGCCTGGGAGGGCAAGGTGCATGTCTCGCCGCAGGAGCGTGCTGCACTGAAGACACTGCTGGACATTGGTCTGCACGATGCTTTCCGGCTGTTCGAGCAGGAGCCCAAACTCTACAGCTGGTGGGACTACCGGATGCTGGGTTTCCGGCGCAACGCCGGCCTGCGCATCGACCTGATCCTCGTTTCCGACGCCCTGCGTCCCGGCATCGAATCCTGCTGGATCGACAAGGCGCCCCGTCGCCTGGAAAAACCCAGCGACCACACGCCTGTCGTCGTGTCGTGGAAGAAGGCGAGCTAAGCTACCAGCTTGCGCCAAAGGTTTTGCGCAAATCCTCGATCTGCGCCTCGCTCAGCGGTGTGGGCTTCGGGGTCAGCATCGTCCACAGCTTTGCTGTTTCTTCCAGTTCTTCCAGCGTGGCCATGGCCGCTGCCGGCGTGTCGTGCCACACGTTCGGCCCCAGCCGTGCCAGCATCACGGCCCGGATCGGATGCCCTGCTGCCGCATGACGCGCAATCGCCTGCGCCACTGCTTCTGCCGCATCGGCATGGCCCGGTCGGTGATACGGAATGTGCGGTACCCGCCCCACCTTCATCACGAAATAGGGCGTGATCGGCGGCAACAGCTCGGCGTCGGCTGGCAGTTGATTGCCGGCTGCCGTGTCTGCTGCCAGTGAGCACGCAACCAGATTCGTGCTGTGGGTGTGGATCACGCAGCGTGCCGGCGCCCCGGTTTGTTCGGTGGCTTCATAGATTCGACGGTGCAGCACGATGGTCTTGCTGCCCCGGTCGCCCGATACCTGATTGCCGTCCCGATCCAGCTTTGCCAGCCGCTCGGGCACGAGTGTGCCCAGGCAGGCATCGGTGGGGGTGATGAGAAAGCCATCGGCCAGCCGTACACTGATGTTGCCGGCGGTGGCATGTACATAGCCGCGCTTGAACAGCACTCTGCCCACCCGGCAGATTTCCTCGCGCGCCTCGGCTTCGTTCATGAAGGGAATGTCTTTTGTCATGAGAGGGAGATTTCTGTTGTGGCCTGCGCTGCCTGAAGCGGGTGATGGCGGTGTCTCCAGCGACGTGGTGCAGGCCGTTGTTCTTGTCAGGGAAAGCCGGGGCAGTCTGTCAATGAGCAGGCAGGAGAGTATCGTTCAGGACCGGGTGCCCTGATGTCGCTTCATCCTGCCTGTCGGTAGTCTTGCCTTGCCCGGCGTTCCATGAAGGGTTTCAGCCCAGTTGCCCGAAAGCCTTGGTGAAGAAATCCACCGTACCGAAGTTGCCGGACTTGAGTGTGATGTGAAGACCCTCCGGTGCCAGCGGCGACACGGCATGACACCAGGGCACACCAGGGTCGATCTGATGACCGATACGCATCTGGGCAATTTCCAGTGCCTGTACGCAGGCGCCGGAGGTTTCGCCACCGGCCACCACCAGCTGCCGCACGCCGCGCTCCACCAGCCCGCGTGCAATGTCGGCGATCACATGCTCCACCATGCTGCCTGCCTTTTCCACGCCCAGCTCGCTCTGGATGCGCTTCACAGCCGAGGGTTCGGCGGTGGAATAGACCAGTACCGGCTCCTTGGTGATGCGGGATTCGGCCCAGGCCAGCACTTCGGCCGCCACGTTCACGCCGGCTGCAATGCGCAGCGGGTCGATGGCCATTGCTTCGCCGCCGCGCTTGATGAAATCGGCGACCTGACCGTTGGTGGCTACCGAGCAGCTGCCCGAGACGATGGCTTTCAGGCCGCTGGCAGCGGGCAGGGCGGCAGCAGTGCTGGACGGCGCCAGACCGAAGTTGCCCGGCAGGCCGATGGCCACGCCCGAACCTGCCGTCAGCAGTGGCAGGTCCTTCAGCGCCGGTGCCATGCGCAGCAGGTCGTCATTGGAGATGGCATCGACGATGGCAACGCCCACCCCTTCGGCCTTCAGTTCCTCGATGCGGGCACGAATCGCCTGTTCACCCTGGGCCACCACACGGTAGTCGATCAGGCCCACCTTGCGCTTCGTCTGTGCCTGCATCACGCGAACCAGGTTCGGGTCGGTCATCGGCGTCAGCGGGTGATTCTGCATGCCGCTCTCGTTCAGAAGGCCCTCGCCGGCGAACAGGTAGCCCTTGAACACCGTCCGCTTGTTGTCGGGGAAGGCCGGCGTGGCAATGGTGAACGGGGTGTTCAGCACGTCCATCAGCGCCTCGGTGACGGGGCCGATGTTGCCCTGTGGCGTGCTGTCGAAGGTGGAGCAGTATTTGAAATAGAACTGCTGCGCACCCTGGGCCTGAAGCCACTTGAGCGCGGCGAGCGATTGGTAGATGGCGTCCTGGACCGGAATGGTCCGGGACTTCAGTGCCACCACCACGGCGTCGGCTTCGGCATCCAGCGGGCCGGAGGGCACGCCGATGGTCTGCACTACGCGCATGCCCGCGCGCACGAGGTTGTTGGCAAGGTCGGTGGCGCCGGTGAAATCATCGGCGATGCAGCCGAGGAGGATGCGCTTGCCGCCGGATGCGGCGGCTGGTGCCGATGATGGCGCCGGATCGTTGGGTGACGAGGTGGTCGTGTTCATGGTGTGTGATGTGCTGATCTCAGGTCATCGCGTGTTCATGCCGGTGCATTCACGCCTTGTCGTCCTTTTTCTCTGGCAGGCTGATGCCGGGGAAGATCTTGATGACGGCGCTGTCGTCTTCGCGCCCGTGTCCGGCCGTGGATGCCTGCATGAACATCTGGTGCGCCGTGGCCGCCAGTGGCAGCGGGAATTTCGTGGCGCGGGCGGTGTCCAGCACCAGGCCGAGATCCTTCACGAAGATGTCCACGGCCGACAGTGGTGTGTAGTCGCCGGCAATCACATGGGCCATGCGGTTCTCGAACATCCAGCTGTTGCCAGCGCTGTTGGTGATGACTTCGTAGAGCGCGTCGGCATCCACACCTTCGCGCAGCCCCAGCGCCATCGCTTCGGCCGCTGCCGCAATGTGCACACCGGCCAGCAGCTGATTGATGATCTTCACCTTGCTGCCTGCGCCGGCCTTGTCGCCCAGCCGGTAGACCTTGCCGGCCATCGCGTCCAGCACCTCGTTGGCGGCCGCATAGGCATCGGGCTTGGCCGCGGTCATCATCGTCATCTGGCCGGAGGCCGCCTTGGCTGCGCCACCGGAAATTGGTGCGTCGATGTAGTGCAGTTGCATGGCGTTCAGCCGGCCTTCCAGCGCGATCGACCAGTTCGGGTCGACGGTGGAACACATGATGAAAGTGCTGCCGGGCTTCAGCGCCTGGGCCGCCCCATGCTCGCCAAAGAGCACGTCCTCGGTCTGCGCCGCATTCACCACCACCGAAACCAGCACCTGAACACGCTCGGCCACTTCGGACGGAAAGCGGCACGCCACCCCGCCGTCCTTTGCAAAGGTTTCGGCCACACCGGGCCGGGCGTCACACACCACGACATCGAAGCCGCGGTCACGCAGCGTTTTTGCAATGCCGGCGCCCATCGCGCCGAGACCAACCACCCCTACGGTTTTCTTGGACATGAGGTGTCTCCAGATCGAATGCCTGAATGGAACGGAAACAGGAACCCGCGCCATGCGGTGCGCGGGTTCCGTCACGCTTGTCCGGCGATGGGGCGAGGCCTGCAGCGTTCATGCTGCCTCGCGCCCTGCCAAGCAAGCCGGTACTGACCGTATTCTGCTCCTGTTCCGGGCGGGCTGCATGGCAACTTCTCCCGATCCTGATCCCTGGCAGGGGGACGCTGATGCGGTGTCGAAAGAGGCAACACCCGACACCGCCCCATGCTGTCCGTTCAGCCAACCACCACCCGGGTGATGATTGCGCAGCCTGAAACGATGAGTGCGCACTCCGCGTCACCGAGGGCCAGACAGGGGGCGAGGCCGTTCAGGCATAGACCATGTCGAAGAAAGCCCGCTCCAGTCGCACGGCACGATGGAAGAATCTGCGGGCTTCTTCCTTTTCAGACGGCGAAATCAGCGTGCCCATGCGATCCAGCTCGCTGCGCAGCCAGCCGACGAATTTTCGGAAGAGATCGTTGGCATGAAGTTCGATCCATTCCGCGTGCTCGAAGCGCTCGGGGCGGGGGCGTTCGGGCCGGTCGGCCCAGTCCAGATAGAGCCCCTCCGCCACACAGAGGACGGCGAGGGCACTGGCGTAGCGTCGGCTGTCGGCAGCTTCACGCATCAGCTCCTGGAAATCCCGCGTAATGCGCTCAAGCGCCGGGGCATGGTGGTCGGTTTCCGGAACACCGAGCGCATCGAAGCAGCGAATGAAGTAGGTGTTCTCGTCACTGGTGATCATCGCGGCAAACTGCGATAACCGTACACGTGCCGCAAACTGGTCCGCACTGGCGATGGCAGCCCCCAGCAGCGCCACGAAGCGGTCGACGAACTGATAGTCCTGCACCAGATAGCGCCGCAGATGGGCGTCATCAAGTGTTCCGGCAAAGATCTCCTTCACGAAGCGGTGGTTGACGCTGGCATGCCAGTCATCGGCACACTCTGCTTTCAGGATCTCGGAAAATCGGCTCATGAGGCATCTCCTCGACTGACATGGGCATCGTCCTGCCCGTACTTCGTTACATGAAAATGGCGGTGCCGATCCGTTGCGGTTGCAGTTTGGGGCGACGCGCCCTGATCAGAACCGCATCGGTATCGTAACCGGGCCATCGTTGATGAGCGAGATCTTCATGTCCGCACCAAAGCGGCCACTTTCGACATTGGGGTGCTGTTCACGGGCGAGGCGCAACACGTCTTCGTAAAGAGCCTCACCCAGTGCGGGCGGCGCAGCGCCAATGAAGCTGGGTCGGTTTCCCTGACGCACATCGGCTGCCAGCGTGAACTGGCTGACGATGAGCAGGCCGCCGCCCACATCCTGCACGCTGCGATTCATCTTGCCTGCCTCGTCACTGAAGATGCGCAGCTTCAGCAGCTTGGCCACCACGCGTTGCGCCTGCTCGATGGTGTCATTGGGCTCTGCACAGACAAAAACGAGTAAACCCTGGCCGATCTGCCCTGCAATGTTGCCGTCGATGCGGACGGCGGCTTCTGATACGCGCTGGACAAGGAGGTGCATGTTGCTATGCGTGGTGAAAGGGTGGCGGGATTTGCCCGGAAAGGACTCCGCTTCGGGGAGGGGTTGAACTGCCGGGCAAGGTGGACGGGGATGAGGAACTATAACTTGTGCTCAGGTGCGGTGCATGGCTGAAACCTGGTTTCATGCTGGTGAAGATCGCAGGCGCCATCATCAACGCCAGCGCGCTCCTGTCAATGGGGGGTGTCGAAACCCATTGGAGAATGGCTGGCGGAAATACAGGTTCTGGCAGGCGTTCAGCGCTTCTGCGCGGAGTGGGGCGGTGCAATCATGGTTTATCCTGATTGCCCGGCGGGACAAGGGGCGGTTCGAGGTCGTATATTTACGGGTTTTCGCCAAGAAGAACAATGAGCCAGTCTTCCAACACTTCATCCGATCAGCCGGTGGCATCGGGCGGCGCAGATTTCGTCCAGTCCCGCCGTGCCTCGATCATCGCTGCCATCTTCCTGATGGCAACGTCTGCCATCGGTCCGGGCTTCATCACGCAAACGGCAACCTTCACCACGAAGCTGGGCGCGGCCTTTGCCTTCGGCATCCTGGCCTCGGTGCTCATCGACTTCGTGGTGCAGCTCAACATCTGGCGGATGATCGCGGTGTCGCGCCGAAATGCCTCATCACTGGCCAATGCGGCACTGCCGGGCAGCGGGCATCTGCTGGCGTTGCTGGTCATGTTTGGCGGGCTGGTCTTCAATATCGGCAACATTGCCGGTGCCGGTCTGGGCCTGAACGCGCTGCTGGGGCTCGATGCCAGATGGGGGGGCATCATCAGCGCCGCCATCGCCATTTTCATCTTTTCCTCAAGGCGTGCCGGCATGGCCGTCGACCGGCTCATCATCTGGCTCGGTGTCCTGATGATTGTGCTGACGACCTATGTGGCCTTCGTGTCCGGCCCGCCGGTGGGCGAGGCTCTCCGCCAGACGGTCTTGCCTGATCTCGTCGACTGGGCGGCCATCACCACCATCGTCGGCGGCACGGTGGGAGGGTACATCACCTATGCTGGCGCGCACCGACTGCTGGACAAGGGCACGGTGGGCGAGGAAAACCTCAGTGCCGTCACCTCGGGGGCGCTCAATGGCATTGCTGTCACCGGCGTGATGCGCTATGTGCTGTTTCTGGCCATTCTGGGCGTGGTGTCCAGCGGTGTGGTCATCGATGTTTCCGGCAAGGGCGCCAATCCGGCTGCGCAGGCATTCCAGTCGGCAGCGGGTGAGTTCGGTCTGCGTGCCTTCGGTCTCGTGCTCTGGGCTGCCGCCATCACCAGCGTGATCGGTGCCGCCTATACCTCGATGTCCTTCCTCACGGCCTTCAAGCCGGATGTTTCGGTGCAGGCTCGTAATCGGGCCACGGTGGTGTTCATTGCCATTTCACTGGCGGTGTTCATGAGCCTGGGCACGGCACCGGCTGCGCTGCTGGTGTTTGCCGGCGGTTTCAATGGCCTGATCCTGCCGCTGGGCATGAGCATTTTCATGTATATCGGCTGGGCGCGTCCCGATCTGCTGGGGAGTACGCCCTATCCGAAATGGCTGCTGGTGCTGGGTACTGCCGTATGTGCGCTCACCTGGTACATGGGTTATGTGTCGGTGGGGCCGATCTTCAAGTTGCTGTCGGCTTGAGCGGTGCCATCTGGCATGTGATGTTGCAGGGGAGGCAGAGATGGTCTTGCTGGCAGGCATGACAACATGGGCGTTGCTCTGTGTGCCGTCTCGCCGCCCGGCCTTCGATGTCTTTCCTGATTCGTCCTGCAGGCAGCAAAGGCTTTCGCGGGACGAATGAGTAGCATGCACGTGCCCGAGGGGGTTGTGTTGTCCTGAGTGATTCAGCGCCTTGCCCGGTGCAGGGCAATTTCTTGAAACTGAGGTTTGTCGAATGCCAAGCATTGATCTGAACAGCGATCTGGGTGAGAGTTTTGGTGCCTGGCCGATGGGTGATGACGTTGCCATGCTCGACATCGTGACGAGCGCCAATGTCGCCTGTGGCTTCCATGCGGGCGATCCTGCCGGCATTCTCGATACGCTGCGCCTGGCGGCGGAGCGCGGTGTCAGCGTGGGGGCGCACGTTGCCTATCCCGATCTGGCGGGTTTTGGCCGCCGTAACATGGACGTGGCTTCAAGAGACCTGCGTGCCGATGTCATCTATCAGATCGGCGCATTGCAGGCGCTGGCAAGGGTGGCGGGCACGCGCGTGCGCTATGTGAAGCCGCACGGTGCGCTCTACAACACCATCGCACACGATCAGCGACAGGCTGCCGATGTGATCGAGGCGATCCGCTCGCTGGACGACTCGCTGGCGCTGGTGGTGCTGGCCGGCTCTCCGCTGGTGCAATGGGCACGTGATGCCGGTTTGCGCGTGGTGGCAGAAGCCTTTGCCGACCGCGGCTACACACCACTGGGCACGCTGGTATCCCGGCGTGAGCCGGGGGCGGTCCTGCACGATGCAGACAAGGTGGCGGCGCGCATGTTGCGTCTGGTGCAGGAAGGTGTCGTCGAGGCGGTGGATGGCAGTCTGGCGCGTGTCGAGGCAGATTCCATCTGCGTGCATGGTGATAGTCCCGATGCCGTGGCGATGGCACGCGCGGTACGGCAAGCGCTGACTGAGGCCGGTGTGAAGCTGGCTGCGTTTGCCTGAAGCGATGTACATCGCTACCTTGAGTGCTGATACGGATTGCCTGGCGATGGCAGCCGGTGCCTGGGAAGGTGCCTTGTCCCGCGCGGGGTTTTCGCCAGCAGTCCGGAATCGCAGGTTCTGAATCGTTTTCATGCCTGATGGTCTGAGGGTTCTTTGGGGGTTGGAATGCGTTTGTTGCCAGTCAGTCTGGATGCCTTGCTGGTCGAGTTGAATGATCTCGATGAGACGCTGGCGCTTTTCGAGGCGTTGCAGCAGTCGCCCGTCGAGGGCGTGCTCGACATGGTGCCGGCCGCACGCACGGTGCTCATCCAGTTTGACCCCACCGCGTGTAGCCGGGAAAGGCTGGTGGCCGAGGTGATGCGTCATCGGGGCGGCAAACGCGCGCACCAGACCGGCACGCTGGTGCAGCTGCCGCTGCGTTATGACGGCGAAGATCTGGATGAGATGGCGGCGTACCTGAAGGTTTCCCGCGAGGAACTCGTCCGCCGTCATTCGGAAAGTGTCTGGCAGGTGGCCTTTGCGGGATTTGCGCCCGGTTTTGCGTACATGACCTGTTCCGACCCGCTGTTCAATGTGCCGCGTCGTTCCAGCCCGCGCACGCGCATTCCGGCAGGTTCGGTGGGGCTTGCCGGGCAGTTCTGCGGCATTTATCCGCGTGCCACGCCGGGGGGCTGGCAGCTCATAGGCACCACCGAGGTGCCGATGTGGGATCTGAACCGGAATCCGCCGGCTTTCCTGCAACCGGGGCAGCGTGTGCAGTTCGTGGATGCCGAAACCGACGCAGGCGCCGAGGTGTTGGCAAGGATTCTGGCAGGCGCGGCTGGCCGCCCGGCAATGGTGCCGGTCGGGGCGGGTGCCGGGCAGGCATCGCAAGAAAAGGCTTCTCCCGACTTCGAGGTGCTTGCTCCCGGCCTGCAGGCCATTTTTCAGGACTTGGGGCGGGCCGGTCAGGCGGGGCAGGGCGTGTCGGCTTCCGGTGCGCTCGATCGTCGCGCCTTCCTCCGGGCGAATCGCCTGGTGGGCAATCATCGCAATGCACCGGCACTGGAGCTGCTGCATGGCGGCTTCCGGTTGCAGGTGCATTCGGCCGCAGTGATGGCGGTTACGGGGGCTTCCGGTCCGGTTCAGCTGGTGCATGCCGATGGCACGCAGGTTGCCGTCGGGCGTGATGAACCTTTTTCGGTGGAACCGGGCGACACGCTGGGCATCGGTACACCGGAAGCCGGCTTGCGCAGCTATCTGGCGGTGCGTGGCGGCTTCGATGTGCAGCCGGTGCTGGGCAGCCGTGCTACCGACACGCTGGCTTTCGTCGGACCGGAGCCGCTGGTGGCTGGCGCTCCGCTTCGGACGGGCAACCGGCACATGGGGCCGGTGGTGTTGCACCCGCAGGCGGTATTGCACGATGACCTGCCTTCGCCGGAGCAGCAGACCGGGGCGGAAGTGGTCACGCTCGATATCGTCCCGGGGCCGCGTGCCGACTGGTTCAGCGCGGAGGCCCTGGCATTGCTGGAGGATCAGTCCTGGCTGGTCACGCAGCAGTCCAACCGGGTGGGGCTCCGTTTGCAGGGTGAAATGCCGCTGGCGCGCGCGCCCGAATTCGAAGGCAGGGAGCTGGCATCGGAAGGAACGGTGACAGGCGCGTTGCAGATTCCGGCCAACGGACAGCCAGTGTTGTTTCTGGCCGATCACCCACTCACCGGTGGATATCCGGTCATTGCCTGCGTGGCGCCACATCATCTCGATCTGGCTGGGCAGTTGCCTGCAGGCGCGCGCTTACGTTTCTGTGTCATTGCACCCTTTGCCGGGATTGATGTTCCTGCGTGAGCTGCTGCTTTCCGGTGTCTGCTTTCCGGCATCTGGTGAAGGGTCATCTCTTGCCGCGCCGGTACAGCGCATGGGGATGATTGCCCCTGCGGAAATGCGGCGAAAGCAGGGGGATATGGCAGTTTTTTGTTTGATGAGTTATTTCGACGGATTTTCGGGCGTTCTGCCCGCGTGAGATCATGATCAGGAAAGTCTTGATCGCCAACCGTGGCGAAATTGCGGTCCGCATCATCCGGGCCTGCGCAGATTATGGTGTGCAGAGTGTGGCCATCCATGCCGATGTGGATGCCGATGCGCTGCATGTACGCATGGCAGATGAAGCCTGGGCGCTGCAGGGAAACCGCCCGGCCGAAACCTATCTCGATATCGACAAGATTCTGGACATTGCCCGGCGCAGTGGTGCCGATGCCGTGCATCCTGGCTATGGATTCCTGTCGGAGAATGCAGCCTTTGCGCAGGCGGTGATCGACGCCGGTCTGGTCTGGATCGGGCCTTCGCCTGAAACCATCGCACAGCTGGGTGACAAGGTGGCGGCACGCCGGATTGCGCTGCAGGTGGGTGCGCCGCTGGTGGCTGGCACGCCCGAGCCGGTGCAGGGGGCAGATGAGGTGCTGGCCTTTGCGCGTGAGCATGGCCTGCCCATTGCCATCAAGGCAGCTTTTGGTGGCGGTGGCCGCGGGCTGAAGGTGGCCTGGCAGATGGATGAAGTGGCCGAGTTGTACGAGTCTGCCGTGCGCGAGGCAAAGGCAGCGTTTGGCCGGGGGGAGTGTTTCGTCGAACAGTTTCTCGACCGGCCGCGCCATGTGGAGGCGCAGGTGATGGCCGACACCCACGGCAATGTGGTGGTGCTGGGCACGCGCGACTGTTCGCTGCAGCGGCGCAACCAGAAACTGGTCGAAGAAGCGCCGGCCCCTTTCCTTTCGGATGAACAGCGCTCGCGCATTCATCAGGCCGCACGTGATGTCTGCGCGGCGGCAAACTACGTGGGGGCGGGCACGGTCGAGTTTCTGGTCAGCAGCACGGGGGCCATTTCCTTTCTGGAGGTGAATACCCGCCTGCAGGTCGAGCATCCGGTAACCGAAATGACGGCGGGTGTTGATCTGGTCGTCGAGCAGTTGCGGGTGGCAGATGGTTTGCCGCTGTCATTCACCGAAACGCCAAAGCCGGTGGGACATGCCATCGAATTTCGCATCAATGCCGAAGACGTGGCACGCGGCTTTCTGCCTGCACCTGGACGAATTCTTGCCTTCGAGCCGCCTTCCGGGCCGGGCGTGCGGCTGGACAGCGGTGTGGTGGCCGGCTCGGTGGTTGCAGGGCAGTTCGATTCGATGATGGCAAAGCTGATCGTGCATGGTGCCACGCGCGAACAGGCACTGTGGCGGGCGCGGCGCGCACTGGCCGAATTCCGCATCGAGGGGGTGCCCAGCGTGCTGCCTTTCCATCGTGCGGTGCTGGAGGAACCTGCGTTCGTCGCAGTGGGCGATGAAGGCTTTCATGTGCACACGCGCTGGATCGAGACCGAGTTTTCTCCGGACATGAGTGCCGCAGCGCGTCCTGCGCCGGTGCTTCAAGATTCGGTGATGCGCACCGCCATCGAACTCGATGGTCGTCGCGTGATGCTGGGACTTCCGCCGGGGTTCATGACGACGCTGGCCACGCAACTGGCGTCTGTCGGCCTGTCGTCTGCGACGCCTGGTGCCGGTTTTCCGCAGGATTCTGCGGGTGCTGGTGGTGCAACGCCACAGGGGGCGGCAGGCACAGCATCCCCCGGGAATCTGGCTGCTCCCATCGACGGCACTCTGCTTTCCTGGAAGGCCGAAGACGGCGCCTCGGTTGAAAAGGGTCAGCTGGTTGCCGTGATGGAGGCGATGAAGATGGAAATGCAGGTGATGGCCCACCGTGCCGGCACGCTGCGTCACACCGTGAGCGCTGGCAGCATGGTGGCGGCTGGCGCCACGCTGGCAAACATCGACTGAGAAAGCCTTACGCAGATTTGCGTTGCGGTGGGCATGTCACTCGATCAGAGTGCGGCAGCGTCCACCAGCACCAGTTCGCTGTCTTCCAGGGCTTCGATGCGAACCACCGTTTCGTCGGTGATGGCTGCGCCGTCCCGCGCATTCAGTGTCAGATCGTTGATCTTCACCTTGCCGCTGGCGGGCACCAGATAGACATGGCGGCCCGGGTCGGCCAGCGTGTATTCGACATGTTCGCCGGCTTTCAGCGTGGCACCTGCAACACGCGCGTTGGTACGGATCGGCAGAGCGTCTTCATCGCCTGCCATGCCGCTGGCCAGTGTCACGAAGCGTCCGGAGCGTTCGCCCTTCGGAAAGGGCTTGGCGCCCCACGAGGGTTTTTCACCCCGGCGATCCGGGAAGATCCAGATCTGGAAAATGCGGGTGGTGACGGGCTCCAGGTTGTATTCCGCGTGACGGATGCCGGTGCCTGCGCTCATCACCTGCACGTCACCGGCTTCGGTGCGTCCCTTGTTGCCCAGGCTGTCTTCATGCGAGATGGCGCCTTCACGCACATAAGTGATGATTTCCATGTCGGCATGAGGGTGTGGCGGAAAGCCGGTGTTGGGCGCAATGGTGTCGTCATTCCACACGCGCAGTGCGCCCCAGTTCATCCGTTTGCTGTCGTGGTAGCCGGCGAAGGAAAAATGGTGTTTGGCATCCAGCCAGCCGTGGTTTTCGCCGCCAAGGCTTTCAAAAGGGCGATGTTCGATCATGATGAGATGCTCCGCAGGGCAGAAAATGGGTCATGGCGTTCCGGTTGAACAGAGGCGTGTCTGACAACCATCTTGCTTGCCAGGAACTCCGGCATGGTGGTGGCAGCGGCGTCATGCGCTTTCTGTTGCGTCGTGACTAACACGCTGCTCCCGATGACAGGACTATAGGGACAGTTGTTGGTTTTGAAAATAGAATGGATGGAATTTCATTCTTTCCGTTTTTGATGTCATGAGCCGATTGCCGGATCTCGAAGCCTGGGCGATTTTTGCGAAGGTTGCCGATGAAGGGTCGTTTGTGGGCGCTGCGCAGGCGCTGGGGCTTTCCCAGGCCACGGTGTCAAAGGCCGTTGCCCGTCTGGAGCGGCGGCTGAAGATCTCGCTCTTTCATCGCAATTCCCGCCGCCTGTCGCTGACGGACGGTGGGCAGCGTGCGCTGGTCCGGGCTGCGCGACTGCTGGCCGAAGGGGAGGCGCTGGAAGCCGAGAGCATCGAGCAGTCCCTGCAACTGCGTGGGCCGGTTCGCATGACGGCCCCCATGTCTTTCGGCATCTCGCATCTGGCACCCTTGTTGCCGGCCTTCATGGCGCAGCATCCCGAGGTGACGCTGAACATCCATTTCAGTGATGCGCAGGTCGATCTGGTGGCCGAAGGCTTCGATCTGGCGCTCCGGCTTTCCTCACTGGCAGATTCCAGTCTGCTGGCACGGCGCATCTGCTCGGTGGACATTCATCTGGTGGGGGCTACCGCCTATTTCGAGCGGCATGGCCGGCCCAGGCATCCGAGGGATCTGGCGAATCATCGTGCGCTGCTGTATGCGCATGCGCGTCATGGTGCGAATTGGCACTTTCGTCATTCACGTCACGGGGCGTTTGCACAGCAGGTGCCGGTTGCCCTGCAGGTGAACAATGCCGAGGCGATGATTCCGGCGCTGGACGCGGGCCTGGGGCTGGCCTTGCAGCCGGCTTTTCTCGCATGGGAGCAATTGCAGTCGGGGGCGCTGGAAATTGCCTTGCCCGATTGGCAGGTGGAGCCGATTGGCATGTATTTGCTGACCCCGCCGGGGCGGAACCGGCCGGCCAGGGTGCAGGCATTGATGGATCATCTGGCCGAGGGGCTGGTGCATGCTCCCTGGGCTCGCGTGGAAGGTCGGCACGATGGGCAGAAAACCACCCGGGGTGCGCGGGGCCGGGCGGTTTCCTGAGTGCCTTTGCCTTACTTGTTGTCGGGCTGGGCCGATTTCACGGTGGAGTGCAGCAGTTCGGGCACCACGCGGGCCGATTCCGGAACCGAGCCCGAGAGCGACTTCAGGAAGGCGGTGATGTTGGCCACGTCTTCTTTCGAGAGTTCCAGCCCGGTCTGGGTCATGGCCATGATGCTGACGGCCTTGTCCAGTTCCCACACGCTGCCGTTGTGGAAATAGGGGTAGGTTTCGGCAACGTTGCGCAGGCCGGGTACGCGGAAGAAATACTTGTCTTCTTCCTTCTTCGTCACTTCAAAGCGGCCTTCGTCATGCTTGGTGCTGGGGATGTAATCCCAATAGGGGCCTTTGACCAGTCCGAATTTCTGGAAGGAGTCGCCGCCGAGATTCACGCCCTTGTGGCAGGCGATGCAGCCGTTGTCGATGAAGGCGCTGAGCCCTTTTCGTTCCTGCGGGCTGAGTGCGGCGATGTCGCCGCGCAGATAGCTGTCCCAGCGTGAAGGGGTCAGCAGGGTGCGCTCGAAGGCGCCGATGGCTGCCGTGATGTTCTTGAAGCTGATCTTGCCACCATCCTTCGGGAAGGCTTCCTTGAACAGGGCCTGATATTCGGGGATATCGGCAATCTTGCGAACCGTGGCGGCTTCATCGACGTTGGCCATCTCGACCGGATTGACCAGCGGGCCGCCCGCCTGTTCTTCCACATCGGCCGCACGGCCATCCCAGAACTGGCTACCCAGCAGCGCTGCGTTGAGCGCGGTGGGCGAATTGCGTGCACCGAAAACCCCCTTGTGACCCGGGCTGGTGGGCAGGTTGTCCACTCCGTGCGATGCGAGGCCATGACAGGAGTTGCAGCTGACCGTGTTGCCTCGCGACAGGCGCGGTTCATACCACAGCCGGTGGCCCAGTTTCACCTGTGCATCGGAAAAGGGCCTGATCTTCTGCATTTCTTCCGGTGTGGGCAGCGGCTGGAACAGCGACTGCGCCGTGTCGAGCAGGTCCTTGTCCTCGGCGGAGGGGGCATTGGCATCGGCGGCCCAGGCATGGCTGCCGATGGCAAATGTCATGACGATGCCCGCAACGAGCGGGCGGCAGATTGGCGGTTTTTTCATTGGGGGTTCCTGGCTGGCAATGGGCGCGCACCTGATGAAAATCTGACGCCAGACGTTTTGGCGCCTTATTGGCCAGTATAGGAACGGACTTTCCGACGGATTTGCGAAAGGTCAATGCAACGATGTTTTGCAGTCAATGACCTCTTGGTTTTTGTTTATCGGGAAGATTGGTTTTCTTTATTCTTTTTGAAAATCGGCTTGATTGATTTTTATTTTTATTATTTACACCCCCGCTTTGAGGGGGCTGCACCCGGATTTTCAGGCGGCCGTTTGGCCGGTCATGGCATGGGGCATTGCATCGGTGGTGGGCATGTAGCGGCTCAGTTCGAGGCCGCTGCCCATCGGAAGCAGCACGGTGTCGATCTCGGGGCGGGCGCGCAGCGCATCGGCGTAGGCCCGGGTTTCTGCGCCATCGTGGCTGAGCATGTTGTCGGCCACGATCATTGCACCAGGCTTCAGGTGCGGCAGGAAGGCTGTCAGGCAGGGGGCGTATAGATCCTTCCACAGATCGACGAACACGAAATCCACCTGCTGGGAGAGGGCGGGAATCAGGTCGAGGGCATCGCCCACCCGGAATTCGACATGGGCCGAGAGTCCGGCCTTCTCGGCCATTGTGCGGGCGTAGTCACTTTTGTAGGCGTGTTTTTCCAGCGTGATGAGCTTGCCGCCCGTGGCGCGTGCCGCTTCGGCCAGCCAGATGGTCGAATAGCCGAAGGAGGTGCCGATTTCCAGAACGAGCGGCTTTTGCAGGCTTCGCACCAGCAGGTTCAGCAACTGGCCTGTTTCCGGGCCGATGGCACGCATGCGCTGATCATGTCCGCCGTCGCGCCCGCCCGGTGGCGCTGCGATGGGGAAGGTGTTGCGCTCGGCGTGGATGCGGGCGTGATATTGCTCCATCACATCGAAAATGGCCTGATCCATGAGTCTCCTTCCGTGCAGCCCGTGTTGCTGCGCTCCATGCTGTCACCCATGTCGTGCCGGGTGCGTGGCTGGCGCCATTTCCCCGGTCAGACAAGTATTTGAATAATAGAGTCTATCATTATCATTATTTACCCGGCGAGGCGATGGACGTTCTGCCTGGACACAAAAGGCCGCTCGGCATATAGGTGGCGAGCGGCTGGCAGCCCGCATCTGTCAGGGGCGGCCGGATATAGAGCGTGTTATGAACTTATTCGCCCCCGCGAAAGCCCCGCAGGGAGTGCAGAACAAGGCGCCAGACCCGCCGAATCCTGGATGGATTCAAGGGGTTGGCAACGCAGTGCTGCACGTCCTGCGGGGCTTTCCCTCTGGGCTGCCTCCAAAACCGCGCGCTGGACAGCGTTGCCACGCTTGACAAGGCGGCCAGCCTTGACGGCGCGTGGCGCCTTGCCAGCACACGGTTTTGGGGGCAGCGCGGGGACGAATAAGTTCATAACACGCTCTAAGGCTGGATATAAAAAACCGCCCGCCGGACAACCGGGGGGGGGGCGGCTTTCAGGTGTGCCCGTCGGATTGACGGATGACGCCGATCAGAGCACGGCCAGTGCTGCGGCGTAATCGGGCTCCTGCTTGATTTCGGGCACCAGCTCGGCGTGCAGCACGCGGTTGTTTTCATCCAGCACCACCACGGCACGGGCGCAGAGGCCGGTGAGCGGGCCGTCCTCGATGTCCACGCCATAGGCGCTGCGGAATTCGGGATTGCGGAAGCTGGACAGCATCACGACGTTGCTGAGGCCCTCGGCGCCACAGAAGCGGGCCTGGGCAAAGGGCAGGTCGGCCGAGATGCAGAGCACGACGGTGTTGTCCAGCTTGCTGGCGTCTTCGTTGAAGCGGCGTACCGAGGTGGCGCAGACGCCGGTGTCGACGCTGGGGAAGATGTTGAGGATCTTGCGCTTGCCAGCGTAGTTTTGCAGCGTGGCGGTGGCCAGTTCGCCGGTGGTGAGGGCAAAGTCGGGGGCCTGGGCGCCTTTGGCAGGGAAGTTGCCGCCGACCTTGATGGCGTTGCCGCCGAGCGTGACGTTGCTCATGAATGACTCCTGATGAGGTGGGTGGCAGGGCCGCACCGGCGGGCGTGCAGGGCGACTGGCTGTTGCCACGAAGAAACGACCTATTGTGCAAGCCCGCGACGGCACGTCAAGCGCAGGCATGCTGGGGGCAGGGTTATTGATGGCATGCCATGCTCCGCTTCGTGTGGCAGTGGCGTCATTCCGCGAGCATGCGAGCCGGGCGGTTCTGGCAGGCCGGTATCTTTCCGCACCAGGAGGCTGTCGCATGCGTGAGCCGATCAGCATCAGCAGCAATGTCGCCATCAGCGCCGGCTGCTCGCTGCCGGCGCGTGGGTGAGCCACTGCTTTTCAACGGGGCATACCCGTTGCTCAGAAATCGATGCTGGCACCCAGCACAAAGGTGCGCGGCGTGCCGAGTCCGCCCGAGAGACCGCTGCCGTCGATTCCCCGCCATGAACCCAGCCAGTAGGCTTCGTTGGTGAGGTTGTTGATGCCGGCCTGCAGGGTGACAGGCTTGCCGAAGGCCCGGGCCTGGTAGCGCGCGCCTACGTCGAGCGTGGTGTAGGCATCCATGCTCAGCCGGTTGTCGAGTGTGGCGTAACGCTTGCCGACGTGATTGATGTTGCCGTTGATGCTGAGTCCGGGGAGGACGCGCAGATCATGGTCGATGCCCAGGCGGGCAACGAGCTTCGGCACACCGACGATCTGGGTTCGCTGCTTGCTGGCGTCGTCTTCGCTGCGCAGCATGGTGGCGCGGGTGTAGGCCACACCGCCCATCATGCGCAGGCCGGGCATGACTTCGCCGACGATGTTCCACTCGATGCCGCGGTTGCGCTGCTTGCCGTAGATGCCAAAGACATTGGTGTCCGGGTCGGTGAAGGCGCTGGGGCGACGGATCTGCCACAGGCTGAAAGTGCTGGCAAAGCGGCCGAAATCATACTTGGCACCGATTTCGACCTGACGGGTCTGGTAGGGTTTCAGCACTTCGCCGTAGTTGGCAGCCCCTTCGGGTGCACTTTCGCCCTGGGAGAGTCCTTCGATGTAATTGGCATAGAGCGCCAGGTCATCGAGAGGTTTGACGATGAGCCCGGCTGCTGGCGAGAGGCGGCTTTCGTCATAGGGAGCTTCGGGATCGGGCAGGTGCACGCGCTGGTGGCGGGCGCCCAGGGTGAGCTGCACGCGACCGTCGGCAAAGCCGATGTTGTCCGCCACGGCAATGCTGTTCAGGCGGCGGCGGGGCGTGATGTCCAGGCTGCTGTCGAAGTCGGAGAGGTCGGGGGTAGGGCCGAAATCGAGCGCGCCGATGGAGGTTGCGGCGTGGCTGTTGAAGGGCTGGAAGGCGGCACCGTAACTTTCGCGGTAGCGATTGGCGGCGATGTTGATGGTGTGGGTGATGCTGCCGGTACGCAGGTGCCCTTGCACGCCGATTTCCATGTTCCGGTATCTGGCCTTGTAGCGTTGCCGGAAGGCCGAGCTGTCGAGGTTTCCTGCATCGTCGAGCAGGTCGTTCATGGTGATGAGGGCGTCGTAACCGCCGTGGTTGCGACCCCAGGCGGCGTAGGCAGTCCAGTCATCCGTGAGGTCGATCTCGCCCCGCAGCACGATCACGCTCGAATCGTTGATGCTGTAGGCCCAGGGCGGCGCCAGAGAATGGTCGCCATGGCGGGGAGCAGGCAGGCGCGTGACCGTGTCGGCAATGCCGAAGATCCCGAAGTAATTGGCGCCGTCCAGCCGCTCCTTCTGCCGGTAGATGTCTGCCGAGAGCCGGGCATTGTCGCTATCCCAGTCGAGCGCCACCGAGGCGAGCTGCATGCGGTTCTTTTCATGCTGTACGGCGGTGTCACCGCTGCGATGCACACCGTTGACGCGGATGCCGAACTGGTTGTCGGTGCCGAAGCGTCGGCCGACATCGGCATGGACGCCCAGCAGGCTGTCGGAATCGAAGCTGGTGCTGATGCGTGTGAGCGGTTCATCGTGGGCGCGCTTGGGCACGATGTTGACGCTCCCGCCCAGGCTGCCCTCCGGTGGCATGCCGGTGAGGAAGGCGGTCGGCCCCTTGAAGACTTCGACGCGCTCGGCCATTTCGGTGCTGCTGCGCATGACGGGCGCCATGCCGGAGAGACCATTGAAGGTGCTGTCGAACGCTGTCAGGCTGAAGCCGCGAATCTGGAAGGCTTCCTGGATGTTGCGTCTGGCGGGCACGTAGACACTCGCATCGCTGGCGCCGACGACTTCACCCAGATCGCGCGCCTGGCGTTCGCGGATGAAGCGTTCGGTGTAGCTGGTGGTGGCAAAGGGCGTGTCCATGAAATCCTGGTTGCCCAGCACGCCAAGCCGGCTGCCGCGCGCGACCTGTCCGCCGCTGTAATCGGGCGCCAGATTGAGTGCCCAGGCGGTGCTGCGAACGGTGATCGGCGAGAGCGTGACCGGGGAGGGGACGTGATCCTGACTCTGTGCCGGCTGATCCTGTGCCAGCGCCGGCAGGGCGATGCTCATGCAGGTGAGGGCCGATGCACACGCAAGGGGCAGGTGCTTCAGGGGCATGTGCGGCCAGCGGGAGGGCAAGCGTTCTTTCTGCATGCTGTTTTTTCCTTTCGTTCAGATCAAGGAACCCGTCTTGCGCCGGCCGGCACATTCCGCCGATGGTCAGCTGCATGCCGCCCTGAATGGCGCATCACGAGAGAGATATATAAGGCAAATGAAAATCATTATATATACATGCGCTGGTTTATAAGGGGATTTGGTGAGCCTGGGAAGGGGGGAGCGCGGGGGCAGCCCTGAACGGATCAGGATTGTGCCATCTGCCTGCTGCTACCCTCTCAGCGCAAGTATCTGTGGCAGATGGTTGGGAAAGGTTGCGGCTTGCGCGGCGGAATTGCCGTCGCTGCCGGGGCATTCCGGCAGCATGGAAGCCGGCGGTTCAGGCAGGCCGGTATCTTTCCGCACGATGCTGCCGCATGCCTGAGCCGATCAGCATCAGCAGCAATGCCATGATGAGCACCGGCCAGTTGCCACCTGCGCGTGCGTAGGGCGTGAGGCCGTCATATCCCTGAACCTCTGCCTGCAACGTGGCTTCCTCATGGTGAGGCAGTTGCGACAGCACCTGACCGTGAGGGTCGATGACGGCGGTGGTGCCGGTGTTGGTGGCGCGGATCATCGGGCGGGCGGTTTCCAGCGCGCGCATGCGGGCGATCTGCAGGTGCTGGTCCAGGGCGTGCGAGCGGCCGAACCAGCCGAGATTGGTGACGTTGGCGAGGATGGTGGCGCCGGGGCGTTCGGGCGCATCGTGCAGGGCGGGCAGCAGTTCTTCGCCGAAGATGTCTTCGTAGCAGATGTTGAACCCGATGTGCTGGCCACGCACCGGCATGCTGGGCTGGGTGGTCGAGCCACGGGCCATGTCGCCCAGTGGAATGTTCATCAGGTCGACGAACCAGCGTGCGCCAGGCGGCACGAATTCGCCAAAGGGCACCAGATGGTGCTTGTCGTAGACCGGTGGCGGGGCCTGATCAGGGCCGATGTTGTCACGATCGAGCAGCAGCACGCTGTTGGCCCACGCCAGGGTCTGCGGCTGGCCGGAGGCGGTGTCTGGCGGCGCGATGACGCGGGGCATGCCGAGGGCAACCGCGCTGCCGGTCCGGTTCAGGAAATGACGCATCCGTCCCTGCAGGTCGATCTCGGTGCGCTGCCAGGGCAGGGTCCAGGCGGTTTCGGGCAGCACGACGAGATCGGCGGGCGCATTCTCGATCATCCGCATGTAGCCCTGGCGAGCCTTTGCGGCAAAAGCGGGATCGAACTTCAGCTGCTGAGGCACGTTGCCTTGCAGCAGGCTGACGCGGATGGGCTGGCCGGTGGGCTGGCTCCAGCTGACGTGCTGCAGGCCCGCACCCGCTGCCAGCAGCGCGGCAGGCAGGAGCAGCCAGCGGGGCTGGCGCAGACGGCATGCCAGTGCAAAGGCGACAGCGCACAGCACGGTGACGAGCGTGACGGCATAGACACCTGCCACCGGGGCAAAGCCGGCCAGCGGGGTATCGGTCTGTGCATAGCCTATGCCCAGCCACGGAAAGCCGGTGAGCACCCAGCCCCGGGCAAGCTCGCCCAGGGTGAGGGAACCGGCTGCCACCAGCACGAAGGAGCCTGGCTGCCGGGGATGACTGAACCGGCCGATGAGAGAGCCTGCCAGGGCGGGATAAAGGCCCAGATAGCCGGCAAACAGCAGGACGGCGGTGCCGGCAAGCGGCGCGGGCATGCCGCCGTGGTCGTGCATGCTGACATAGACCCAGCCCACGCCCGCACTGAACCAGCCGATGCCGAACAGCAGGCCCAGCAGCATGTGACGGGATGCGGGCAGACGACGTTCGACGCCGGCAAACAGCATCAGCATGAATGCGCCCAGCACCAGCAGCTGCAGCCAGCCATTGCCAAAGGGGGCGAAGCTGAAGGCGTGAGCGACGCCCAGCAGCAGGGCCAGCGGTATCCACCACCACGGCATGTGCGGGCGCTGTTCGGAGGGCGTCGTCGATGCGGAAGGGAATGAGGGAGCTGCGGTCATGCAGGGAGCGTGAGAGGTGGATGGTGGACAGGGGACATTGTTCACACGGCACGCCCTGGCAGGCTCATTTTCAGCTGCTTGCCGGGTGTTTCCGCCGGGTCAGTCCTGATAGGGATCGGCGATGCGAAAGCGTTTCAGCAGTTCGATTTCCCGGCCCTCCATCTCGGCAGCCTGCTCGTCGTCGAGATGATCCATGCCGTGCGCGTGCAGCACGCCGTGGATGACGAGGTGCGCCAGATGGTCACGCAGGGTTTTCTTCTGCTCGTGGGCCTCGTCCACCAGAACGGGCGTGCAGATGACGATGTCGGCCTGCACCACGGGCTCGTTCGCGTAATCGAAGGTGAGCACGTTGGTGGGCTTGTCCTTGCCGCGATACTGATGGTTGAGGCTGCGGCTTTCCTCGCGCCCGACGAATCGCAACACCAGTTCGGCATCGCGCAGCAGGGCTGCCTGCACCCAGCGACGCAGCTGCTGGCGGGATGCTGGCAATTCCCCGGCATCCGGGTCGTACTGCACCTGAAGGGCAAGCCGGGGTTGCGTGCTGGAATGCTGATGCCCTGCCATGTTCTATGCTCGCTGCCGGGAAGGCGAAAGGGTTGAATGTACCTGCATGGCCCTGGGGTGGTGCAGCGTTTCGGGCCGGGGCTCCGGCCACGAACGGGCTGCATTCACCGGGCGATGCCGTGCGTGGCGTGCAATGCGGGCTGAGGCCGGACGTGCCGGTCAGGCGTCAGCAGGTGCGCGTTTCTTGCCGTCGAGATGTTTCTCGTAGGCTTCGACGATGCGTGCCACCAGCGGATGCCGGACCACATCACCGGAATTGAAATCGGTGAAGCCGATACCCTTCACGTTCTTCAGCACCCGTCGGGCCTGCACCAGCCCGCTTTTCTTCGGAGGTGGCAGGTCGATCTGCGTCACGTCGCCCGTGATGACCGCTTTCGAGCCGAAGCCGATCCGGGTCAGGAACATCTTCATCTGTTCGGGCGTGGTGTTCTGCGCCTCGTCGAGAATGATGAAGGCGTTGGACAGCGTGCGGCCGCGCATGTAGGCCAGCGGCGCAATCTCGATCTGCTGGCGTTCGACCAGCTTGCTCATGCGCTCGTAGCCCATCAGGTCATTCAGCGCATCGAAAAGCGGGCGTAGATAGGGGTCGATTTTCTGCGTGAGGTCGCCAGGCAGAAAGCCGAGCCGCTCGCCCGCCTCCACGGCAGGGCGGGTGAGGATGATGCGTTCGACCTGATCGCGGTCCAGTGCGTCGATGGCACAGGCCACGGCGAGCCAGGTCTTGCCGGTGCCGGCCGGGCCGATGCCGAAGGTGAGGTCGTGCGTGAGCACGTTCCTGAGATATTTGCGCTGGTTGGGCGTGCGGCCCTGTACCTCGCCGCGACGCATGCGGAACACGGGGTTGTCGGGCGAGGGCGCCGGCGGACGGTCTGCGGTGAGCGGCTGTTCGGCCGGGTCGTCGTGACGTGCCTGGATGGTGGCCAACTGGATTTCCTCCGGGCTGAGCGGATGCTTGCCGCCATGATAGAGACGGCGCAGCAGCAGCGCGGTGCGCTCGGGCGCCTGGCCCGCGCCGTCGATGGTGAATTCGGTGCCACGCCGGCTGATGCGCACATCCAGCGCCGATTCGATATGGCGCAGATGCGCATCCAGCGCCCCGCACAGACTTGCGAGTCGGCTGTTGTCGGTATCGGGAAGGCTGAGGCGGGTCTGGCTTGGTGTAACGGTCACAATCGGATTCAGGATTCAGGGCTGGACGCGGCCCATGACCGCAGCGCCGTTGATTGTATCCGTATCGTTTGCGTGTTGCGGGTTGGCCACCGAGTAGGTAAAGCCCAGCCGGCCGGCCTGTTCGCCGAAGAAGGCGCCATCGACGGCTGCACGGCAATCGCCCTCGCCGCATTTCAGCACGTCTTCCTGCCCCAGCGACTGCACCTGAAGCTGCCCGCTGAAGGTGTTGCTGCCATTCATGCGCAGGCCATTCGGGCCGGTGCCGATCAGCTGGTTGTTCTGATCGAATTGCGCGCCCTGGGTACTCATCCGGTAAAGCTGGGTGTTACCGAATTTCAGCTCGCCATCCAGCGCCACCCGAGTACCGGTGCCCGGACCGAACTGCACGAAACCATGACCCGTGAACGAACCCGGTGCATGTGCGCCGCTGCCGAAGGTGGGTGAGGTGGCGCCCACCAGTTCGTAGCGCGCGCTGCCTTCGGTGGGCATCGTCAGCGTGGGCGTGCCCACCACGTAGTGAATCGAGGCTTCCTGTTTCAGCGCTTCCTGCAGATCGAACAGCATCCGGCCGAGGCGCACCTTGCCACCCTGCCAGCGTCCCCAGCTCACGGTGCCGTCATGGCCGGTATCGACGTAGACGGCCGTGTCACGATGCAGGCAGGCAGAGAAGAAACCGCAATTTCCCAGGCGCTGCAATTGCAGCTTTTCGTCCAGTAGCACTGCCTGTGTCTGGTCATGAAAGCGATAGTCGGTGCTGTACCACGGGGTGCGCGTGACCGACACGCGGACATTGCGGCCACCGCTCATTTCTCCGGGCTTCAGCATTGGGCCTGCAGGCGTGACAAGCGTTGCAGGTGGCTTCAGCTGTGCTGGCGGCGCCACCGGGTCGGGTGGTGTCAGCGGCAGTGCTGGCGTGGGATCGGGCAGCTCCGGCTCCACCGGCGTGATGGGCGGGGCTGGCTGCGCGGGTACGAGGGCCGGGGCGTTGTCTGCAGGTGATGGGGAAGGCTCGGGTTGCGCGGTCGTCGGGCCTGCGGGCTGCTCGGTGGGCAACGGAGCGGGCGTGGCCGTGTTGCCCGTGTCCGGTTGCGGAGCGCTGTCGGTGAGCAGGGGCTCTGCGGATGCGGAAGGGGCGGCCGGTGATGTGGGGGCAGGGGCTGCGCCCGATGATGCCTCCCCGTCGTTTACGCTCGGTGCGAGGTCCGTGGCAGACGCAGCGCCACCGTCAGTGGCGGGGGCCGGCGTGACAGGGTTTGCGTCCGTACCCGGATTACCTGACGTGGCGCCGGGCTGCATGCCGCTCCCGGAGTCACCATGATTGCCTGTGCCTGTGCCTGTGCCCGTTGTACCCGTGTCCGCGTTGGCGCCGGCGCCGGTGTTGGTGTCGGCCGTCACGCTGTTGGCATGCAGGTCGTCGTTGGTATCGCTTGCCGTTCCCGGCGCTGGGGCAGGGATGGCAGGTGAGGTGTTGCCAGTGTCTGTGTTATTGGCTGATCCGGCGCCTGCTTCAGGGGCTTCGGGGCGCACGGTGCCGGCAACGTTATCGGCTGGTGTGCTTTCGGTGCCGCTGCTCATGCCCGGGGTATCTGTCAGGGGCGGATTTTGCCCGGCGCCATCGTTGGACGAACTTCCGGCAGATTCCTGTGTGCCGGGGCGCGAGGCGCCATCACCCGTGTTGGCGTTGGTGCGGTCAGGGGCGGCAGGCTGCGTGGGTGCATCGTCCGCGGTGGCAGTGCCTTCCGTGCTGCCGGTACGGGTCGGGCTGCCGTGAGCTTGTCCGGCGCCGTTGCCCACGTCATCGCTGACAGGGTTTTCTCCTGCGTTGGACTGGTTGCTCGCGTTGACGCTGTTCTGCGACCCGGTAGCGGCTGGGTCATTGTTTCCGCTCTGCGTGGCGCTCGGTGCGGATGCGTTGCTGCTGCCCGTGCGGCCATCTGTTGCAGCAGCCGCTGTGCCTGGCTGGCTGGCGTTGGATGGCGTGGGGTTTGCACCGCCCGGGCCTGCGTTGTCCTGTGCCGCGGCAGAGTTCGTCTCGTCGCCAGTGGCACGGTTGCGCGAAGTGCCGTTCGTGTTGCCGCTGCGGTTTTCAATGTACTCCGCACCATTTGCGCTGGCGGGATTCCTCTGCACCTGCGTGGCATTGGCTGGGGCGCGTGCGGTGGATGTCTGGCTGCTACCGTTTCCTCCGGCTGCATCGTTATCTGACGATTTTCCGGAGTTGCCTGAGGATGAGGTATTGCTGCCGTTTTCCTGGCTGCCGTCATTCTTCCGGCTGGAATTTTCCTGTTTTTCGGATGAATTTCCGGTGCTGGATTCGGCTGATTCTTCCTTGCTCGTGTTTTCTTCGGCGTTGGCCTTTTCTGCCTCGGCACGTGCCTTTTCTGCAGCTTTTTCCTTGCGGGTGGGAGGCGTGCTGAGCACCGGCTTGCTGGCCGTGGGAACGGGGCGGCTATTGGGCGAAGCAACGTAGGTGGCGCGACCGGCCGGCAGCTCGATGTTGCCGGCTGCGTTGTAGACGAAGACGCGCCCCTGAGTCACTGCCACCGAGAGGCCGTCCTTCTGGCCCGGGGCGCATTGCGGCGCGCATTGATATTGCTGTACGACGAACTCCGTACCCCGGATGCCAATGGTGGCAGAGGGAGTATCGAGACGAAAATCTTCGCTGTCCCGCTTGCCGATGCGACCCGAGATGGCGCGTATCGTGCCTTCCAGCAGGCTGTAGAAACCGCGCTGCTCCTGCTTGTTGAAACGGTACTGGTCGATACGGAACTTCGAGGCAGGTTGCAGCGAAACCAGTGCGCCGTCACTGAAGCGGATCTGCGCGCGGCCATCGCTGCCGGTACTTATCAGCTGCCCGGGATGCAGCCAGTCGCCAGCCTTGCCCGGTTTGGCGTCGGTGGCATCATGGCTTTTTATCAAGACAGTTCCGCTTGCCATGATGAGCCGGCCGGCGGCAGACTCTGGCGTTGCGGTTTGCGCCGAGGCGTGAACGGCAGGCAGACTCAGGGCCGCCATCGGCAAGCCGACCTGCAACAGCCAGTGCGCCGCCACGCGCCAGCTGGCACGATGACGATTGCGGGCCCCAGTGCCTTCCGGCCGACTGGTTGCCGGTCTGGATTGCTGCAATGCTGAAGGGGCAGCCACGGTTGCGCAGGAGGGCAGGGTCAGGACAGCCGTTATTGTCTCGCTGCGCGCAGAACGATGGCAGGGGGCTACGTGCCGGCCATCGTGTTGTCCCATCCGTCAATCAGCGGGGCGGGCACGGGCCGTTGGTTCGGCAGACGGGCGGCAGGTGTTTCGGTGGATGGTGCCTCAAGACCGATGCTGCATGGTGATGGGCTTGGTGCCGAAGCTGTCGGCCAGGAAGCGGAAAGCCGTCTCTGAGGTGTGGTGAAAGGGGCATGGGCAACGGGGGCTCCCTTCGTGCAGGACGGGCCGTCGTGTCGTCAGGTGGCTTCGCGGGGTGATGTCATTACTGCTGTTGTGTGTTGTCCTGATCCTGCTGCGCACGCAATTCATCCGCAGTGATGCGTATCGGCTTGCCGTCCTGGTGAAGGATGATGGCAGTGTTGGTCTGGATGGCGATTTCACGGGCCATACGTGCAGCCCGCTGCATGGCTGCCAGCGAGGCACGCTGATCCGGATTTCGGGCTTGAGAGATGTCCTTCTGGTTCATGGGTTTTCTCCCCAATCCTTTGTCTGGATGATGTTGCCTGAAGTGTCGTATACCGTCCAGTCGTCGACTGCATGACAGTAATGCTCGCTGAAATTGCGCCAGCCGGTATCGAAACGGCGGCGGATGGTGTCTTCCGGAATGTTGTGTCCGCCTTGGCGTACCCGTTCCGCGACACGTGCGATGGCGGTCTCTGCGTCTGGCAATCTCAGGAAGTAAAGGCTGATGCGATAGCCTTGCGAGCGCCATCGACGAATGTGCCGCAGCCAGTTCAACCCTGCCAGCGTGGTTTCAAAGGCAAAGCTCTCGCCGCGGCTGGCGCTGCGTTCCAGCTCTGCGAGCATCAGTCGCCCAGCCTGGATGGCAACACTTTCAGGCGCAAAGGGCGCGAGCCCGGCAGCGATCAGGTCGGCATTGATGAAGCGAGGAACACCTGCCTCTCTGGGAAGAAAGGCGCGGGCAAAAGTGGTCTTTCCGGCTCCGTTGGGGCCGGCCAGGATGATGATCTTTCTGTCGTGGGTGGAGGCAGAGTCCATATTGAAACGTCACGTTCCCTGTTTGCTGAGTTCTGTTCCGTTTATGGATCAAGTGTCCCACACTCACCTGGAACTGTGTCCGCCGGAAATTGTTGGGGGCGGGATGCCGACCATCGTGCGGTTTCATCCGTTAATCACAGGGAGGGGTGGGGTCAGTCCTGTTCGAGGTGCAGGTTCCATTCTCGCGGGTTCATGCTACCCCTATTGCGGTGAAATCTCCATACCAGACGGATATAGTTCAGAAAGTCGGAGTTCTCTGAAGCGATGCGATTTGCCAGATTCCAGTCGATGAGGTCACGTTCACGGGCAGGTAAAACTATCTGGCTGTCTGCTGGGTTGTCTGTGTCAAGATGAATGAAACCGATGCCATGAGCTGCTGACAGCATGCGCAGCTCTGTCAGGGTTTCCTTGCCGCCAATTTCGGCAGATACCAGATATCCGAAATTTGCCCAGGATGAGTTGGATACTGTCTGAAAGAAACACTCGCGGACGTTGGAGCTGTTGATCAGAAGTTTGACCTCAAAAGACCAGAGACGGGTACGTTGTGCGCCGTGCTCTTCCACGCAATCGCTGACCTCCCGTGTCCAATCAGCACCAAGGTCTTCCAATGCAACGACATCCGGATAGAGCCAGCGATTCCCATTCGGGCCACGTCGATTGAATGCTCGCTTCTCATCGATTCGCATGGCATGCAGGCCCCGCTCACTATGAAGATACTGTGCAAGCTTTGGGTAAAGCGCGTGCTCATTCAGCGAAGGCTGGGTGGCTTCCGAAGAAGATGGTTTGGTTGCCGTTTCGGTTGCTTCTGCCGCTTCGATCTCTGCGCGGTCAGATAAGGGGGTGTAGTAGTACTTTCTGGGCCGCCCTTCGGTAGTTTTCAATCCTGGGTCGTGTTTCTGCAAACCGGGGTATTTGGAGCCAATTTCGGCAACAAGTTGTTGGATCAACTCGCTGTTGTTTTTAATTGCTTCGCTTCTTTTCATTTTTGCCAGGCACGCGGCAGGGTGCGTCGCAAATAACCAGTTTGCCAGTTCTCTTGCTGTGAATTTTTCCTGGGGATGGGATCTAAGGTGCTCGGATATATTCCGTGAAAGATTTAGCTTCTGTTCCATGACGCTTCCTTGTTTTTATGCTCACCTGAACCAAGGTTTTGGGGAGGGGGATTGTCAAGTAACAGATTTTAGAAATTATTGACTTGCTGATGTTTGGAAGGGGATGGAAGGGTGGCCCTGAATGACAGGAGGTGCGGAGCTACTTCAATACCGATACCCCACGCTCACCTGGAGCTGTGTTCGCCGGAAGTCGTTCGGGGCGAGGGTGGCGTGGTTGCGGGTGTATTGCAGCGCGGGGGTGAGGGTCCAGCGTGCATCGAGGGTGTAGTCGGCCGAGAGGCGCAGGTCGAACTGGCGGTCGCGGCGTGTGCGGCCGAACAGCGGGTCGGTGCCGGTGTGGCGGCGTTTTTCCCATTGCAGGCCGAGGCTGGCGCGCCAGTTGTCGCTCAGGTTGCGCTGGTAGCCCAGCCGCAGGCCGTGGATGCGGAAATCGAGTGTTGGCTGGTGATGGCGCGGGCGCTCGGCGCCTGCGTAGGGGTTGAACAGCAGGACGCTGCCGCTGTTGCCCTTGAAAACGTGTGCTGCGGTGGCACCGAATACGGTGCGTGTGGCGTCGCGGATGTGCTGGCCGCGAAAACGCAGCGCAAAATGCTGGGCGTAGAGGCCGAGCTGGTTCTGTGCGTCGCGCTGGAATTGCCATTGCAGGATGAGGCCGGCAGCGTGGCGGAAGCGATGCTGGTCGAGCAGCATTTGCTGCACGTTGACGGCGGTGCTGAAGCGATGGCGTTCAAGGCTGAAGGCCAGCCCGCTCGACAGCCCGATGCTGCCGAGGTCGTGTGAATGCTGGCGCGTGTTCAGACGCTGGCTGAGCATCAGGCTGCTGCTCCATTCCAGCGATGGCGTGAGGGGCTGCGAATACTGGATGTTGCCCAGCACTTCGGCGAAGGGGCTGCGCTGTGGCTGGTTGGCCGGCAGTGGCTGCAGGGCGATGCCGTCATCCAGCAGCCAGCGGTTCTGGCTGCTGCCCACGTTCACGTTGGTGTCGAAACCGGCGGTCAGGTCGAGGCCCAGTTGCCAGTGTCGCTGTTGGCGTGTGTTGCCGCGTGCCAGGATGTCGAGATAGCGCCGGATGCTTTCGGTGGCTTCGGGCGGCAGTTCTGCCGTGCTCATCAGTTGCCGCAGTGCCTGTTCTGCGCCGGGTCTTTCATCCAGCGCCAGATAGGCGCGCACGATTTCGGTGCGGGCCGCCACGTCGTCGGGGTGGTTGTCCAGCACCCGTTCCAGCGCAATCACGGCTTCGCCGGGACGCTTGCTGTCCAGCGCTGCAATACCGAGCAGATAATCGAAATCCCGTGCGCCGGCGTAGTCCCAGGTCTGTGGCTCCAGAAGCTGATAGGCTGCATCCGGCTGGTTCTGGTCGAGCAGGCGGCGTGCTCTGGCGAGCAGTGCGGGCAGGGCGGAGAAGCTGCCGGGGGCTGGTTCTGCCGTCTGGCCGGCTGCATCGCTGTTGGCAGCCAGTTTCAGCCGGTTTCCGGATGCGGATTTGCCCGCTGCATCAAGAATCTTTTGTTCGAGCCAACCTGCTGCTGCAGATTGCAGCACCGGCTTCAGGCGAGTTGCCCCAAATTCTGACATTGCAGAAGCGGGGGCGCCGGGAAGATGTTTCCATTCTGCCGCCTGCACCTGCGTGGCAAACCAGATCGTGCTCAGGGCGAAGCTCAGGGCAGAAACCGTCGTGACGGGTGTTTGCATGCAGGGGCAGAATGGAATGAGGAGGAGATCAGGCCGCAGCGGAAGGGCGGAAGATCTCCCTCGCGCTGAAGCGGCTGGCTTCGGGTACGGCCGGGTTGCCCACGACCACGCCGCGCAGCGAATGGCTCATGGCCGAGGTGATGTCCACCTCGATCATCTGGCCGATGAGGGAGGGATCGCCGGGGAAATTGACGACGCGGTTGTTGGCGCAACGGGCCGACAGCTCGTTGGCATCCTTGCGCGACACATTTTCCACCAGTACGCGCTGGCGGCTGCCGACCATTTTTTTTGCAATCTCCAGCGAGCCTTCCTGCACCAGTGCCTGCAGACGCTGCAGGCGTTCCACCTTCACCTCGGCCGGGGTGTCGTCCGGCAGGTTGGCGGCGGGGGTGCCGGGGCGGGGGCTGTAGATGAAGGAGTAGGCATCGTCGAACACGATGTCCTTCGCCAGCTTCATGGTCTTCTCGAAATCGGCTTCGGTTTCGCCGGGGAAGCCGACGATGAAATCGGTGGTGAGACCGATGCCGGGTGACGCGGCACGCAGCTTGCGCACGATCGAGCGGAATTCGAGCGAGGTGTAGCCGCGCTTCATCGCCGAGAGGATGCGGTCGGAGCCGGACTGCACGGGCAGATGCACCAGCGGTGCCAGCTTGGGCAGGCGTGCGTGGGCGTCGATGAGGCGTTCGGTGAATTCGCGCGGGTGCGAGGTGGTGTAGCGGATGCGCTCGATGCCGGGAATGTCGTGGATGTAATCCAGCAGCAGGGCAAAGTCCACCGGCGCATCGAAGCCATCGACGTGGCCCAGGTAAGCGTTCACGTTCTGGCCCAGCAGCGTGATCTCGCTCACGCCCTGTTCGGCCAGCGTGATGACTTCGGCCAGCACGTCGTCGAAGGGGCGCGAGATTTCCTCGCCGCGGGTGTAGGGCACCACGCAGAAGCTGCAGTATTTGCTGCAGCCTTCCATGATCGAGACGAAGGCGCTGCCACCGTTCTTGCGCGGCGGGGGCAGGGCGTCGAACTTCTCGATCTCGGGAAAGCGGATGTCCACCTGTGCCCGGCCGCTCTCGCGCTTGGCTCGGATCATGTCGGGCAGACGGTGCAGGGTTTGCGGGCCGAAGACCAGATCGACGTAGGGCGCACGCTGGACGATGGCGTCGCCTTCCTGGCTTGCCACACAGCCGCCCACGCCAATGATGAGGTTGGGGTTCTTTGCCTTCATCTGGCGGAAGCGCCCCAGGTCGGAAAACACTTTTTCCTGCGCCTTCTCGCGGATGGAGCAGGTGTTGAACAGCACGATGTCGGCTTCTTCCGGGTTGTCGGTCAGCTCGGCATGCTCGGACTTGGCCAGCAGGTCGGCCATCCGGTCGCTGTCATAGGAATTCATCTGGCACCCGAAGGTGCGCAGGTAGAGTTTGCGGGTCATGCGTTGAAGTCCTTTCGGTCCGTGTCGGGTCATCGCATGGGCAATGACCGCTGCAAGTGGAACGACCGTCGGGATTATGCGGCATTGGCAGCCTTTGTCGGGCGGGGAGCGCCCGGCTGGCTCAGGATTTTTTCTTGCGCAGGGCCCGGTACTCGTCGTCGCTCAGCAGCCAGAGGGTGGTGATCTCGTCTGCCGGGCCGGTGATGTAGCCCACCACATAGCTCTTGCCGTGGAGGGTGCCGGGTGTCACCAGCAGGTTGTCCTGGCTGATGATGCGTGCGCCCGGCCCGAGGCGGATGGCCTTGCCATTGAGGGTGGCTTCGGGAAACTGGCCGAAGCGGATGCGGCCCACCCGGGTGCTTTCGGGAAACTGGCGGATCTGGGCAGCGGTGGCCCGGCTGCCGAAGATGTCGAGTGCCACGGTGGCACCGACGCCGATGGCCGCAGGTGTGACCATGAGGGCGCTTGTGCGGTAGAGCAGCGAGCGGCGGCCGCTGTCGATACGGTGGTCGGCCAGGTTTTCCTGCAGGCGCTCGATGGCCCGGCTTTCGGCCTGGGGCCGATAGGCCGGCTTGCGGCGCAAGATCAGACGTGACAGAAGGTTCTTCATGAATGCTGCGGCAGGGGCGGTGCGATAACCTCGATGGCGCCTTGCCATCGTCCGGCTCGACGGAGCGAGCAGGATGCGGTGGGCCCGGATGGATGACTCAAGGGGTCCCCAGAACGAATTCCGGCATCCCGGAGGGATGGGTGGATATCAGATCGGGATGGGTCTGGAGAATTCCTCGGGGTTGGTAGCTTTGGGCTATTGTGTAATCGAGTGAGCGCCCATTTGCGCCGTCATCCGACGAGCGTCGAAAAACTGTTGTTTCATTACAATAGCTTTCTCATTGTAACAATCGTGAGTGAGCTTGTCATGTATCGCGGCGGTGCTGGCCGGTTTGCCGGGTTTTTGGCCTCAAGGTGCGGCGTGCTTTTGTGGGCCATCATTGACGAAAGCGCTCTGGGGAGCGAGCCGGCGCAACGCAGGTTGGTGCGCAAGCGAGCTGCTGCTTTCGTGTTCCTTCTGATCTTTCTGGTGGCGTTGGCCGGGACAGGGACGGGTCTTGCATCCGCCCAGGGGCAGCGGGACGAAGCCTTGTCATTGGTGCCGACGGATCGGGCGGTGAAGGATGGCGAGGGAACATCGTCGACAGCGGCCGGGCAACGGCTGAAGGACGACGCCGGGAACACGGTGTGGCTGGCGAGGCCGGCCAGACGGATCGTGTCACTGTCGCCAGCGCTGACGGAATCGGTCTGCGTGCTGGGTGGCTGTGAACGGCTGGTGGGGGTGGACCGCTTTGCCAACTGGCCGGAGCGCATCGGGCATCTGCCAAGGCTGGACGCGCAGGGGCGGGGCAGTGTCGAGGCGGTGCTGGCCCTGCAGCCAGATCTGGTGCTGATGGCGGATGGCGCTGCGGAGCGCTCGTGGCGTGCATCCCTGCAGAAGCTGGGCGTGCCCGTGCTGGTATTGGCGCCAGAGCGGCTGGCCGACGTGCATGGGGTGCTGCGCCGGCTGGCGCAGGTGCTGGGTGTGGACGAGGCGCGTGCCGACGAGGTCTGGGCTGGCATCGGGCGCGATCTGCAAAAGCTGGCAGAATCGCTGCCACGTGAGGCACGCGGATGGCGAACCTGGCTGGAAGTCGACCCCGCGCCCTGGCTGGCCGGGCCGGATTCCTTCATGGGGGAGATCCTGTCGCTTCTGGGGTTGCGCAATGTGCTGGACGCCGCGCCGAAACCCTTCGTTCAGGTCAACCGTGAATGGGTGTTTCAGGCAGCGCCCGATCTGTTGATGATCGGCGATCATGGCCGTGGTGGTCTGGCGGCTCTGCATGCACGGCCGGGCTGGTCGCGTCTGCCAGCGTTGCGGCAGGGCCGGGTCTGCCCGTTTCAGGGCGATGCGCTCGACACGCTGGCCCGGCCGGGGCCGAGGGTGGCGGAGGGGGCGAGGCAGATGCTGGCTTGTGTGCAGCGGCTGACATCGGCGCGTGGCGCTGCGCAAACCATTGGCGATGTCGGGGGAAGCGATGCTTCCGGAGGCTTGAGCAGCCTTGGGGGCGGTGAGTGATGCGCCGAGCCGTCGAGGTGCCCGCGTCCCGCTGATTGGGGCATTGCGTTGTGCGTGGGCGCAGTTCTGCCCCGGTGTGCCTGCCGTCTGTTGCGTGCCGTGGTTGCCGGCAGAATTCTTTTCTTATCCTGGAGTCATCTGATGCAAGTTGAAGAACCTCCGCGCGAGCGGCCCTATGACAAGCCCCAGGGCGAGCGTCGCGGACTCATTATCGTCAATACCGGCGATGGCAAGGGCAAGAGCACGGCCGCCTTTGGTCTCGCGTTGCGGGCGCACGGGCGCGGCAAGCGGGTGCATGTCTATCAGTTCATGAAGGTGCCGTCGGCCCGTTTCGGTGAGCATCGCGTCTTCGAGCAGCTCGGGGTGCCCATCGAGGGGCTGGGCGACGGTTTCAGCTGGAAAAGCCAGGATCTGGAGCGCTCGGCGCAACTGGCGCGTGACGGATGGGAGCGTGCGCGAGAGAAGATTCTTGCAGGCGAGCATTTCATGGTGGTGCTGGATGAGATTACCTATCCGCTCATTTATGGCTGGCTGTCGCTGGATTCGGTGCTGGAAACCCTGAAGAACCGGCCTGCCGATGTGCATGTGGTGCTGACGGGCCGCCGTTGCCCGCCGGAAATCATCGAGCTGGCCGACACCGTGACCGAGATGACCAAGATCAAGCACGCTTTCGAGGCTGGGGTGCCTGCGCAGCGCGGCATCGAGGACTGAGCGTGTCGAGGCGTGAGGCGGCTGGCGTGGCTGCGGACCTGAAGCCGGAGGGCTGGCGTGCGCCCTGCGTGATGGTGCTGGGCACCACCAGTGGCGCGGGCAAGAGCTGGATCTGCACGGCTCTGTGCCGCTGGTATGCGCGTCAGGGCCTGCGCGTGGCGCCCTTCAAGGCGCAGAACATGAGCAACAATGCGCGTGTGGTGTCGGGCGGAGAGATCGGCAGTGCGCAGTATTTTCAGGCGCTGGCAGCGGGCGTGGAGCCTTCGGTGCAGATGAACCCGGTTCTGCTGAAGCCCGAGGCCGACACGCGCAGTCAGGTGATCCTGCTGGGCGAGGTGAACGATGCGCTTGGTGCGATGCCCTGGCGTGAGCGTCATCACCATACCTGGCCGGTGATCTCGGCGGCGCTCGATGCGCTGCGGGCCACGCACGATGTGGTGGTCATCGAGGGGGCGGGTTCGCCGGCCGAAATCAATCTGCACAGCACCGATGTGGTGAACCTGCGGGTGGCACGTCATGCCGATGCAGCCTGCCTGCTGGTGTCCGACATCGACCGGGGCGGCGCCTTTGCCCACCTGTATGGCACCTGGGCGCTGATGCCCGAAGCCGACCGGCGCTTGTTGCGCGGCTTCGTGCTGAACCGCTTCCGCGGGGATGCCAGCCTGCTGGCGCCGGCGCCGGAAATCATCGAGGAAAAGACCGGGGTGCCGGTGGTGGCCACGGTGCCGATGTGGCGCGGGCACGGTCTGCCCGAGGAGGATGGCTGGTTTCAGTATCGGGACCGGCAGGCGCCGCGGGGAGGAGAAGTTCCTGCCCCGGTATCTGTCGGCCCGGAGGGCCATCGGGCAACGCGCCGCAGGGGCCGGCGCATCTTCCTGATTGCGCCGCCCCGCATCAGCAATCTCGATGAATTCGAGCCCCTGTCGGGCTTGGAGGGCGTGGAGCTGATTGCGGTCAGGGGGGCGGGCATGCTGCCGGCGCCGGATGACTGGATCATCCTGCCCGGATCGAAGCATACCAGCAGTGATCTTGCCTGGCTGAAGCGGCAGGGGCTGGATACCTGGGTGGTCGATCATGCCATGCGGGGCGGCCCCGTGCTGGGCATCTGCGGCGGGTTGCAGATGCTGGGCAAGCAGCTGCATGATCCGCATGGGGTGGACGGGACTGCCGAAGGACTGGGCCTGTTGCCGCTGGAAACGGTGTTTGAGCCGGAGAAGGTGCTGCAACGGCGCAGCCTGCATTTCGGTGCGGTGCCCGGGGTCTGGCAGGCGGCGTCAGGCGTTGCGGTCAGCGGCTATGAAATTCATCAGGGGCAGACGAAAGCGCTGACGGGGAAGGGGCCGGCAGTGGCGGTGCTGCCCGATGGACTGGGCTGGTGCAATGCAGCCGGCAACGTGCTGGGCATCTACCTGCACGGGATCTTCGAGAACGACGCGCTGCTGCGCGCCCTGCTGGGACGTTCGGCCCGGCCCTTGCCGGCGGTGTTCGACGGGCTGGCCGATCATGTGGAGGCAAGTTTCAGGCCGGGGGTTCTCATGGGGCTACTTCGGCCGGCTTGTCAAGGCTGAACCGCCCGGGAGGGAAAAATGAGCGTGTTTTGGCATGCCAGTCTGCTCCCGGGATGAATTGCAGGGCGGTTTCGGGTAGTCTGCCGTATTCGGGGAATCTCTCTGCATTTCATCGGGTACAAAAATGGCTTACGTCTCGCCTTCTTCGTTGGAACCCCAACCGTCTGCTGCTGCGAAAGTCTCGTTTGACGATATCCCGGTTATTTCCACCTTGCGGAATGCCACGCTGGCCGAGCGCATTCAGGCCCGTCTGGACGCCCAGGCCAGGCCGCCCGGTTCGCTGGGACGACTGGAAAAGCTGGCGGTCCACGTCGGCCTGATTCTTGGCGTGGACACCCCCCGGCTGCATGAACCCACCATGATGCTCTGTGCTGGCGATCACGGCCTGCTGGCGCAGGGGGTGTCGTCCTGGCCATCGGACGTGACGACGCTGATGATGCACTCCATTCTGGCCGGGGATTCCACGGTGAGCGTGCTGGTGCGGCAGCACGGCATGCAGATGAAGGTCATCGACTGTGGTGTGGTCAAGCCGTTGCCGCCGCAGCCGGGGCTCCACCTGTGCTCGCTGGGGCGCGGCACGGCAGATGCCACCCAGCAGCCTGCCATGACGATGAAACAGTGCCGGCAGGGCATCCGCAACGGGCGGGAGCTGGTCGCCCAGACGCCGGGCAACGTCGTGCTGCTGGGGGAAATGGGCATTGGCAACACTTCGCCGTCGTCGCTGCTGCTGGCAAGGCTGGCGGGCCTGCCCATCGAGGCGGTGGTGGGCACAGGGGCCGGCATGGATGAGGCAGGCCGGCAGCGCAAGCTCGATGCACTGACCCGCGCGCTCGACCGCCATGCCAGTGCCACGACCCCGCTCGAAGCCCTGGCTGCGCTGGGGGGGTTCGAGATTGCGACGATGGTGGGCATCATCATGCAGGCTGCGCTCGAAAACCGCGTCATCATCGTCGACGGCTTCATCACCACGGCGGCGGTGCTGGTTGCTTCGCGGCTTTCGCCGGCCGTGCTGGAGCGCTGCATCTTTGCGCATGAGTCGGCCGAGCCGGGGCACCGGCTGATGCTGGCCGCGCTGGGGGCCGAACCTCTGCTGCAATTCGGCATGCGTCTGGGTGAGGGATCGGCGGCTGCGCTGGTCTGGCCGCTGGTCGAATCCGCCTGCCGTCTGCTGAACGAAGTGGTGGCGCTCGATCAGCTGATGGCACTTTCACCGGCCATCATGATGGATTCTGCCAAGGCTGTGGGACACCGTCGCTCCAAGTGACGGGGTGATGGGCATGCGCCATTTTCTGCTGGCCCTGCAATATTTCACCCGCATCCCGCTGCCGGCGCGGCTGGCCGCATGGGTGGGGTTCAGCCCCGCGATGCTGCGTGCTGCGCTGGCCCATCTGCCCGGTGTGGGCTGGATCGTGGGGGCTTTTTCGGCACTGGTGCTGCTGCTGGCGCACTGGCTGCTGAGTGGTGCGGACACGGCTGCTGCGATCAGCGTTGCCGTGCTGGCCGTTGCCGCATCCATCATGCTCACCGGCGCGTTTCATGAAGATGGCTTGGCCGATGTTGGCGACGCACTTGGCGGCTTTGTGCCGCGCGATCGGGCGTTGCAGATCATGAAGGATTCGCGGCTGGGCAGTTATGGCGTCATCACCATCGTGCTGGCGCTGCTGCTGCGCATCAGCCTGCTTGCCAGCCTCTTGCGTGTGGATGTGGCGCTTGCCGCTTGCGCGCTGCTGTCTGCGCAGGTGCTGTCGCGCTGGGCGCCACTGTTTCTGGGGCAGTGGCTGCCTTATGTGGGGGGCAAGGCTGCATCCGGCAACGACGCCGCGCATGACGATGCGGCAGGGCGTGAAGAACTCACCAGCAAGGCCCGGCCGATGATGGTGGGCGAAGGTGAATCGCGCAGCCTGCTGGTTGGCAGCCTCTGGGCATTGCCCGCATTGCTGCTGGCTGGCGCCTGCCTCGGCAGTGGCACGCTGGTTGCGTTGCTGGTTGGCGGTGGGCTGGTGACATGGCAGTTGGGACTGTTTTTCCGGCGTCGGCTGGGCGGCATTACCGGTGATTGTCTGGGCTCCACGCAGCAGGTGGTGGAGCTTGGCTGCTATTTCATCATGGTGGCGGGCTTGCGCTGGGTTGATGTTGCCAGGCTGTGATGGGCCGGAATTTCCGGCTCACGGAATCGACATGGAAAATCATTGCGCAGACATCTGGCTTGTCCGTCACCCCCAACCTGTGGTGGATGCCGGCATGTGCTATGGCGCGCTCGATGTGGCGGCCGAGCCGGCAGACACGGTGCGGGCGGCACGGCAGCTGGCGGCGATGGTGCCGCATGGGGCCACGCTGCGCTGTTCGCCCGCCGTGCGCTGCCGGCAGCTGGCCGATGCTCTGATGGCGTTGCGCCCCGATCTGCGTGCTGCCGGAACCCACGCCTGGTTGCGTGAAATGGGCTTGGGCAACTGGGAGGGCCGGCGCTGGGATGAGATTCCGCCCGGGGAAATGCGGGCGTGGACCGACGACTTTGCACATTACCAGACCGGGGGCGGGCAGGGCGAAAGCGTGGCGCAGTTTCTTGAGCGCATTGCAAACGGATTGCAGGCGCTGATGGGCCTCGGCTGGATGAGTGCAGCGCAGGGATCGCGGCTGGTGCCGGTTGCAGCAGAAGGTACCGTCATCGGGAGCACCAGCGAATGGCGTGAGCCGGCAGGCGCGACGGTGTGCATCACGCATGCCGGCGTCATTCGCGGTGTTTCATGGTTGCTGAGTGCGGCTGAGCGCCCGGCCAGTGAGGTGCGTGGCGCTGTGGGGGCGGGCTGCCCGAATGGCGGGGCCGTTGCCCCTTTACCCGCAGCGGGTGAGTGGCCGAATTTTGCGGTGGCCTATGGCGAGGCTTGGCGGGTGGTGCGTAGCGATCGGTGAATGCAGCCGCGTAACCGACCAGTCTGACCAATCTGGATCATCCTCCACGATGTCGATCAGGACATTGGTGTCGAACAGCATCAACCTTCTCCGCGAAGAAGGGCCATCAGCTCGTCGGTGCGCCACTTGATGTCGGCCTTGCCACGGACTTCTTCAAAGCGGTTTCGCTCCCCGGGCATCGCCTGGTCAAGGCGACGCAAGACGACCTCTCCCTGCTGGTTGACGGCGAACTCGACTTTCGTGCCTGCTTCAAGTCCCAAAGCATTGCGGATATGCAGGGGGATGGTGACTTGCCCCTTGCCGGTGAGGGTGGTTGCCATGATGTGTTGTGCAGGTATTGCCAGTATTTTAATGGTAATACCTTGGGCATGCCCGCGCGACCCGAGTGATTGGCTGCAAGGGGGAAAAAGAACTGCTTGTGAGCGTGCCGGCTTATTTTCTAGCCAACAGAGGATTCGATCAGGCAGGCCCGCTTTGGGTCATAAATCATGCGCTCAATCTCAAAAGAATGATTTTTCTGCCTCTGATCTGATCAATTGACGGGAGGAGACCGGCTTATGTACGCTCTGATCTCTTTCACGGTAATGCTTACGGGGTTTGTGTGGTTCATCATGCGGGTAATGGATAAATCAAGAGGTTCAAATGCTTGAAGGTAAAAGAGTGGTGGTCACGGGCGGTGGTCGAGATTTCGGACGAGCCGTGTCGATTCTCATGGCGCGTCATGGTGCAAGGGTTGATCTGTGCGCGCGAAGGCTTTCTTCGGCGGAAGAAACCAGCGCCACCATCAAGCAAAACGGCGGACACGCGCGTCCGCATGTCTGCGACATGGCAGACCCTGCGTCGATTCGGGCGTTTGCCGAAGTCTTGCTTTCTGACGCCACGCCCATCGACATACTCGTTCTGAGCGCGGCTCAGTGGCTGGAAGGCTCACTTACGGATGCCTCTGATGAGGAAATCGTCAGCACAGTAGCTTCCGGGCTTACCGGGTCCATTCTGCTTACCAAGGCATTGCTTCCCGGTTTGCATAGCGCCAACGGAGCGGACATCCTGGTCATGGGCTCAGCGTGTGCCCTGCCTGGCTATGTGGAGTCCAATGCACATCCGGCCTTCTACGCAGCAAAGCACGGAATAAAAGGTTTTTGTGAAATCATGTCGGCCCGACTCCGTGCCGATGACATCCGGGTTACCGGCTTTTACCCGCCTGATTTTTGCACTACGGATGACGCTGCTGGCGAGCGCACGCCTGATGCTGCTCAGGGGCTACTTCATTCGAGTTCCATCTGGAACGCCATGCAGTTCGTTCTGGCTCAACCTAGAAACTGTCTCGTTGAAGCGATCAATTTCCGAGGCGCCACCCGCGCCGAGCTTGATGACAAGGGTAAAGAGAGGGTCATCTCATCCGGGGAACTGAGGAAATCCCTTGGCCTGAACGGTTGAATACACCGAGATGGCCGCCCGGTAACAGAGCCGGCTGGATCAGTCTGTCGTGCTCCGTATCGTCAATACCTTTCAACCCGGGTTGTCCTTGCTGCGACCCGGGGTAATTGCCCCTTCACTTCAGAAAGAAATAATCCGCCAGGTGCCACGCAATGTAGAACATCAGCAGGCCGGTGCCGATGTCGAGCAGTTGCCAGGCGATGCGCTTTTTGAACAATGGGCGCAGCAGGCGGGCGCCGTAGCCGAGGCTGAAGAACCAGAGGAAGGAGGCGCTGACGGCGCCGAGCAGGAAGCGGGCTTTCTGTTCGGGGGTGAAGGTGGCGGCCAGGCTGCCGATGATGACGAGGGTTTCGAGCAGCGACTGCGGGTTGAGGAAGGTGACGGCCAGTGCGGTGCTGATGACGGCTTTGCGTGATTGTGGTGCCGTACCGTTCTCGTCCACGTCGAGCGTGCCTTGGGTGAAGGCGGCGCGTATCGAGCGGGTGCCGAGGTAGATGAGGAAGACGATGCCGGCAACGGCCAGTGCCCGGGTGAAGGTGGGGTTGCTGTTGAAGACCGCACCCAGGCCCAGCACGCCGGTGCCGATGAGCAGCAGGTCGCCCAGGCAGCAGATGAGGACCACCGGCAGCACATGCCGGCGCAGCAGCCCCTGCCTGAGCAGAAAAGCGTTCTGCGCACCGATGCTGACGATGAGGCTGATGCTGATGATGAAACCGGTGATCAGGGTGTCCATGTTTCTTGAAGGAGCGAGAGAATGTGCTGAGGGGCGGACACCCGATGTGCTTCCAATGAACGGCACGGCAGGCCATTGTCCTGAATGAAAGCGGGTTTGCCTGGTCGGGTGGCCCGCGTGTGTCGGAAACACGCGCGTGCCTGCTGGCATGTCTGCGGAGGATGCCTGCGGGTGTGAACGCTCAGAGCGTCAGGATATCGAGATTTCGCAGAAGCACGTACAGTGCCGTGCCGGCAAAGATGCTGAGCAGCGCGTGGCGGAACAGCAGGTGCAGGCCGATGGTGGTGGCAATGGCGATGAGCACGGGGGCAAGGCCCACGGTGGGGGCGTCCTGTTGCGCAAAGGCGAGGAGGGTATGAAGCAGCAGCAGCGCGAGGATGGCAGCCGGCAGGAAGCGGCCCAGTTCGCGGATGATGCGATGCTTGCGCAGGAAGTCGGCCGCCACGAAGGGCAGGGCGCGCAGGGCGAAGGTGACGATGCCCATGACGAGTGCGGCGAGCAGGGCGTGGGAGCTGCTTATCATGGGTAGGCTGCTTGTTGGTGTGCCGTGTGGAGATGTGGGCCGTGCAGGAAATGGTTCGGGCAAGACATGCTTCGGTGCCGCGTCTCATGGTGGCAACCATGCTCCTGAGCGACGGGGTCAGCATTTTAAGGGGCGATTCATGCTCAGGTGCCATCGACCGGAGCGGCAGGCTTTTGGCGCAGGACAAGTGCCACGCCGATGACAACAGAAAGGCCGATGGCAATCAGCAATGCCTGTGAGGGCATGAGCCACATCGCAACAGGGTAGCTGATTGCGGCGGTGATGAGCGGCGCCGGTTGCCGGTTGGCCCGCCACTGGCCCACCACCAGGATGGCAAAAAGGGCGGCCAGGCTGAAGTCGAAGCCCTTGAGCGTGGGCGGAATGCTGGCGCCGATGACGCTGCCGATGAGGCTGCCCAGTACCCACCAGCCGTGGTTGAGGGCGGCAAGGCCCAGCACGGTTCGCGTGGGCGTGTTCCGGGGCAGGGTGGTGATGAGGGAGTAGCTTTCGTCGGTGAGGGCGGCGGCCAGGTAGGCGCGGCCCCATCGGCTCTCGGGCAGGCGGTCCAGCACCGACAGGCCGTAGAAGATGTGGCGCAGGTTGACGACGAGGGTGGCGAAGGCAATGGCGGCCAGGGTTTCGCCGGCGGCCAGCATGGGCACCACCATGAATTGCGCAGCACCGGCATAGACGAGGATGCTCATCACCGGGGCAATCCACCAGACGGCACCGGCCTGGGTCATGAGGAACCCGAAGGCCATGCCCAGCGGGATGTAGCCCATTGCCACCGGGACGGACAACCGGAAGGCCGAGGGGGCAACGGCAGACGAGGACGCTTCGATGGGAGTGTCCATCGGGGCCGAGGCCGTGCCTGCTGATGCGGGCGTGTTTTCCCGTGTCGGCGCTGGCGCCGCATGCGTGGTGCCAGTGGCGGCCGCGGATGACGGAGGGGGGACGGGAGTTTGCATGCGGGGAGCCGGTGATGCGGGGGATAACGAATACCGTCGGGGAATTTGCCAGCGGTGATTATCCCTGATGGATGGCTCCCGGCGCAGGCCAGAGAAAAGTGACCCCGGAAAAGCAAAAAGCCCCTTGACGGGGCTTTGGCTGCGCACGGTGCCGAGAGGGCTGGTGCGTATCGCGCCGAACCAGACAGGCCGACACGAGGAATGAGGGTGGTAGAGAAGGGTGGACTTGAACCACCGACCTCACGATTATGAGTCGTGCGCTCTAACCAGCTGAGCTACATCTCCACACATGTGCCTTGCGGCAACAGAAATACAGTATAGCACCCTTTGCGGAAGAAATGGAAGGGGGCCACTCAATCCGGCTTGCTCGATGCAGGAATCGACCCCGGTGCCCGGCATGCTGCAGGTGTCTGCGTGCCGGGCACCGGGACCGGGGACTCAAAACGGGGACTCAAGGATGCGGAATCCAGGATGCGGTCAAGAGGAGGTAATCAAGGGAGCGATCAGCGCTGCACTTTCCCGCCACGTGCGGCGTCCCGGGCGGCCCGGATCGCGTCACGGGTCTGCTGGGCCACATGTCGGGCAGCTGCAGCAAAGTCGGTGCCGTCGGATGCGTAGAGGATGGCGCGGGAGGAGTTGATCATCAGGCCATGTCCCTCGGCATCGAGCCCGGCCTGCACCGTGGCGTCGATGTCGCCGCCCTGGGCACCCACGCCGGGCACGAGCAACGGCAGCCGGGGGGCCAGCTGGCGGATGCGGGCCAGTTCGGTGGGGTAGGTGGCGCCTACCACCAGACACAGCTCGCCACTCTTGTTCCAGGGGCCGGCGGCCAGGGTGGCGAGATGCTCGTAGAGATGCGGCAGCGATGCGGACGAGGGGCTGGCCTCGGGGAAGGACAGGCCCGTGCCGGCGGAAAACAGGGTGCCGGCCGCCGCCGGGGGGGGTTCGACGGCCGTGTCGGGTTTTGCGGCGGACGTTGTTGGCAGGCTGTGGTGAGTGGTGTCACCTGTGAAATCGGGTTGTACCCGCAGCGCCTGCAGGTCGTCTCCGCCGGGGTTGCTGGTGCGGCACAGCAGGATCAGGCCGCGGCCGGGCCAGGCGAAGTAGGGCTCGATCGAGTCGAAGCCCATGAAGGGGCTGAGCGTGAGCGCATCGGCCTTGTAGCGGTCGAAGGCTTCCACGCCATATTGCTGCGCGGTGCTGCCGATATCCCCGCGCTTGGCATCGAGGATGACGGGAATGCCGGGGTACTTGCGGTGGATGTACTCGATGAGTTCTTCAAGCAGATCTTCGGCGCGCAGGGCGGCAAAGTAGGCAATCTGCGGCTTGAAGGCGCAGGCCAGATCGGCCGTGGCGTCGATGATGTCGAAGCAGAACTGACGGACGGCCGAGGGGCCGTGACCGAGGTGTACGGGGATGCGGCGCACGTCCGGGTCGAGGCCGACACACAGCATCGAGTCGGCCTCTTTCCAGCGCTTTTGGAGTGTGGCAATGAAGCTCATGGCAGGTGCTCGTGGAAGTGGGTGTCAGCCCTTGGTCTTTTCAAAGTGGCGCATGTAGTCGACCAGCGCCTGCACGCCTTCCAGCGGCATGGCGTTGTAGATGGAAGCGCGCATGCCGCCCACCGAGCGATGGCCCTTGATGCCGTCGATGCGGTGTGCGCGGGCGCCTTCGATGAATGCCTTGTCGAGTGCGTCATCGGCCAGCACGAAGGGGACGTTCATGCGCGAGCGATCGGCCGGCAGCACCGGGTTGCGGTAGAAATCGCTGGCGTCGATGGTGTCGTAGAGCAGGTGTGCCTTCTCGATGTTGCGCTGCTCGATGCCGTCGAGGCCGCCCTGGCGCTTCAGCCATTGGAAGACGAGGCCCGCCAGGTAGATCGAGTAGGTGGGCGGGGTGTTCAGCATCGAGTCGTTGTCGGCCTGAACGCGGTAGTCGAGCACCGAGGGGGTGCTGCTGCGGGCCTTGCCCAGCAGCTCGTCGCGGATGATGACGATGGAGAGGCCGGCCGGGCCGATGTTCTTCTGTGCGCCGCCGTAGATCATGCCGTAGCGGCTCACGTCCACCGGCCGCGACAGGAAGCTGGACGACATGTCGGCCACCAGCGGCACGGTGCCGACATCGGGCACGCTGTGGAACTCGACGCCACCAATGGTTTCGTTGCTGCAGATGTGGACGTAGGCGGCGGAGGGGTCGAGCTGCCAGCTGCTGCGCTCGGGAATGCGGCTGTAGTTGTCGGCCTTGCTGCTGGCCGCCACATTCACCTTGCCAAAGCGGCTGGCTTCCTGAATGGCCTTGCCGGCCCAGACGCCGGTGTCGATGTAGTCGGCACGGCCACCTTCGGGCAGCAGGTTGAGGGCCAGGGCGGCAAACTGCAGGGTGGCGCCGCCCGCCAGGAACAGCACGCGGTAGCCTTCCGGGATGTCGAGCAGCTCGCGCAGGTCGGCCTCGGCTTCGGCCTGCACGCTCATGTATTCCTTGCCCCGGTGGCTCATCTCCATGATCGACATGCCGGTGCCCTGCCAGTCGAGCATTTCCTGTTGTGCCTGTTGCAGGACTTCTTCGGGCAGGGTGGCCGGGCCGGCACTGAAATTGAACAGGGAACGCATCGGTGGACTCCTGGGCGGCAGGTGGGTGGCGGCGCACCTCTGTCTGTTTGTGGGCATGGGGCCGCAACAGCAGGCGGACGATGGACGCCGGGCATGAGGAATGCTGATTCTATTCGCTTAACTGCTCATGCGGCGGGGTGGGGGCGGCTGCGGACCTCCCCGCCAACCCTTGCAAGTGCATGTGTGGCGTTTTGTCAAAGAAGGATTGCCGACTGACGAATGGCAGGGGGAGTGATGGCAGGGCTTGGGGATGTGACGGATAATGCCCGTGAGTGTCCCGCGCAGTGTCCGGGTGCAGCGGCCATCCTGGCCGATGCGGCAGGCAGCGCGTGGCAGATGTGATTCATCATCAGGCGGTTGGCCGCCAGGAGAACGGGATGTCGACAATGATGCAGAAATCGGTGGTGACGGGTGCAACGGCGAAGCGTGCGGCCGGGCGGGGCAAGATGGCGCTGGTTACGGCCACGGCAGTGGCCCTGCTGGTGTCGGGCTGTGCCACGACCGAAGGCGGTGGTGGCATGTCGGACACGCAGCGTCGCACCGCCATCGGCACGGGCATTGGTGCTGCCGTGGGCGCTGCGCTGGGCGGCAACAAGTCGGGCTCCAAGGGCGTGCGCAATGGCGCGCTGATCGGTGGCGCCATTGCCGGTATCGGCACCTATGTGTGGTCGCGCCAGATGGAAGAACAGAAGCGCGCGATGGAGCAGGCAACCCAGGGCACCGGCGTGGAAGTGACGCAGACGGCCGAAAACCTGCTGCAGCTGGAGATCCCCAGCGACATTTCCTTCAACGTGAACAGTGCTGCCATCCGCCCGGCCTTCCAGCCGATTCTGGACAGGTTTGCGCAGACGCTGGTGGCCAACACCGCCACCAATGTGCAGATCATCGGTCACACCGACAGCACCGGGTCCGATGCGGTCAACAACCCTCTGTCGGTGAATCGTGCTGCCCGCACCCGCGACTATCTGGTGTCCCGTGGCGTGCTGGCCTCGCGCATCATGATCGACGGTCGCGGCAGCCGTGACCCGATTGCCGACAACCGCACCGTGGATGGCCGCGCACAGAACCGTCGCGTGGAAATCTACGTGGGCCAGGGAGCCACACCGCAGCAACAGCAGGGCGGTCAGCAGCAGGGTGCCCAACCGCAGGACAACGGCCAGTGGAACGGCCAGCAACAGGGCGGCTACCCGCAGCAAGGCGGTCAGCGCAACGACGGGTACACTCGCACCATTCGATGAATTGACATGGTGTGATTGATGGCGAAACCGGCAGGAACCCTCGGGGTTGGCTTTTTATATCGTGAACTCTGGCGGTTTTCTGCCGGCAAGCGGGGGACGCTGCTGGCAGCGTTCATCCTGCTGATCGGTTCGCAGGGCTTCAAGCTGGCCGTGCCGGCTCTGGCCGGATCGGCCATCAATGCGCTGCAATCGCGTGGGCTCGCCGGCATCGAGCCGGCCGCCGAAATGCTGCTGCTGGTCTTTCTCGCCACGCTGGCCAGCTGGTTGCTGCACGGCCCTGGACGCATCCTGGAGCGCAATGTGGCGCTGGTGGTGCGTCAGCGCGTATCCACCGACCTGATGCAGCGCCTCTATGCTGCGCCGCTCGTCTGGCATGAGGCGCAGCACGGCGTCGAAACGGCTCACCGGGTGCAACAGACCACCCGCGCCCTCTACGATTTTGCGCAAAGCCAGTTCATTTATCTGCAGAGCGTGGTGCGCCTGGTTGGCCCGGTCATTGCGCTGTGGGTGATTTCGCCCTGGGTGGGTGGCGTTGCCGTGGTGGGCTATCTGGTGCTGGCCGTCATCATCGTGTCCTTCGACAAGGTGATGATGAAGCTGGCCGCTCACGAGAATGCGGCCGACCGTGAATACTGGTCCAGTCTGTCGGACGGCCTTGTCAACAATCTGTCGGTGCTGGCGCTCCGTTTGCAGCGTGGCGTGCTGAAGCTGGTCGAAACCCGTCTGGGTGCGGTGTTCGAGCCGGTCAAGCGGGCCATCGTCTATAACGAGGGCAAGTGGGCGGCCGTCGATCTGCTCAATTGCCTGCTGTGGATTGCCTTGCTGTCGATGTATGTCTGGATGTCGATGACCGGCATCGTGCCTGCTGCCGCACCGGCCCCTGCAGGTGCACCGGCAGCCGAAGGCGTGAAGATCGGCAACCTGTTCATGGTGTACGAATATGCGTTGCAGGCCGGTGGCGTCATCACCGGCGTGGCAGCGCATTTCCAGTCGCTTACCCGCCAGCAGGTCGATTATCAGAGTGGGGATGACATTCGCGCGCTGCCGCTGTCCGTGTCAGCGGATGATGCGCAGGCGGGTGCGCCCGTGCAGGCTGACTGGCAGGCAATGACGCTGGAATCGGTGGTGTTCCATCGCCAGCCGCAGGACCCGTCCAATCCGGAAGCGGTGGGTGGGTCCCTGGCCGGTGTAGACCTGAAGCTGGAACGCGGCAAGCGCTATGCGCTGGTTGGCCCCAGCGGTTCGGGCAAGACGACGTTGCTGCGCCTGCTGGCTGGCCTCTATGCGCCGAACGAAGGGCGCCTGAACGTGGATGGTGCTGCACCGCTCGATGCTGCTGCGATGTCGTCTGCGCTGCGCTCGGTGGCCACGCTGTTGCCGCAGGATGCCGAACTCTTTGGCGGCACCCTGCGCGAAAACCTCGATCTGGCGGCGCCGGCTGGCGTCGATCGGACGGACCTGTCGGCCCGTTACGATGCCGCGCTTCAGGTAGCGCAGGCCACCGCGTTCGTGGCAAAGATGAAGGACGGGCTGGACAGCAAGGTCACGGCCCGTGGCGGCAACCTGTCGGGCGGGCAACGCCAGCGGGTTGCCATTGCGCGGGCTCTGGTGGCGGCCGAGGCCAGCAGCATCCTGCTGCTGGATGAGCCCACCTCGGCGCTCGACCCCTCCACCGAAGCGGCACTGGTTGCCGAGTTCTTCAAGGCCCGGGCCGATGCCACCATCATTGCCTCCATCCACCGCCCGTCGCTGCTGCCGCAGTTCGATGCGCTCATCATGGTGGAAGCCGGCCGGGTGGTGGCCACGGGGCCGCTGGGCACCATCAAGTCCGACTCGCCCCAGCTGGCTGCCTTCCTGCAGCAGGGAGAGGAAGCTGCACGTACCCAGGCGTTGAAGGTCGCTTCACAAGGGTAGCGTGACGCTGGCCTCCCGTGTGCCACGGGGGGCCGGAGGGCATGAAATCGTGGGCGACACGATCATCGGCGCCTCGTGTTTCGGCAGGCATTTCCCTGCCGGTTTGCCTACGGCATTCACGCGGTTGACGATCGGGTTTCGCCCTTTGCCGGTACGCATGGTGTGGGCCGTAACCAACGTTCCGCCGGCTGCCGCAGCAAAGCCTTCAGGGCGAGGGATATTCCCTCAAATCGGCGGGCCTGCGGGTGTATCCTTGAATCACCGGTCGTCGGAGTCTGTGTGGCCTGCTGGTATGCGGGTCGCGTTGCATTCGGTCCGGCGATGACTTTCAGGAGACGTGACATGATCAAATTCCATCTTCCCGACATGACCTGCAAGCATTGCGAACGTTCCGTGACCGAAGCAGTCCAGCAGGTCGAGCCGGGTGTTGGTGTGAAGATCGACCTCGATACCCACATGGTTGCAATCAATACCAACCGGGAGCCGGCAGCCTTTGTCTCCGCTCTCGTTGCGGCCGGCTATCCGCCGGCCGATGCCAGCGCCTGATCGTTCAGCGCGCCAGCCATAGCGCCAGGGGCGGGACGATCAGGGCCGTCAGCAGCCCGGTCAGGCCCATTGCCAGTGCAGCAAATGCCCCTGTGCGCTCCGATTCCTGAAAGGCGCGTGCAGTGCCTATGCCGTGTGCGGTCAGTCCCAGTGCAAAACCGCGCACGGCTTCATCCTGTACTCCCAGCAGCCGGAAAACCAGTGGTGCGCTGAGCGTGCCGACAATGCCGGTCATCATCACGCAGGCCATCACCAGAGACGCCGAGGTACCCAGCGTGTCGGCCATTGCCATGGCAATCGGGGCCGTGGCCGTCTTGGGGAGAAGGGCCAGCAGGGTTTCGCGTGTTGCACCGGCCGGCCTGGCCAGAGCGACAACCAGCACGATTGCGCTCAGGGCGCCTGCGGTCAGCGAGATCAGCAGCGGCGATGCCAGCCGGACCAGCGGCTTGATCTGCGCGTATAGCGGCACGGCCAGCGCCACCGTGACGGGGCCGAGCAGAAAATGGATGAACTGGGCGCTCTGGAAATAGGCCTGGTAGTCCACCTTCATGATGCTGAGCACCGTGATGACGATGAAGACCCCGATCAGCACCGGATTGGCCAGCGTGTGGCCCTTCATCCGGCGATGTATCCACATGGCGCCCTGATAGGCCAGCAGGGTAAGGATCAGCCCGAGCAGCGGTGTGGTCTGCAGCCAGGCACCAAGCGCCTCGATGTTCTGGTGCATCATGCGTCCCCCTGGTCCAGTGTGGTGCCACGACGGCGCTGGATGAGCGTCTGCAACAGCCAGGCCGTGATGGCCGTGACCAGCGGGGTGCATACCGCAATGGCCAGCAGGATGGGCAGCCATTCCTGCTGAAGTCGTTCGCCATGCAGCATGATGCCGGCAGCAGCCGGAATCAGCAGCAGGGACATGTTCAGCAACAGGCTGCGGCTGAAGTCACGCAGGTCATGGCTGGGGCCTCCGCGCAGGACGAGTGCCACGAACAGCAGCGCCATGCCGACCACGGCACCGGGGATGGGCATGCCCAGCAGACGGACGATGATCTCGCCGGCAAGCTGAAAGACGAGAAGCAGGGTAAGGGCAGCAAGCATGGGAGAAAAAAAGGGGGTAATCTGACCAACCCGGCCGCATCACGTGCCGGGCTTGCGGGGTATTATCCGGCACTTGGCGCCTTCATTCCCCGCCGACTCCCTGATCCTCCGGGGAAATCAGAATCTTCCTCCATGCGTACCCCTGCCGACCGTATCCGACACATGCTGCTGTTCGAGATCAGCGCGCTGCTGATCCTGATCCCGATTGGCGTGTTCTTCTTTGACCTGGATTTTGCCGAGATCGGCGTGCTGGGTGTGAGCACGGCAGCCATCGCTGCCGTCTGGAACTACATCTACAACGTCGGTTTCGATCACATGCTGAAGAAGCTCACCGGGTCGTCGGTGAAGCGGCGCATGCGTGTGCGGGTGCTGCACGCCGTGGCTTTCGAGGGGGGACTCGTCATCCTGCTGGTGCCGCTGATTGCCTGGTGGCTGGACATCAGCCTGTGGCAGGCACTGGTGGCCGACATCGGCCTGGTCATCTTCTACGTGGTCTTTGCCTTCTTCTACAACATCGTCTACGACCGGGTGTTTCCCATCCAGGAAGGGGGCGTGCCTCCGAAAAGACCCTGAAGGACAGACGGGGCCTGAGAAACGGGGCTGACGTCAGATGCGGGCACATTGTCAGAGTCCCGCCTTTCAAGGTGAGGTTGGGCCGTGATGGCTTGTGCTTCCTTCCGGGAATGAGACCCAGGAGGCATGGTGGCGAAGGTGTCACCATGCCCCCGAGGGGGCTCAGATCTTCATCATCGGGCGCAGTGCGTTGCGGTCGAAATTGCGCAGGTTGGGCAGGGCTTCCATCAGCTCGCTCTGCGACAGGCCAAACCACTCGCCCAGCGCCGCTGCATATTGCTCCACCGAGTAGTTTGGCACCAGACGACCTCTCGCGTCGTTTCCGGCATTGATGCCGAATTCGGGGAATTTGCCGTAGAGTTTGCCACCATTGACGGCGCCACCGACGATGAAGTGATGGCTGCCCCAGGCATGGTCGCTGCCCGAACCGTTGCCCACGATGGTGCGGCCAAAGTCAGAGGCGGTGAACAGCGTGACCTTGTCTTCCACGCCAAGCGAGGCCATCTGTCTGGAAAAGAAATCGAGGGCCTGGTCGACCGTGTCGAGCAGCGGCTTGTGTGCGCCCAGCAGATTGCTGTGCATGTCGAACCCGCCCAGCTGGATGAAGAACACCTGACGGCGTGCGCCGATGTTGTTCCGGCTGGCGATGATACGCGCGATCATTCTCAGCTGGACGGCCAGGGAGTTGCGGGCCGTGGCGCTTCCCGGCAGCAGGGGGATGTCCAGCAGTCCGGCGTGGTCTTCTGCGACCAGGCCATCCTGCAGGATCTGCTGATACTGGATGGTGCGCTGGTTCAGGTGCGCGAGGGTCTGCTCCAGATACCCCGCATGGTTCCGGTCCAGCATCAGAAGGTCGCGCAGCAGTTGCCCGCCACCGTTCACGCCACCGAGGTTTTCCTTCAGTTGCCGGATACCCACCGTGCCCGATGTCGGAATGGCGTAGGGCGAAGTACGCTCGCCGGTCAGCCAGGGCGAGGGGTTGTTGCCGGGGGCGATGGCACCAAAGAAGCTGGCTCCGCCGTTGAAGCTGCTGGAAAGCCGGTCGATCAGCTTCCCGCCCCAGCCGACCTGGCTGCCTTCGGGGGAGAAGGTTTGCCAGGTGGATTGCTGGTCATTGTGCGAATACAGCCGGCTCGGAATGCGGGTCAGCATCCGCTGATATTCATCCACGGTGGTGGGCTCGATCAGCGGGCCGACGTTCGACAGGATGGCAAGTTTGCCCTTGTTGAACAGGTCGCGGGCGGCGGTCAGACTGGGGTGCAATGCCAGCGTCAGTGAGCCATTGTCGTAGGCTGCCAGGTTGGATGGGCTGATCGACAGCAGGCCATTGGTTTCGCCCGGCGCAGGCAGGCTGATCGAACTGCGCAGGGTCTTGTACCTCTCCCACGAATTGCCATTGGTGGCCACCACCGTGTTTGCGTGGTCATTGCCGCCGTGCAGAAACAGGCAGATCAGCGCCTTGTAATCGTTGTTGCCGCTGCTTTGCGCGGCCACGCTGCCCATGCTGGCAAGGTTGAGTGCAAAGGGCAGGGCAACCTGGCCTGCGATGGCTGCTGCACTACCCTTCAGCAGTGCGCGGCGCGAGGGGTCATGCTCGTGATCGTGATGATGATCGTGGTCGTGGCTCATTTCTGCACCTGGTAGTCGGTGGACATCACCGTGAGATAGACGGCCAGACCTGCACGGTTCAGGTTGACCTGTTCCTTTGTCCGGTATCGGACGTACTCCGCGCGACTGACGGCGTCGATGATGGTGCGGCGTGTATCGGCCTTCATCTGTCCGCCCGTCAGCAAGCGGTCGACGTGATCGACCAGCGCTTCCGGCCGCTCGGCCAGCGCTGCCAGTGCTGTGTAGTCGAATGGAATCTCGCGCTTCCTGACCGTTTTGCCCGGATCATCGGGGTTGGGCAGGTCGATGCTGCCAAGGCCGGCATTGGAACCGTTGGTTGTGCCGTGGAAGTAGCCGGCAATGCCCGCCAGACTGCTTTCGTTCAGGATCTGCATTTCCGGTGCAACCAGACCTGCCCTGGATGCTGCCGTATTCGCCGGAGAATAGCCCGGGCGATAGAAATTGAAGACTGACGGCGAACGATAGGGCATCTGGTTCAGTGCCCCGGCGCCATCGGTCCAGCCGAGCCTCCATTCGCCACTCAGCGATTTGGCATCGAAGGCCCGCATCAGCTGGGCAAGGCGCAGCACGGGTTCGCGGATGCGTCCGGCTGCCGGATCATTCGGCCGACGCCGACGTGCTTCTTCATCGAGCAGAATTGCGCGGATCACCGCCTTCATGTCACCCCGCACGCCAGCACCATTGTTGTTGAAAGCATCGGCCACACGGCGCACGTAGGCAGGCGAGGGATTGCTGGTGACGAGGCGCTGAATCAGCTGCCTGCCGATGAAAGGCCCCACATTCGGGTGGTTGAACAGCGTGTCGAGCGCAATCTTCAGGTTGGCAACGGGGGTGGCCTGACCCTCGGGAATGGTCACGCCAAGAAAGTGTTTTTCCTTGGTGGAATGGTATTGCGGGTAGGCTTTCATCGGCACCACGTCGAGGTCGGGCACCGCCGCAACAGAGCAGCTCTGATGACGGACGAAACAGTCGTATGAGGTCCGTGGTCCGCCCCAGCTCCACCCCGTGAACACCCGGGCCAGCCCCAGGATGTCGTCGTTGTTGTAGGTGGGAATCGCTTCGCCACGGCCATCCCGCTTCACCGAGCCATCGGGATTCAGCATCTCCAGACCAATGGTGAAAAGCTGCATCACCTCGCGTGCGTAATTCTCGTCCGGCGAGCTGGTCTGGTCGCCCGCATTGTTGTATTGCTCTGCCCGGTTGCGCAGATGGGTCAGGTAAATGCCCATCATCGGGTTCAGTGTCACGTCCTCAAGCAACTGGCGGAAATTGCCGAAGGCATTGGCTGCCAGGAGGTCGTGATAGTTCGCCATGCCGCGCGGATATTCCGATGTTCCGGAAGCTGCAGAGACCACGAAGATCTGCGACAGCGCCCAGGCCATGCGCTGCCGCAACTGGTCATCCTGCTGCGATGCGTACCACCACGCATAGTAGGTGTCGTTCATCGTCAGCTTTTCGGCGCGTTTTGCTTTCCAGGCGTCGATGACGTTCAGCAGTTTCGTCTGCGGCTTTGCAAATTCCTTCTCGATCCAGTCGTTGACGCTGCTGCCCTTCAGTTCCTTCAGGTCACGTTCCCGTGCGCCGAAGGATGCCTGTGCCATGAAGCGGCTCACGTCGGCTTCGCTGTCCATCGTCCAGCGGCTAAAGGTGCGTGAGCCGGCATGATCGTTCTGACCGTCCGGGGTTCCCGTCATGCTTGGGGTCGACGGAAGATGCGCAGAATTGCCAACACCTGTGGTGCCTGCTCCTACACCGTCATGGGAGGCGTTGGTGGGGGCATCACCGCCTCCGCCGCCGCATGCTGCCACCAGCATTGCAACGGCAAAGGCTGCCAGTGTGTTTCTGGAAATGCCCGGGAAGGGGAGTTTCTTGCCAGAGAGTCGCATCGGACGAAGCATCAGGATCAGGACGGCCGGGAGCGTACCGAAATGTTGTTGTTTCATGGCAACGTTTCGGACGGGTGGCCAGTCGCTGTGTCTGGATGGCGGACCCACCGGTCGGCTTCACGCTGTCATCTCACGTCTTTGGGTGGCCGTACATCGCGTGCCCGCGGGTTGTTTTCCCCGGCCCGGGGTTTCTGCGTGACGAATCTCATGAACACGCCAAAAAAGTTCGTCTTTGGCGGGCGGATTAGGCCATGTGGCCGATGGTGGAAAAGCCCGGGCAGGTTCATGCTGAGCGACGTTCTGACAACCTGATGTCCAGATCATGAGAAAGAAGACATCCATTCCCCTGCTGGTGATCTGCCTTGCATTGAGTGCCTGCGCATCCAGCAGTCAGAAGTCCAGTCCCGATCAGACATTTGACGTGTGCACGCAGCAGGATGGCTGCGAGCGCAAGACGCTGGCGACCCTGCGCAGCCAGCCCATCGGGGAACAGGCATCGGCAGAAGATCTGGCAGAAGCCGGGCGTATCGAGGCGCTGGAGCTGAAGGCCCGCGAAGATGCACGCGCCGCCTTTGATCTGGCTCTGCGTTTCTTCCGTGGCGATGGGGTGCGGCGTGACTCCCGCAAGGCCGTCGTCTGGATGCGCAATGCTGCAGAGCGTGGCCATGCTCCTGCGCAGGTAGCGCTGGGCCGCCTTTACCTCTCCGGGTTTGAGGAGATGGGGCCTGACTATGCGGCAGCCGAATCCTGGCTGATGCCGGCTGCGTCGCAGGGTGATGCCGAGGCCGCGGCCCTGCTGTCGCAGGCACAGAAGGCAAAGGGCGACGAAGCCAGCTTCCGTCGCTGGGTGGACGCATGGCGCGTGACCTGGCTGGGCTACTGGTGGCGTGGCTATCCGTACTACCTGCACTGGCGCAGTGGCGCCTGGTATTTCCGTTGATTCCGATCCGACATCTCGACGAGGAGTTTTCCATGTTTGCAAAGACTTTCGCCCGGCAGGCTCTTGTCCTTTCTTCCGTCGCCGTGCTGCTGTCAGGCTGCGGTGCATTGGGGGGCGGTATCGTGTCACGCGGTGGTGCATCCACTGATATCGGTGGCGCGGCTTCCGGCAGTTCCAGCATGAACGCCAACAGTGCCATCGAGCGCTGCGATGAGCCTCTGGGCACGCTGGCGGTGGATGACGGCCGCCTGGATGTGGGGCTGATGTCTTCGGGTACGCGCAGTACGCAGGTGAACTCGCTAATCCGGCTGGCCATTCAGCAGTCGAACTGTTTCGTGATGACCTCGATCGGCAACGTTCGCACCGAGGGCCGGCTTTCTGCCATCACTGCACGTCAGCGTGAGTCGGGTGAATTTCGTGCCGGATCGGCCCAGGAAAAAGGCCAGCGCGTGGCGGCCGACTACATGATGGAGCCGGATGTCGTCATCGACAACGACACCACGGGCAAGGTCATGGGGGCCGTTTCCGGCCTGTTGCCGACCAGCCTCTCCCGCCTGAGCGGCTCGCTGGAAAGCAAGCAGTCGGTGGTCACACTCACGCTCTACGACATCCGCACGGGGGTACAGATCGGCATTGCCGAGGGTAATGCCAGCTCCACGAACTTCGGTGCCGCGGTGTCGGCCTGGGGGCTGGGCAAGTGGGGCGGCTTGTCGGCCATGTCGCGCACGCCGGAAGGCAAGGCCATCGTGGCGGCCTTCCTGGATGCTTACCGCAACATGATCATCTCGATGCGCGAATACAAGGCGCAGGAAGTGAAGGGGGGTCTGGGGCGCGGCGGCAAGCTGAAAGTGGCTGGCTGATGACGGCGATTTCGTGATGG
>JAUNHU010000021.1 GCA_030523825.1 Lautropia sp. | reverse complement strand
GAGATGCTGCGCGCAGCGCATGCCGCCAATGCCGACGTGACCTGGGGTGTCTGAGCCCGCCCGGCATTCCAGCGATCCATCCGACACGGATCGAAGCTGTCGCTCATGCTTCCTGCGCTCCATACGGCCTGTAACAGAGGCCCGGTACTGACCCGTGCCTGCATCGCCCGCCGTCACTGCCTGTCACGGAGGCCCATCGCCTGAACAGACCGTGCGCGCCGTGCCTCCACCACACTCAGGGCCGGACATCCACCCCCTGAGCCAGCAGTTCCTGATGAATGCGGAAGGCCCCCCAGGCATCGTGGGCGGCGTAGCGGCGCTGGGCTTGCGTCAATGGCTGGTCTGACCAGTCCGATTTGCCGATGGCCTTCGACTTCTCGAAACGGCGCCCGAAGGTGACAGCCATTGCCATGCGGATGCCGGTGGAGGTTCGATACCCCATCCGCCGGTAGACCACGTCCAGGTCGATGAGGGACACCGGCATCCGGCCAAAGCGCCGGTTGAGCTGGATGCGGTCACCAGCCAGCCCGAAGCCCACCTTCCACAGGGAAGGCTGCGCCAGCAATTCCCCCACCACCTCGATGCAGCGGGGTTCCATCAGGGAAAACAGCCAGGCACGATCAGCAACCGCAAACTGCACCAGATGCGGGCCATCCTGCGTCTGCCCCCTGACGAAGACCGGCTTCGATTCGGTGTCGAAGCCCACCACCCCGGCCTCGCGGATCTCGGCCCCCGCTTCCTCTGCATGCGCAGGGTCGACCATGATGATCGCCTCGTCGGACAGCGTGTCGAAGGGTGGCAGCGCCAGCACCTCCTCACGGGATGGCAGGGGCCGGGCACCAGCCCGGGCAGCTTTCCGGGTACTCCCCGCAGGTTCAACAGCCTTGCCGGCAGCCTCTGCAACCGTGCCTGCAGCCCTCGCTGCGGGCATGCGGCCAATCCCCCCTGTAGAAGCATTGGCTCCGGTTGGTGTTCGGGCTGCCCGAACCACCACATCATCGGCCGAGCCACGATCAGGGAATACAGGCAAAGCGCGCCGAACCTCACCAGCCCCCCGGGCAGTTGCCCCTTCAGGCTGCGCGGCTTCTACCCGGGGCTCGATGTCGGGCACGGTCGACGGAGAAGGCGGCGTGCGCAGCAGCCATGCAATCTGGCGACTCATGCCTGCACCTGCCGCTGCAGGTCGTGACGATGCCACGCTCCCTGCCGAAGGACAGGCTCGCGTGCGCCCCGAATGCCCCTGTAGCCGGCTTGGGAAAACCGCCACACCGGCAGGCCAGGTCCAGCCCACACGCCCTTCCGGCCCCAAAGGCGTGCATGCTCAAAACAGGCGCCAGAACCGACCATTCTGTTCATCATCCCGACAATGATTACCCTTCATGGAAATGACAGACATTCTACTGAGTGACGAGCTTCACATCCGGGCCGCCCGCAGCACCGTCCAAACGGGTAACATCAACACTGACGATGGTTAACATCCGTGACACACGGAGCAGGCTGTCGTTTCGACAACAAAATGCGCAAGTCTCCTGACACGCTCCCCTGCAAGAGGTGACATCAGATGGCCAAGATACTGATCCCTGTCGATGGTTCCGAACCCTCCCTGCACGCAGTGAACTGGGTGATCGAACAGATCCGGGCAGGCGCAGGACATTCAATCAGCATCATCAATGTCCAGCCCGAAATCATGACCGGCCACGCCCGGGCCTTCTTCAAGAAGGAAGAAGTCGATGCCTACATGAACGACATGGCCCACGAGCATCTCGTCTCCGCCGAGCGCCTGTTGAACGAGGCTGGCATCCCCTTTGAACCCATTCACCGACGCGGCCACGCACCGACGGTCATTGCCGAAGTGGCCAAGCAGGGCGCTTTCGATCAGATCGTGATGGGCACCCGCGGTCTCAATCGCATCGGCGGTCTGCTGCTCGGCTCGGCAGCCACCGGCGTGCTTCACCTGGTGGACATCCCCGTCACCTTGATCAAATGAATTCCAGGCCGTCCCGCTGCGCCCTCCCTGCCCGATTGAAAACGGGCAAGGCGGGCGCAGTGGCGTGCGGTCGTCTGCCCTGACGCAATCCCGTGACAGGGTCTCTGGAACTGGCCGGAATTTTCCCCATGAATCAGACAACTACATCCCCGGAAATCACCCCCGTCGAAGTCCAGCTCTCGGCAGACCTTGCCGACCGGGACAGCGCCGTGCGCGCCGCTGGTGCCCTGCTCATCAAGGCAGGCTTTGCCCACGAGAGCTTCACCGAAAGCCTGCTCAAAAGGGAAAAGACCGCCACCACCTTCCTCGGTCAGGGAGTTGCCATTCCTCACGGCATGATCGAGGACAAGCACCTCGTCAAGCGGACCGGGCTGGGTGTCATCCAGGTGCCCCGGGGCGTTGTCTGGGGCAAGGATGCCGAAGGCAATGACCAGATCGTCAACTTCATCGTGGCCATTGCGGCTGCATCCGATGAGCACATCAAGGTGCTGCGTCGCCTCACGCGCCTGATGCGCGACGAAGAGCGCCTGCAGAAGCTGAAAACCACCAGCAACCCGCAGGAAATCGTCGAGGCACTCACCGGAGAAGCCTCTGCCGCGGCTGGCGCCGCAGCCAGCAGCGCGCCTGCACTGGCCGACTTCCCCATCGGCAAGGAAATCACCCTGGCCTACCCCAACGGCCTGCATGCCCGGCCGGCCGGCCAGTGGGTCGAGAGCATCCGCCGCTTCAAGGCCCAGGTGCATGTGCGCTGCGGCGACATCGTCGCCGACGCCCGCAGCGTGGCTTCCCTGCTCAGCCTGGGTGCCGGCAACAACGCCAGACTGCGCGTGTCCGCAGACGGCGCCGATGCCCAGGACGCCATCAGCGCCCTGCTGGGCACCATCAAGCTGCTGGGCGACGAGGAAACCCGTCAGGCCCGTCAGGCTGCCGCCAAGCAAGCCCAGGCGCAGGGTCTGGGCCGCGAGCTGGGCGACTGGCAACCCGACGCAAGGAATGTCTTCACCGGCATTGCCGCTGCCCCCGGCCTCGTGATCGGCACACTGGTGCTGGCCGAGACCCAGCAGTTCGAGACCGTTGCCGACGAATTCAAGGGCGTCGCAGCCGAAGCCGCGACGCTCGATCAGGCGCTTTCCAGCGCCCAGAAACAGCTGGCCACCCTCATTTCCAACGCCGAGCGCCAGAACCAGAGCGAGCAGGCCAACATCTTCAAGGCCCACCTCGAACTGCTGCGTGACCCAAGCTGGCTGCGCGATGTCACCCGCCGCGTCATCGAAGGCCACGGTGCCGCCTGGGCATGGCAGCATGTGCTGGCCGAACGCACCCAGGCCCAGCGCGCCCTCACCGACGCCACCCTCGCAGCCCGCTCGGCCGACCTTCAGGACGTAGGTGAGCGCGTACTTCGCATCCTCCTCGGCAAGGCCGACACCAACAACCTGGCCGGCGGCCTTCCCTCCGATGCCATCCTGCTGGCCGATGATCTGGCGCCGTCCGTCACCGCCCAGATCGACACCAGCAAGGTCAAGGGGTTCTGCACGGCCCGTGGCGGCCCCACCGCCCACACGGCCATTCTCGCCCGTGCACTGGGTCTGCCCGCCGTCGTGGCAGCCGGCCCCGGCGTCATCTCGCCAAGCCTCGTCCAGGGTCAGGCAGGCGTCAAGGCAATTCTCGACGGCTATCGCGGCCGCCTCTACGTGGCACCGACCGAAGCCGGACTGGCCGAGGCCGAAAAGCACATCGCCAACCTGCAACGGAAGCAGGCCGAAGAAGCCAAGACGCGGATGCAACCCGCCACCACCACGGATGGCCATCGCGTCGAGATCGGCGCCAACGCCAACCGGGCCGATCAGGCCCGCCGCGCGCTCGAAAACGGAGCGGAAGGTGTCGGCCTGATGCGGACCGAGTTCCTGTTCCTCGAACGCGACCATGTGCCGGGCGAAGACGAACAGTACGATGTATACCGGGCGATGGTCGAGGCACTGGGCGGCAAGCCGCTCATCGTCCGCACGCTCGACATCGGTGGCGACAAGCAGGTGCCGCACCTGGCCCTGCCCCAGGAAGAGAACCCCTTCCTCGGCGTGCGTGGTGCCCGTCTGCAACTGCGTCGCAACGAACTGCTGGAGCCTCAGCTGCGTGCGCTCTGCCGTGCCGCCAAGCATGGCCCGCTGTCGATCATGTTCCCCATGATCAGCAGCATCAGCGAAGTGCAGGCCCTGCGTGAGCGTCTCGAAGCCATCCGCCTCGAACTCGATGCCCCCGCCGTGCCCATCGGCATCATGATCGAAGTGCCGTCGGCCGCCGTCATGGCCGATCAGTTCGCCAAATACGTCGATTTCTTCTCCATCGGCACCAACGACCTCACCCAGTACGCGCTCGCCATCGACCGCCAGCACCCTGAGCTGGCCAGCCTGGCCGACGCGCTCGACCCGGCCGTGCTGCGCCTGATCGCGCAGACCGTCGCCGGCGCCCGCCCCTTCAAGCGTCATGTCGGCGTCTGCGGCGGCCTGGCCGGTGACCCCCTGGGTGCAGCCCTGCTCGTCGGCCTCGGCGTGGACGAGCTCAGCATGAGCGGTGGCGACATCGGCTCGATCAAGGCACTGCTGCGTCGCCAGTCCCTCACCGACCTCCAGGCACTCGCCCAGAAGGCCCTCCAGGCAGAAAACGCCCAGGAGGTTCGGGAACTGGGCAATGCACTCAAACACGCCACAGCCACCGGAGAGGCAGCATGACGCAGGTTCTCACCATCACCCTCAACCCGGCCATCGACCAGACCATTCCGCTCCCCGAGCTGATCCCCGGTGAAGTGCATCGCGCCACCGGCTACACCAGCACGGCAGGCGGCAAGGGTGTCGGCGTCTCCATCATCCTCTCGGCACTGGGTGTCGAAACCACGGCCACCGGCTGGCTTGGCAGCAACAACGACGGCCTGTTCGTCGCCGCCTTCCAGAGCAACGGCATCCGTGACGCCATGGTACGTCTGCCGGGCGACACCCGTACCAACATCAAGCTGGTCGATGACAAGGCCGGCGCCTCCACCGACATCAACCTGGCGGGCCTGCAACTGAACGCAGACGAGCGCGCCAAGGCCGAGCTGGTACTGGCCGAACGGGTGGAAGCCGTAGTCCAGCCCGGTGACTGGGCCGAACTGGCCGGCAGCCTTCCCCCCGGCTTCAAGGCTGACACCTGGCTGCGCCTGGCCAAACTGCTGGTGGACAAGGGAGTCCATGTGGTCGTCGACGTGGCCGGCTCCGTGCTGGGAGAGATCCTTCGCCGCTGGAAGGACGAGGTCTCCGCCACCGTCGGGCCGGTCATGATCAAGCCCAACCGTTCCGAACTGGCCGAACTTGTCGGCCACCCGCTGCCCACCACCGAAGACGTCATCGACGCGGCGGAGAAACTGCGCGCCAACGGCGTGCAGCGCGTCGTCGTTTCGCTGGGCGGTGATGGCGCCATCATCATCGGCCCCGAAGGACGCTGGTCAGCCACGCCCCCCAAGGTGCATGTGGCCACCACCGTCGGCGCCGGCGACACGCTGGTGGCAGGCACGATGGCCGGCCTCATCAAGGGCGCCCCCTTCCCCGATGCTGCCGTTTCGGGCATGGCCTGCGCCGCTGCCCGCATCCAGCAGATCGCGTTTGGCCTGCCGCCCCTTTCCGAAGTCGACGCCCTGGCCAGCCAGATCAAGATCACCCAGCGTTGAGCCCACACCAACGCACATTACAGGAGAGTCCCCGTGGCAAGCATCTTGGCAATCACAGCCAGCCAATCCGGACCAGCCCACAGCTTCATCATCGGCGAATCCCTCCAGGCCGCAGCCCAGAAGGCCGGCCACCAGCTCAAATCCAAGGTGTTCAGTCACCTGGGTGAGCATGGCACCTTTTCCGAAGCCGACCTGAACGGCGCCGACGTGGCCATCGTCGTCACCGATACTCCCGTCGACCTGCCGCAGCTGCCCGCCAGCCTGCGGGTCGTCGAAGTCTCGCCCCAGGCCGTCTTCGACAACCCCGATGCCGTCATCAGCAAGGCCCTTCAGGGGGCGGGTGGCGTGAAGGCAGCAGCTGCCGTCGGCGCCGCAGCAGCCGGTGCCGCGGCCGTCGCAGCCAGCGCGCCGTCCGGCCCCACCCCCAAGGGCCTGAAGATCGTCGCCATCACGTCCTGCCCCACCGGCGTGGCCCACACCTTCATGGCAGCCGAAGCCCTGGAGGAAGGCGCCGAAGCCGCCGGCCACACCATCAAGGTCGAAACCCAGGGCTCGGTGGGCGCGCAGAATGCCCTCACCCCGGCAGAAATCGCCGCCGCCGATCTCGTCATCATCGCGGCCGACACCCAGGTGAACAAGGATCGCTTCGGTGGCAAGCGGCTCTACTCCACCAGCACCAAGGCGGCCATCAAGGACGGCGTCGCTGTCATCGACACCGCCTACAAGCAGGCAACCCCGTGGGGTGCAGATGGCGCAGCTGCCAGCAGCGACACGGAAGCCGCCGACGACGGCGCCAAGAAGGCCGGCTCCTCCGGCCCCTACAAGCACCTGATGACCGGCGTGTCCTTCATGCTGCCCTTCGTGGTGGCCGGCGGTCTGCTGATCGCGCTGGCTTTCGCACTGGGCGGCATCAACGCCATGGACGATGCCAACCAGGGGACGATCGCCTGGACGCTGGGACAGGTCGGCGCCAAGAACGCCTTCGCGCTGATGGTGCCCATCCTCGCCGGCTACATCGCCTTCTCCATTGCCGACCGTCCGGGCCTCGCACCCGGCATGGTGGGCGGCATGATCGCCAATGCCGTCGGCGCAGGCTTCCTTGGTGGCATTCTGGCGGGTTTTCTCGCTGGTTATCTCACGCAGGCGCTCAACCGCTACATCCAGCTGCCGCGCACGCTGGCTGGTCTCAAGCCCGTGCTGATCCTGCCGCTGCTCGCCACCGGCATCGTCGGCTTCCTGATGATCGCCGTGCTGGGCGGCCCGATGGCCAGCATCATGACCGCCCTCACCGAATGGCTGAAAGGCATGCAGGCCGGCAGCGTCGTGCTGCTGGGTGTCATCCTCGGTGCCATGATGGGCTTCGACCTCGGTGGTCCGGTCAACAAGGCAGCCTACGTCTTCGGCACCACCCTCATCGCCAGCAACATCACCATTCCGATGGCAGCCGTCATGGGTGCCGGCATGGTGCCGCCGCTGGGCATCGCCCTGGCCTGCGCACTGTTCCGCAGCCGCTTCACCGCTGAAGAACGTGAAGCCGCCAAGGCAGCCACCGTGCTGGGTCTCGCCTTCATCTCCGAAGGCGCCATCCCCTACGTGGCCCGCGATCCGCTGCGCGTCATCCCCTGCTGCATGCTGGGTGCAGCCGTTGCCGGTGGCCTTTCGGCCTTCTTCGGCATCACGCTGGCCGCCCCGCACGGTGGCGTCTTCGTGCTGGCCATCCCCGGTGCCGTCAACAACGTGATGCTCTACGCCGCTGCCATCCTGGCCGGTACCGTCGTCACCGCCGTGGCCCTGGGCCTCATCAAGAAGCCCGTGTCCGCCAAGGCTGCAGCTCCCCTCGCCGCCTGATCGGCACCGGAGCAACCCGCAGGATCGGTTCCACGGAAATCCTCCCGACGAACCGATCCCGGCCGGGCAGAGCATCTGCCCAGACCGGCCCCCCAAAGCCGGCGTACCCTCACAAGGGACGCCGGCTTTTTTCATGATGGAGAGCCAGCGGACAGAAACCCTGCACCGGCCCACCGCAAGACGCCACCAACACCAGAGGAAAAAGAGACCGGCGAAAAAAATCCCCACGGAGCAAGCACGCCACGTGGGGATGAGGACCAGCCGGATTCCGGTCAGACCGGAACCCGCATCACTTTGCCTGCAACACCGCCGGAATCAGCTTCTCGGCCCCGGCCAGCGGCGCATACACCTCGGCAGGCACACCGTGGCGCTTGCCCAGATACTCGGCCTTGTTCAGCGACGCAAACACATTGCCCTGCGCGTCTTCCCACACCAGCACCTTCAGCGGCAGGTCGATCGCCAGCGTCGGATGCTTCTGCATCATCGGCGTACCCGCCTTCGGGTTGCCAAACACGATCACGCTGGCCGCCGGCATCGACAGCTGCGCATCAGCCGCCGCCTGCTGATGGTCGATCACCGTAAACACCTTCATGCCCTTTTCCTGCAGGGCCGCCTGGATGCGCTGCACCGACTCCGCAGCCGAATACCCGCTTTTCACGGTCAGCAGGCCATCCTGCTGCGCCACACCCGCCCCGGCACCACCACTGGTTGCCATCGCCGAGCATCCCATCATGCTCACGCCCAGCAGCGAACCCAGAATCATCTTGCGCACTGACATCATCACCAGACTCCCATTGTGTCGTTGATCGGCAGATGGTAGTGGATGGCGGCTCATCACTGAACAGGGTTCAGGGTTTTCAACAATGGCCGAAATCTTCCCGCAACACCCACCCATTGACGATAGCGGCACAGCACTCATCGTCCCCTCCAGAACCGACACCACAACACACCGCCTTCCTGCAGATCGTCCGCGACACCCGACAACCTTCCGTCAGCCCGCCGCCCCGATCACCTCGCCACCCGCACCGGATGCTCTACCATGACAGCCGGCCCAAAGACCACGCCGGACGCCCCACACCATGATCACCCGGTCAAGACTCCACTGGCTGCGCATGCTGTTCGTCATGCGTGGCGCAATCCTGTTCCGCATCAGCGGCCAGCTCACGGCCGTCACCCTCTTCGCCGTCATCGTCACCATCCTGCACGGCCAGATTCTCGACTGGAAGGTATCCCTCAACTTCGTGCCGTTCTCGCTGATTGGCTTCACCCTGGCCATCTTTCTGGGCTTTCGCAACAACTCCAGCTACGCGCGCTACTGGGAAGGCAGCACGCTGTGGATGCAGGTCATGAACGACAGCCGCTCCCTGATCCGCGAAGCACTCACGCTCAATACCCGCCCCGAAACCACGCAGGCACTTGCCATGCGCGTCTGCGCCTTCGCTCACCTGCTCCGGCACCAGCTGCGCAAGACCGACCCCGCCGAAGACCTCGCCCTGTTTCTCGACCCGGGAGACAGCGCCCGCCTCAAGGCAGCGCGCTACAAACCTGCCATCGCCCTGCTCATGTGCAACGAATGGCTCGGCGAACGCCTTCGTTCCGGTGACATCCCGCCACCCGTCATAGCCGTCTTTGAAACAAGCCTGCGCAACCTCAACGCCGCGCTGGGAGGTTGCGAACGTCTGGCCACCATTCCCATCCCCTTCGCCTATTCCGTCATCATCCACCGCTGCGTCTATCTCTACTGCTTCTGGCTGCCCTTTGGCCTGCTGGATGCCATTGGCCTGATGACCCCGGTCATCGTCTGCTTCATCGCCTACACCTTCTTCGCCATCGAGGCCCTGGGCGCAGAACTCGAAGACCCCTTCGGTACCGAGTCCAACGACCTGCCATTGGGCGCCATGTCCTACTACATCGAGGAAAGCGTGCTGGAAATGATCGGCGAACCGCCGCGCTCGAAAAAACCCATGGTGCGGAACTTCGTCCTGCAGTAACACCTCCGCCCAACCTGCCGTCAGTCGTCCCGACCGTGCCCCAAGGGCACGGCATGCCTCCGCACAGGCCACAGAATCCCTATCAGGGAAATCGACAGGTTTTCTGCCGATACCTTGCTCAATAGACTCGACAGCAAGACAAGCCTGAAAAGAGTCTGTCCGGTCAATTGCACAAGACACTGAACCGTACCGCTTCCAGGTGAACCAGCCTCCCGAACCGGGCCTGCTGCACAACCGGCGTCCTCGCAGCGGCAGACCCGGCGTTCCGAAAAGCACACGCCGGAACAAGGGATAACCGGAAAACCGGAAACGGACATTCACTCATCGGAGACACACACATGGACGCAGCCTCCCTGAAAAGCCTCGGCATTTCGATCGAATTTCCCTTCAAGGCCAAGTACGAAAACTACATCGGCGGGGAATGGGTTCCCCCCGTCGGTGGCAACTACTTCGAGAACGTTTCCCCCATCGACGGCAAACCCTTCTGCCAGATTCCCCGCTCCACCGCGGACGACATCAATCTGGCACTGGATGCCGCCCACGCCGAAAAACGCAAATGGGGCAAAACCTCCGTCACCGACCGCTCCGGCATCCTGCTGGCCATTGCCGATCGCATGGAGAAAAACATCGAGCGTCTGGCCGTGGCCGAAACCATCGACAACGGCAAACCCGTGCGTGAAACCCTCGCGGCCGACATCCCGCTCGCCATCGACCATTTCCGCTATTTCGCCGGCTGCATCCGCGCACAGGAAGGTGGCATCTCCGAAATCGACGACCACACCGTGGCCTACCACTTCCATGAGCCAATGGGCGTAGTCGGGCAGATCATCCCGTGGAACTTCCCGCTGCTGATGGCCGCCTGGAAGCTGGCCCCGGCACTGGCCGCCGGCAACTGTGTCGTGCTCAAGCCAGCCGAACAGACCCCCGCATCCATCCTCGTCTTCATCGAACTCGTCGGCGACCTGCTGCCACCCGGCGTGCTCAACATCGTCAACGGCTTCGGCAAGGAAGCCGGCGAGGCACTGGCCACCAGCACCCGCATTTCCAAGCTGGCCTTCACCGGCTCCACGCCTGTGGGCAAGCACATCCTGCATGCAGCCGCCGACAACCTCGTGCCCACCACCGTCGAACTCGGCGGCAAGAGCCCCAACATCTTCTTTGCCGACGTGATGGACAAGGACGATGCCTTCCTCGACAAGGCACTCGAAGGGCTCAGCATGTTCGCGCTCAACCAGGGCGAAGTCTGCACCTGCCCATCGCGCGTGCTGGTGCAGGAATCCATCTACGAACGCTTCATCGAAAAAGCCCTCAAGCGCGTCGAAAAGATTTCTGCCGGCCACCCCCTCGACAGGAACACGATGGTGGGCGCGCAGGCATCAAAACAGCAGCTCGACAAAATCCTCGGTTATCTCGACATCGGCAAACAGGAAGGCGCCCAGGTGCTCATCGGCGGCAGCCGCAACACCCCGGCCGAAGGGCTGGGCGAAGGCTTCTACGTGAAACCCACCATGCTGCTCGGCAACAACAGCATGCGCGTCTTCCAGGAAGAAATCTTCGGCCCGGTCGCCTCGGTCGTCACCTTCAAGGATCAGGACGAAGCCATCGCCATCGCCAACGACACCTACTTCGGCCTTGGCGCCGGCGTCTGGACCCGCGACGGCACCCGTGCCTACAAGGTTGGCCGCGAAATCGAAGCCGGCCGCGTCTGGACCAACTGCTACCACCTCTACCCGGCCCACGCCGCCTTCGGGGGCTACAAGCACTCCGGCATCGGCCGCGAAAACCACAAGATGGTGCTCAACGCCTACCAGCAAACCAAGTGCCTGCTGGTCAGCTACAGCCCCGACGCACTGGGATTCTTCTGATCCCCTGCCTGCCGCTGCTGCTGCCGCTCCCTATACGCGGCAGCAGCGGCCTAGGTGGCAGCCCATGCCGCTTCGGTTCCCCCGTGTACAGCCGGAGCGGCCCCAGCGGTCGGCAGCAAAAAGGAGAAGCAGCAGACACTGGGGGGAGATGCCCCCCCCTCTAGCCGGGATCTAACCCATCAACCCCCGCCTCCGGATGGGCTTATCTACCCAAAATAAAAGAGCAGCCATCACTTCCGCTCCAGCACCAGCAACTGCCGTCTTGCCCGAGTGGCTGCCACGTGCAACAGGCAACGCTCGGCATTCTCGGCTGCCTCCACCACACCCGCATCTTCATCACGACTGATTCGGGCCGCATGATGCGCTGCGCCTTCATAACCAGCGAGCACAACCACGTCAAACTCCAGCCCCTTGACGCGGTGCATGGTTGCCAGACGAATGCCTGGCACGGAAGGATCATCCTGCGCAGCATTGCCCAACGCCAGAAACTCCACATTCTGCGCCTTGAATTCCTCCGAAAGCTGATGCAACACCTCGTTGGTTCTTACCGTCACACAGACTTTTCTTGCTTCTATCCCGCTAGTGGCGGTCTGTTCAAGCAGACGCCTCACATGGCGCACATCCTCTTGCACAGATGCGGACGGAATCACCTCCGGATGATCTCCATGAGTCAACGAACGATAGCCTTGCAACGTATCGACATTACCATCCAGATCATCGACCTCCACGCCTTTCAGTGTCGCACACGCCCAGCGCCTGATCTCGTCAGTCGTCCGGTAGTTGAGCTTCAGGGATTGGCTTCTCCCCCGCACCTCGATCCCTATGCGGCCAAGCACCACCTTGTGACGGTAGATGCGCTGGTGCGCATCACCCACAATGAACAAATCATTGTCGGCAGCAGGCACCGCTGCCCGAATCAGCGCATAGGCCGCCGCGCTGATATCCTGCCCTTCGTCAATGACCATGCTGCGTATTCCCAGCGGCATCCTCTCCTGATCAATAAGCCGGCATGCGTCACGAAACACCTCCTCTGGCTCCCGCAATCCCGCATCTTCCAGCAGCTTTCGATACTCGGCAAACACGCGCCATAGATTCTTCTTTTGCAAACGCCCCAGCTTGCCACCGCGACCCGCCCGTTTGGCGCGCATGTAGTCGTCAGCGCTTTCGCATCCCTGCGGCAAAATCACCCGCTCATATTCGGCCCGCAGAAAAACTGCTGGCTTCCGAATCCCGGGCAGCAATGCGTCAAAGTCAAGATCCACACACGCTGCTACAGCCCTATCCCAATACTCCCGGCGCTTTTTCTCCTCATAAAGTGGCTTGAATGCGTATTCGGTACGCCCCAGAAAATTGACGGCCCATCTATCCAGATTGATGACCTGAATTTTCGCAAGCTCCTGCGGCGAACAAAGCTGTTTCAGGTTCCATTCAATGTCATCCGCCAGCGTCCGCGTAAAAGTGGTGAACACCACAGGCCGTCCAGGCAGATCCTGATACTTCTTCGCCAGCCAGCGGGCACGATGCATGGCGACAACCGTCTTCCCAGTGCCCGCTCCACCCGTCACCTTCACGGGGCCAGACCATTCCCGACTGACCAGCTTTCGCTGACTGGGATGCAGAAATACCCGCCAGCGCTCCAGCGGCGCAGCAAGCAAGGCATCCAGATCAGCATCATCTGTCAGCACCAGGAAGTGACGGCGCGATCCATCACGTTCCAGGGCGGCAGCGAAGTCCTGCGTGTCCACAGCGTCGCTCGCAGCGCGCTCCGCCAGAATCTGCTCCAGATCCTCACCCGCAGCAAGCAGATAAAGCGTCTCAAATGCCTCATCCGGCAGCAGCGTCTCCAGCGCTTCCAGCCCGTCATCATCAACAACCGCCCTCACGTGCGACAGGAACTCATCCGGAACCCCCAGACTACGGATCTCCGCATCACTCCAGCGCTCGAACATCCTGGGCGCAGGCACCTGCGTGATATCGGCCCTATCTTCACCCACTGATGAAGACACCCCAGACTCCGGCACCTCCACCCGATGATCGACTGCATAAAGCTGCATCGAACCACTATCTGGATGAATGGCTACCTTGTGTCGTTGCGCCCAACTGTATGCTGCATCGTGCTGATCTACCCACAACAGGCAGTACACATCTCCAACTGCCGGCTTCAGGATGATGGCCCGTATCTTCTGACTGATGCGCACAGACCGCATGTTCGGGTCAGCAGCATCATGAATGGTCTCGTAGTTGATGCCGGTCGCGCGCGGATTCTGGCGAAACTTCGCCACGAACCCCATTACCCCCTGCTGCTCTTTCCTCGAAATGCGAGCAAACGACTGCATGAAGTTATCGGATATTGCCACCTTGGGCTCAAGCGCCATCTCAATTTCCTTTCAAGAGGGACAACAGTGCTTCGGGCACTTGTTCATCGTCAACAGCAAACCACGTCCAGCCTGCCTTACGGAAAGGCGCCGCCTCCGCCTCATCATCGCTCAGCAACACGGCAACCTTCCTCGACACCCAGGCCAGTTCGGCCTCTGCCAGCACAAGATCTCGTGCATCCACCAACTCGTAACCAACTTCGGGCACCTGAACGCCCGCCTCCTCCATAGCCAGCAGCCACGGCCTCACGTCTTCAGCCGCCTGATCCAATACAGCCCCCCAACGCTCATCCGGATGGTCGGCATCTCCCGAGACAGGCGCAAACTTCTGCAACGCCCCCAGTCCGGACATCTCCTCATTACCAACCCACAGATGCCGCAAGGGCAACATCAGATTCAGAAGCCGCCAGCACCTTCTCCATAGACGTTGGTTCTCATGCTTCTCTCCATCATCAGACTCAAGAACTTCTGGCCATTCGACAACCAGAACGGGCTCATGGGCCACATCATGCCCACCGCCCATCCAGTGACGAAGCTGCTGTGCACTCATGCCAACAGCCACCCTGAGTGCAGCCCCCAGCTCTCGATAAGCCCAGTCCACACCCGATAATGCCAACGGCAGAAAACCATATTCATCCAGACGACGCCAGAACCCGCCATCACGCATGGCGCTCAGGCTTTTCCCGTCACCTACAGGCCGCATCATCACCGCCGCCAAGACAACTGCAAAACGCCGGAAAGATTCATGCGTACCATTGCCAAGCCGCCAGCAAAGCTGACTGATCGTGTCCTTCTGATGCCACCCCGACATGTCCAAAACATCCTGAGCGGTGCATAGCGTGTTCAGCGCCTGCTCAGAATTGGGAGACAAAAGCAAGAGCGGCCAAGGACTCTCATCACCATGAATGCCATCCCGGCCGGACGCGTCCTCTGAAGGCTGCAGATCTTGCCAGGTTACAGTCCATACCGAGTAGCGTCCGCTTTTTGCTACAGCCATGCGCTTTGCAAAATCGTCCACCACCCGATCCTTGTGATATTGCCACCCATCGACAAACACCACCACAGGCAAATCATCTACACCACCCTCCGGCCAGAATACGAAATCAGGCTTGCAAGGCACAACTACGCCCGCCTTCTCATCAAGTTTCACCTGAAGTTCCAGCAGCCAGCGCCTGTCACCCACTGTCACCCGATAACCCGTTTTCCCCTTGAAAACCTCCTGAGTCAAGCGCGCCCCACGTTTGCGCATCACTTCCAGAAACTTCTGCTCCAGGGAACTTTCCAGCAACTGATTGTGCAGGTCATCATTCAGATGAGAAATCTTCTTCAGTGCGCTCTTGTAATCTTCCAGTTGCCGCAGCTGTCGCTGTGCAAGAGTCCGTGAAATCAACGCCCTGTCCCGGCTGTTTCCATAACGATACATGCAGCGGTAGCAACCATCAGCGTCATGATCCTGGTTGCAGACGCAGGAGTCGATAGCCTTCAGCGCCTCGGAAAACACCTCGAACAACGGATCCGAACTACGCATCAGATCCTTCAGGTATCCCGTCCCCCCTGGAACGCTGTCATAGATCACCAGGTATGCACGCACCTTGTTCGCATCCTCCGCCATTCGCACGTCGGTAGCAATGCGAAGGTGCGAAACAGCCCCTTTGAATTTCCTACTCAGGCCAAGTTCCAGCGCGGCAATAAAGCTGAGCAACGCTTCATGTCCGTCTGCCAAACCGGCATCTGGCACGAATATCCGAATACCTTCGCTGCGAAACTCCCTATACAGGAAAACGCAGCGTTGCATAGCCATGCTTCCGATCTTGCGCTTGCTGCACCACGGCGTATGGTTGCGATAAAGATCTCCATCCTTACGTCGTTTTTGAAGCGTTCCACACTCCGGGCAGATCTCAAACCCAGGTCGAATCTCCTCGCGCCCTGCAATGATGAGCGGGTTCCCTTCGGAAGAAGACTCCCCAAAGTTCACCTCGCGGAAGACAACCTGCTCCAGAAACTCAAAACCAAAGGGAAATTCGGGCTTCTCAATGACAAAGGCATCCCGAACCGCCTCCGGTGGACTATCGACCAGCGCCTGCCGAACATGAAAGGTCCGTGTCCTTTCATCCGCATCATCACCAATCCGACTCTCCCTGTCTGACGTGCGCGCAAATACCGTTGTCAGACGCAACATCTCATGCACCCGGCCCGCATCACGCCACAAACCATCCCCGCACCGAGGGCACTTGTCACTACGATTGCTGGCGCTGTTTGGCTCGGCATAGGAACACATCCGGCAGAAGCGCCATACCTCGGGCTTCTCCTGAGAGACATCCACCTGATCAACCACCACGCGCCGGCCTTCGGCATGAAAGGTGTTATTAGGCGCCAGTTCCGTGATGGCGCTTGACCCCGGCCGAACATACTCAAAGGTCAGTACATCTTCATCAGTTCCACTGCTTCCTTCTGCCTTCCTGGGCTCCCGGACGATGATTGAACGAAGCAGAACCCCCTGTTCAGGAAAGGCGTAGTTGGGCAACAATCCCTCGTCTGTCAGAACATTCAGGGTATTCCGCGTCTGTATTGAAGAAATCAGCCTGGAGAGCGCCCGGCGTTCCTGAGAAAGCGCCTTGAGTTCCGCCTTTTGAGAATCTCCGAGCACGGCGGTCTGCGCCACATCCCCGTCATCGATGCTCAACTGCCCTTTCACCTGCGTGATCCGGTCCATCTCCCTGTCAGTTTTCCTGATCAGACCCCTGATCCGCTTCAGGTCATCCGCCATCCCTTGCAGCTTGCCAAGCACCCTGGCGGAAAACGATCGCCCATCCGCTGATGTCCCATGCAGAAAACCCTTCAGAAATGCCTGTGTCTCCTCACTGAGCCGCTGCCCACCTTCACCAGAAAACAGCCCAAGGAATCGCTGCAAGATCTCATCCCGATTGCGTTCCACATGTGCGAGCCAGGTATACGGGAAACGCGAATGTGATTCAGCGGTAACAGCGCTCAGCACCGGATATATTTCGGAAGGAATAGCGGCGTCACGCCCCGTTTCCTGAACCCAGCAGTCCAGCGTAAAGGCTGTAAGCTGCCGCTCCAGAACCGCCGAAGCATTCAAGAACACGCCCGGAGCCGCCACACTTCCGGCGATCATCTCCCTCGGCTCTTCCCAGAAATACAGGTCATGCGGCCTGGCCGCCGCCATCGTCATCAACAACGCACTGCCGGTGCTGCGCCCTGCACGCCCTGCGCGCTGGATGTAATTGGCCTGTTGAGGTGGCACCGAACACTGCAAGACCGCAGAAAGATCGCCAATGTCTATCCCCATTTCCAGCGTGGGCGTCGCCGACAACACATTGATGCTGTTTGGCTCGTTCCCTTCAGAACGGAAACGTTGTTCAACCTCCTCCCGAACGGCCCGAGGCAGCAAACCCGTATGCTCATGCGCCACCACCCGCCGGATATCGGCATTCAGATAGAGCCGTCGGTAATAGTCACCTCTGCCCTCCTGCTCGATCAGGGTGCCTTCACATTTCGGGAAACGACAGGGTTGCCCCTGCAACGATTCCTCCGGAGCGCTCCTCCACACACCACGACAACAGGCGCATTGCCACGCTCGACCACCAAGCGCCACCAGAAAGGCACTTGGCATCAATCCCCAGACTCTCGCGCCACTACGGGCTTCGACTTCTTCTGCCCGTGCCAGCCCCGCGTTTTCCAGGGCCTCCATCGTCAGACGATAGAGAGCCTGCAACAAGGAGTCCAGCCCCAACAACTCCGCATGCAACCCGCGCAGGTTTTTCAATGCCCAACTGGCATACCAGCGCGCCTTCTTTCCCGTCAGGCTAATCGACTGTTCAAATTCCTGCAAACTGGCAAACCGCGGAGGGCGCGGCCCGGAGAGCATCTGAAAATCAATGCTCCCCTTCCTGTAACGCCACGGGCGGCTGCCAGAAACAGCATAAACACGCAGCCTGTCATCCAGCCAGGCCCCCGCTGCCTGCAGTGCCTGCACCACGCCCTGTACAAACACCAACAGGGCACCCTCCGTCACATCAGCCAGCACATCGATTTCTTCCCGCACCCGCGGCAACAACCACCTTACCGCTTCCTGCATCAGTCCGGCACCGGGATAGACACAGGCAGTGTCTGTGGCCACCAGACTGCGTCCCACATGCGAATCCTGGCCAAACTCGGCATTCACCACCCAGGGCAGCACCTGACGCAGGCGCTTCAGCAAATCCGAATCATTCGGCAGCTTCCCCGAAGAAACCAGCTCATCAAAATCCCGCAACCAATGCAACTGACTTGGCATGAAGCTGGCAATGTAGTTTTCCGTAGACATGCTTGCCAGCCAATGCTGTTCAAAGGCGGTAGGCAAGGCAGCAAGGCTCAGCGGTTCCCCAGCATTCTCAGCAGACTTGATCACCTGGGCCAGAGCAGGCCGGAAGTTCAGCCGCCAGGTTCGGGCCGACAAGAAACCTGCACGATGCGCAGCATCCTGCACAGAATCAGAAAACGCAATCAGCTTCTTGTCCGGGTTGAAGCGCGATCCAAACAACTGTGCCAGCATCACGGCCGACATGCTCGCAGCCTGGGAGCCCAGAATCGTCAGCGCGTTTTTGCCGCTGCAGTAAGGGCAATCGTGGTGTACACGTGTGCTGCGGGCGCCATCCTTCTTGCCCTCACGCAGGTTATGCACAACATCCACATCCAGCAGGGCAACGGTAACACCGGATGCACCAGAACCATCCTCAACGACCAGGCAATGCTGGCATACCCGCTCTGCCGCTGCATGAAGGTGTCCGCAACGGGGGCAGATCTTTTTGTGCAGGAATAAACGTCTGCCTGCCTCCGCTACATGCGGAAAGATGAATCGTGTACTCACACTCCCCTGAAAATACGCAGGGTAAAACGCATGCACATCCTGAGAAACCAGATCCTGACCAGGCCCCTGCAACACCGTACCCCAGCCCGCGGCATGGCAATCCCGGCAATGGATGACCGGCAACCAGACCCTGTTGCGCTCCAGCTTGCCCAGATCATCATGAAACGCCAGTCTGGGCAGCCCAAAAACACCAGCAGAGGCTGTCTCACCATCCTTCGGCATCGGCCTCACCCAAGGGCCTTCATCCTCATCCGCAGCCTGCACCTCGTTAGCCGCAGCATCTGGCAGGCAGGCAACCATCCGGCGCAGCTCCCGCAACCAGACTTCCACCTTCACCTGCAGGAAGAACCCGATGTCGTGCTCACTCAGCACATCATCCGGCTTGTGGGGGGCTCTGCTGATCCGTGCATGTGCAACCAGTGCCAGCAAACTGCCCAGCCACAGCAGGGGATAGCGTGCATCCTTGCAGGCAGTCAAGCGCTTCTCCAGCACCGACAACACATCTTCCAACAGGATTGCCTTGCCGCCCAGCTTGTCCAGATCACGCAGCAAATTCTGAAAGGCATAGTGTCCTTTCAGCATCCGGCCCAGCGCGCAACGCCAGCCTGGCTGCGAAACCTGAACATCTGCAACTGCCTCACCAAACCACAATGGCACCTGACGCTGCAACCACGCCGACATGTCGACATGCTCTGCCGGATCAAGAATCTGGATATCAGCTGGCTGTGGGCTGGATGTGAACTCCACAACCGCATCCGCCAGATATTCCCCCACCGACAGCCTGTCTTCGGAAATGACAGCCCCGTCGTCCAGAGCCTCACCAAAAATATCGACGGCAAATTTTCGAAGTGATGCCTCCCCATCGCTGCCCAGCGTGGCAGACGTACCCACACACACCAGGTGCCCTGGCGGTGTCCCCAGCCGGCCCTTCAGGCGACGAATGAGGCAGGCCAGATCCGTCCCCTGCGCACCATCGAAGGTATGCAACTCATCCACCACCAGGTAGCGCAAGGTGTCGTGCTTCTGCCGTGCCCACAGCGGCGCATCATCAGCGCGAATCAGCAGGAAATCCAGCATCTTGTAGTTGGTGATCAGGATGTCTGGTGGGTCTTCACGCAACACGTGTCGATCCGTAATCACCGAAAAGCTGCCGTCTTTCAGTTGCGCCACGGCCTTCGAACCTTCTCGGGGTGCCTCACCCACATAGAGCCCAGCCCGAATGCCAGCCTCTCGCAGCGCCGGCGCCCCAAGAATCTGTCTGGCCAATCTGCCCGCCTGGTCAGACGCCAATGCGTTCATCGGGTACAGGAGGATGGCCTTGATGCCCTTCTCTCCTGCCAGACGACGCTGCCGGCAATGTTCCAGCACCGGAAACAGGAAGCACTCGGTCTTGCCAGAGCCCGTACCCGTCGCCACCAGCGTGGAACGAGCCTTCGCGCCACTCAGGCGCTCAAACGCCCGAGCCTGATGGGCATGCGGCACAAACCCCTTTGGCAACCATTCAAAAGCCGCCTCGCCGCTCACATTGGCCTGACGCCGGAAAGGCAGCGGCACTGTCAGGTATGGCCCCTTGAACAGGCTTCCCCGCTCTGCGAGGAAACGATCAATCAACCCATGAAAACCCTTGGTAGTGGCCGGAAACGCCGCCCGCAGAAAATCTGCCACCCCTTGCGTGACTTGTTCCGACAGGATTAGAGGTTGCATGAATCGTCGTCTCCGGAAGCTGCAATGTAGGCTTGCAGGGGATGATTGGGGCTTTCAGGGTAGCGGAAGCGGAGCTGCCCTTCCCCCAGCATCGGCTGAAGATAGGCCCGGCGCAGATGGTCGCCATTGCGCTGCAACAACTCCGCCAATTGATCCAGTCTCATCGGATGCCAAAGGCACAAGGCGCGAATCACGGCAGCTACCTCTCCCTGGGGTGGCCTTTTACCCTTGCCCATATCGCACAACCGGGAGGCAAGATCTTCAGGCAACGGCGGCAAGGGTGATAAATACTGGTCCGGCATCAGCCCTCGCGCCACCATTTTGGCATTCCGACGCGCCGCCCCCCCTTCAACCTCTGGAGCCAAGCCATCAACCTCCGGACCTAAGCCATCAACCCCTTCGGAGGCATGTGCTCCAGCTTCCCTACCATCATCAGCGGCCTGTTTTTGCGCCATCAGCGGCAACTGCTGCTCGGCGGCCTCCCCCACCGGGCGGGCTGCATTGTCCAGCACATAGTAAGTGCGGTTGCCTGCCCCCTTTTTGTGCAGCAGCCCCCTGTCGCGCAGGCGCCGCAACACCGCACTGGCCGCCAGCGTATCCAGCCCACAAACATCCCGACACGCCGCGTTATCCACCGCCCCTGTGGCCCGTGCATAGGTAAGCACCTGCGCCTCCTCCTTGCTACAGCCCGCCCCAGTAAACTGCTTCAACCAAGCATGGTCTTCCTCGGTCAGCAGGTTGTGCAGAAAGAGGGTAAGCTGAAACTGATTGGCCTGCCGATCCGAATGAAGATCCGGCAGGGGCAAACCCGCCTCTGCCGACAGGCGACGCATGGTGCGTATGCCCGTCCCCTTGGCTTCAGCCAGATGCAGATCATGCAATACGGCCGCAATCAGCGGATTGCGCAGACGGGAACCCGGCGTACCCAGTTGTTCCGGATCCTTGAGTGAATAGCCCGCATTCCTGATCTCGATGCGGTTGCCATAACGAATGATCTGCGACGGCTGATGAACCGTATAGCTCCGGTGCATGGCTACGTTTGCCAGCGCCTCACGAATCACCTTCCGGGGCAAGAGCGGCGATTGAACGCTCTGCAACTGTCCCTCGGGCAGATAAAAAGTCCTGGGCAGCTCATCAACAATGCTGGCTTCAGCCTGCGGCAAGGCCAGCAACAACGGTTTTCGGATATCGATGGATTGAAAGCGGCGCTCGGGGTCTTCCACCCACTCAGTGCCGGGCACGCGAATGTAATCAATCCGCAACGCGGGCAACAGGCGTCGCAAGGCCATTGGCTTTCCAAAAAGCACAATCCCGGCAAGCGTCGGGCAGAGGCGCCTGTTCTCGGCCCGGCGCAGCGCACCCAGCGCCACCAGCAAGTCCTCGTCGCTGTAGTTCAGCTCCTCGGCCTGCGGGTTTACCAGTGCACGTTCGCGCCGATACGCCGCCAGCGCTGCCGGATCAAAATCATCCAAATCGGCATCGGGCAGAATGCTGGAGTCCGGGCCATGCAACGGTTGCGCCTCACCCCGCAGCACCCACAAATCATCATCAACACACTGCTGATCCGTCGAGCCCACACGCCGCCATGCCCCCCGGGGCAGGCCGGTAGCCTTGAAATACACTGGCTTCTGCGTTACATCCGCCTCGGGCACATACACCACCAAAACAGCCCGGCCGTCCAGCATTTCCACCCGCATCTCCGGGCGCAACGCCACATTCAGCATGGACGAACATTGACTGGCAAGCTCATGCTGAATTTTGTCCGGGTCAGATAACCCCGCAGGCCGATACACCGTATCGCCCTTGTCATTGGTAAACCACTCCACCCCCAGAAGCAGATAGCCACCATCCAGGCCAGGCTCATTGGCAAAAGCAATCACCGTCTGCATCACCGACTTGCCAGCCTCGGTTCCACGCTTGGCTTCGATGCGTACAGATTCATCAACAAGATTTAGCTCATGAAGCAAATCAGCTGCGCTCCGCATTCATCCCTCCCCAAAAACCAAAACACGAAACAAATCAGTGATCAATAGTTTTCGGCTTTGCTACGCAACCTGTAACATCTTTAAAAGCAACACCATCTTTCAAATCAGAGATTAACTTTCTAATCCAAGCATTACTATAAAGATAGTCTTTGTGCGCCTTATCATAAACACAATACTTTGCATTAGTTTGTTCAGGCCTAGAGCTTTCGGAGGACGGCCTAACATTAAAATACTTCCACGCTGCAGTATGATGCGAAAGATTAAAAACAAACGGCAACGAATCTGCGACCACTCTAACAACATCCTTGGGTTTATATCTCTCCAAATTCGCGACTTCAACATGCCTATCTTTAATGATCACATTTATCTCGGAAATCACCTCATCATGCCCGTTCGGAGCATCCTCAGATTTTATAAAACTCACTACTGCGTCAGCAAATTTTTCCTTTCCAGAAACTTTTGGAACGAGATAGATTGCATAAGAATATTTTGTACTATTCAAGACGGAGTCTGGGAGACGAGATCGGAAATTTTCCACATACTTAATCACAGAGCTTATGCCCTGCTTCAATGAAGCATGCAACGCTCTTGATCTTTCGTCAGGCATCACAGAACTAAATTGAAGCGCTATTGACAATTGCTCTGCAAGCGCATAATCCTCACCAAACTCACGCAACAAAAGTGACTCCAAGTTCATTAAAGCTGACTGGCACTCGCCATAAAGCCCTGCATCAAGCTCAGGAATATTTCTGTGTTCAATTTTATTTCGCAAACCGATCAACATTTCAAGATTCATTCTTTCGGGAGGCATTTCCGAACCATAAAATTGCGAAAGACATTCAGAAAGCTCCCAGTATTTAACCTCTCCATCAACGCGAACATACCTTACTCCCTTCCTCCCTCCCCCTTTCTTCTTGTACCAAGGCTTTTCACCCTTCTTATAAAAAACAGCATGAAACAGAGCCGTCCACGCCATGACAATGAGAACTATATACTGCGCCGTCCTAAACCTTTTCCCAGGTCTGTTATATGCATCAACGGCAGCAATCGCAGAGTCTCGACATTTTTCCAAATGCTCTTTCACAATCTTAGGAAGCCCTCTAGACATACCTATATCCTCGCTTCTGATGATTATTTTTTTGAAAAAAACATCCAAGCCATTCTGTAATCAGCCTCTCGGTCGGCCAGTTCAAACGGTGCAACATACTCAATAGTGCGAGGCTTTGGCCCGCCGGGCAACGTGTCATCCATGACAGGTCGCTCGATGACGGTGCCCGCTTCAAACTGCTGCGCCCATGTTCCATCCGGCATCTTCTTCGGCTGAATGTCTTCCCACCCCAGCCGCTTCTTGCGACGCGAACCGTCAGGCGAAACAATGAAACACTCTGCATCCTTCTTTCCGGCCTTGCGCGACAGCCCAACGCCGACCAGGCCCTTGCTGGCGGTAAACACAATGCGTCCTTTCGCGTCGTACCAAGTATCCCGCTCATACTGCCGCATGACCGGAAATTGCACGCGATATATGGTGAGCAGTTCGTCCAACGTCAAACCCAGCGCCTGGGCAGCAAGTACGTCAATCTCAAGCAGTGCTTGCCTGCGCGCATAGTCGCTACGCAAAGCATTGCTTCTCGTCCAAGCATGAGACAAATTCTTGAAAAAGTCCGGACGCAAGCGGCTGTTCTGACTTGTCCATTCATCTGTCTGAAAAGACTCAGACCAACTGATCTCCCAAAGCTTCCGATAGTGCGTAGTCAGGCAAGAAAGCGCCAGTACCCTGATTCGCGCACGCGCATCAATATCGAAGAAAGGAAACTGTTCCCAAATAAAGTGCAAGTTGCTCCTGCCTGTTGTTTTTATGAAAAAATCCGCCAATAGCGACAATGAAAAGAAGACCTGATAAATGAGATTTCCATGATCTCGAAATGCGGTTGTTTGAACACCGTTAATATGAGCCATACCAGGGGGAACCAAGGCTCCAACCAATGTCCGCTCGCCAGATTGCGATAACATCCCCCGAAATGCCTGTCTGTAATAAGCCGTCACCGGCAAGGGCTCAGCCACTCCCTTCTCCTTCCAGCTCACCCGCGGAATGCGCTTAAGGTACTCTGCGTTATCACAGGCAGGGCAGTAATTGCTCCGTGGCAGGTAATCATCAGGCAAAAACTCAAGATCAAGCGTGTCGTAGTGTCCCTTTTCCGTACAAATCCGACGAGGTGTTTTTGACAGAGGATTTCCAACAAAAAAGTGTGGGCCAGAAATAACAAATTCTTCAGTTTGTTCAGAGAAATCTGTTTTACGAAGAATCGTACTATCCTTTTGCGCATAAGTCTCATCAAAACATACGGTTGTATAATATCCCCCCTCAAAATTACCGATGCGCATGGGGGAGTCTACAAATTTCTCCAGCACCGACACCAACTCACGGCTATGAACTGTAGGTAGTCTCGCCTGATCAGCAGGCGTTCCAAATGGGTCATAAAGCTGCGCAAAGATGGACAGCATCGTCGCATCAACCTCAATAACGCGATTGCGATGCCCATCGTTGTTCCATCCTCCATCATCATGCTTGATGCCAGGTACGCTCCCTTCACCCGCATGAGACAGACTTGCTGCCAACGTTTGGGGTTTGAACAGGTTGGAAACATGCTTGAAGCGAATTTCCTGCGGAGCTGCGTACACATTGATGCTGTATTTCACGCGATCCCCAATCTCAAACAGCATGTACTGATTCTGAAACTGGAAATGCCCTCGCAAACGTGGATACAACGCCTCACGGAAACGCCCTCCCTTCGGGTCATCGTATACCCCTTCCGGATGCAATAGCGCCTGCACGCCGCAACCAATTCTCCAAACCAACGGCAGAAAACATTTATAGAGATTGCTTTGCTGGCCTTTCAGCAAGGGGTAGTTCTGCACGGCGTTCAGATAGGCACTCATGCCCTCGGTAGCCACGCACTCTGCCAGGTATTCACTCATGGCAGCAGACATGGTCTTTGGGTCATCCTCGCGGTATCCGGCCACATTCAGCACCGCATTCCGTTGATCTGCCGTCTGTTTGGCACTCAGCTTGCGGATGGCAAAGCGCGGGTCAAAGTCTGACAGCAACGCCTGCTCGTTCCACTCCACCTTGATCCAAGGCGGGTTGCCCAGCACCACATCAAACCCTCCCTTGTCCCTGAAGATATCGGCGAACTCCAGCGGCCAATGCAGAAAGCGCAGTGCCTTCGCTACCTCCTGCGCCACCAGCAAGGGGTCACTGCCCTGAATCAGCAGGTCGATATCCACCATGCCAAAGCGGTCCCGGGCCGGATCACGGTTTACACTGTTCTCTCGGGCTGCACCTGCCAGCCCATCCGCGGTTCCGTCTGGCCGATTATCCTCGCCAGCAAACAGCACACACTGCTCGGGCTCATCAGCCACAACCTCCACCACCTCGGCACTACCCAGCAAGACGGACTCCAGCACAAACCACCATTCTTCCCGCGTGGGCAAAGCCTCTGCCTTCGTGATGGGCCAAAACCACAACGCACACCAGAAGTCCATCACCAGCTTCAGTCGACGATACGGGCTGGCATTCTTCTGCGCCTCACTGTACATGCGTTCCCGCAGGATCTTGTCTTTTGTTGCGGTGCTGGTGGGTGCCCGGTTCTCTGCACTGTCTGGCCACACATGGAGTTCATCGCTGGTGGCACGGCGTGCCTCCGCCAGCTCCGTCGCGTGCTGCTGCCACAAATCCTCGGCAGCCTTCGTCAGCCGTTTTGCCCGCGCCACCTCGTCCGGGCTCAACGCCTTCGTAAACGACCGGCGCCACTCGCTCAACATCTTGGCCGCTTTGGGCTGCAGCCCTTTCACAACCTTGTCGCCAAGCGTGCCCATGCCAACCGCAGGCAGCAGAAAATGAAAAACCTCATCTGCCGATGGCGCCTGGCTGAAGTTCAGTGCCTTGGGCACCGCATCGTGCCAGGTTTCCGGCTTCTGCGTCACACTGACTGCATCGTCAGTATTGGCTCCCTCTGCTACACCTGACGCATTCTTCTTTCTCTGGCGGGACGGAACCAGCAGCTTGGTTTCAAACACCTCTCGCCGGGCACCCAACAGGGAATTTCCGCACAACAGCTGCATGCCAAACCACGGCACATGACTGCGCTCAAAAATGGCGTTCAGCCACAATGAAACCTCGGCCAGCTCCACTGCCACCGGGTTCAGGTCAACACCAAACACATTGTTGTCAGCAATGTACATCTTCACGCGCTGACGCTCGCTGGCGTAGCGGTCATGGTCGATGGTGGCGCCCTGCTCCTTCATTTTTGCCTGAAGCCAGGCTTCTGCCAGCTGGTTGACCGCCTCGTTCAGGAAGGCCGCGCTCCCCATCGCCGGCTCGCACACGGTCAGTTTCAGAATCTCATCCGCACTTTTGCCGGGCAAAACCTCCTTCAGTGCCTGCTCCACCAATGTCCGTGTCAGTACCTCGGGGGTGTAATAACTGGCCGACTTCTCCCGCTCTCGCCCGGTCAGCCGGTAGATGAAACTCCCCCGCTCATGCTTGCGGTGTTCACCACCAAACAGGCGCTCGGCTTCGGTGTAGTCCTTGATATCCGAAGCTGGTACAAACCATGCAGGCGCAAGCGGGTCAAAGGCTGCATCCCGGCGCTTCTGCCTCGCGCTTTGTCCTTGCCCCTCTGCATCCGTCTCAAAACCCTCGTCTTCGCCATCAGCGCCCGCATCATCATCGGCAGGCGCCGTAGCCCGCTTTCCCGCACCAGTATCAGGCTGTACTTCATACAGATCCTGCTCTGCAAAAAAGCCGCGGAAAGACAGCAGCGCTTCATACACAGCCCCAAGCTGGTTGATGCCCAGTGTGGCATAGCTGATGCGCCCCCGGCGCCCCTTTCCTCCCTGGCAGCGCGCCAGCGACATCAGCGCAATCACCTTCTGCAATACCCGGTTGCGCAGCTTCACACTACTCAGCAACGGCGTCTGCGCTGGGTCAAACAGGTGCCCCTGCAAGGGCGCCATGCTGAAGCCGTTCACCTGCGCCTCTGGCGCATGTGTCGGCAGGTGCTGTTGCACATCGTCAACAGCATTTGCAAGAGGAAACCCGCCCCAGACAAGCTCAAAGAGCTTCTGCAGGCTTTCATGGAAGTAAAACCCGTCCAGCGCTTCATCCGTGGTGAGCGGGGTGCTTTCCAGCTCACGCAAGTGCTCAACGCTGTAGCCCTTGAGATAGCTTTCGGCCTGTATGGGCGCATACCCCAACTCTGGCCGCGCCTCGATGTAAAACAGGAACAGCAGCCGATACATGTAGCGCAGACATTCCCGGCTCAGTTGGTCAGCGAGATCCTGTCCAGACAGATCAAAAATTTTCTCCTTGCGAACCTCACGCTTGTAGCGAATGGCTTCATTGCCAATCAGCTCCACACATTCCCGCAGCGCATATTTCAGGTCGGTTGACACCTCAAACGCATGCTTGTGGGAGCTTTCATCCAGGCTGTCCAGTAGCGAGCTGCCTCCATCAGCCGGCAGAATCGATTGCTTGCCAGCCAGCCCGGCCAACACCTGCAAACTCTCCTCGTCCCTGGGGCCAAACAGCTCGGGCAGATCGAAACGCAACAGTGCCTTGCGCCCCCACTTGCTGCGCTCGATCAGCAGCCACTGCTCGTGATGTACCAGCAAAACCCAGCGTGGCGGCTCATCGTCCGAAAACAGATGCGCCGACAGCACTTCCTCCCATGCAGGCCCTGTATCAGCACTTCCCGGCCCTGCATCCTCCAAAGAGCAAGGTGTCAGCCGCAGTGGCGACTCATCTTCCTCGCCCGGCATGGTGATGGCCCCCGCAATGGCCAATAACGGATGATCGTTACCGTCCTTGTAGAGTGCCAGCAGCGGCAAGCCGCCGGCCTTGGCACTGTCCGCCAGTGTGTGGAAAACCGGGTTCAGCTCATACCCCAGCGCCTGCAACACGGGCTCTACCAGTGCGCGGAACAAGGCTGCACGCTCCTCAGGGCGCTTTTCCGACAGGAAGCGTTCCCGATTACGAAAGTAACCATTGGCACCGCGCACCTGACGCAAACGCGCCACGGGGCTTTCAGCACCCGTCTCCTTCCAGCGATCAAACAGCGGTTTCAGATCCCTGTACAGAATGTCATCCAGATAGTGCTGACTGTAGAACTCGTTGGCGTTCGTCAGGCCATTGATGGTGAAAGTCATGGTTCTGTTCCGTCTACCCGTATGCCAGCTTCGTCACGCCATCAGCACCGCCACAACCGTCAACTGCGGGCGGTCATCCAGTTCCAGCGTTTCCCGCGCCCAATTCCTGTACTGCTTGAACAACTCATCAATCTCGGCCTGCCGTCTTTGCTGCCGCGACAGGCGTACCTGCTCCAGCCCACCCTTCAGATCCAGATCCAGTTGTTTCTGATGTTGCTGCTTCTGGGTGCTCAGCTTGTCCAGTTCCTGTTTCAGACGTACGTCATTTTTCTGATCGTATTCCCGTTTGACACCCCGCACATGCTGCTCAGCCGCCTTTATCACCTCGGGCAACGCACGTTGCAGCCTGACAACATCTGGCATAGGCGCATCCAGATCATTGGCAACGGGGCGATGGCTCTCACCATCAAGATGCGTCATGCGCAGGCACTCCATAAGGCCCAGCACCTTCTGTACCTTGCCCGCCGCACTCACCTGCACCCCCATCCATTCGGCCACCATCGCCTGGCCACGTCGGTTGGGAATCTGTCCCAGCACCAGCACAATGGTCTCATCAGGCTGCAAGCCTTGTGCAACCCGCAGAACCGGCGCACGCTGACGCCCAAAATTTGCCATCAGCTTGTAGTCAAGCCACTGCAACACCGGGTGCAACGGCCACAGGTACTGCACCGCAGGCCACGCATCTCCATCACGGGAAGCTGCCACAGCTTTCTCAATCTGCGCCCTGTTGGCACTGAGCGCAAAAGTATTGTCCTTTGGCCACATCTCATCGGCAAGTTCGCGCTCCAGCACATGCTGCAAGTCTTCTCCCGGCTGAAAGCTCACCGTTTGCGTGTTCTTGTCGAAACGCACGGCATGTTGCAAACGGGGATTCTGCACGTGCAGACACTGCAACCCCGCGCTGGCATAGTCAAAATGCGAAGCAAACAGGCTTGGCAGTTCCACACTGCTCACAACCCCTTCCCTTGCATTCCCATGCGTTACCGCATGCGCAGAGGCAGAACCCGACTCATTCTCCTGTGCCACCATGTCAGATACTCGGGCCTTCTGCGCAGACCGGGCAGCACTGGCAGCCTCATCGTTGCCAGTACCCTCAAGCAGAGCGCTAAACGGATCGTCGTTCTCGGCATCAAGTTCAGCCTCAAACTCGGCAAAAGGCTTGCCATTCTGCATGTCGACTGCCACCTTTTCGACTTCTGCCTGCTCATCATGCAGACCCATGAAGGCGGAAGGATCACCAATGTTTTTGGCAGCCTGATCATCCTTTTCAACCAGGATTTCCAGATACCGGACGTCACCACGAATCGTCTCCTGCTCAGGTGTGGTGTAGAGGTACCCGATCTTCGGTGGCCGGCTCTGCCCATAGCGGTCTACCCGCCCATTGCGTTGCTGAAACACCATCAGCGACCAGGGAATGTCGAAGTGAATGAGCCGGTGTGCACGGTAATGCAGGTTCAAGCCCTCTGAGGCCACATCTGAAGCGATCAGCAGCCGCAGCGGGGAATGAGTCCTGCCAAAATCCTCCACAACAGACTGGATATCCTCATCCGCCATCTGCCCATGCAGTACCGCAACAGCATCCTTCTTGAGATTCAATGCCGCAGGCAGCTGCTTTTCGAGATACCGGAGGGTGTCCACCCGTTCAGTGAAGATCACCAGACGATCATCCGACACCCTGCCATCCCACTGCCATGCCGAAGGGTCATGGCTTTTCTGCACCAGCTCATGGGTATCAGGACGGCTCTCATGGCCTGCGTGCCCCCATTCCCCCGCCAGACCCTCTCCCTTCAACAGACGTACCAGATGGTTCAGCTTGCTGAAATCGGCCACGCCGATACCAGCCACACAACCCCGAAACTCTCGCAAGGGCTCAAGGTCCGGATGCACCGCATCCCGCTTTTCAAGTCGCCTGATCCGCTCATCAACCGTTTTCAGGCAGGCGTCCGGTGACGAGAACAGCGCCTTCTCCAGAATGGTGCTGAACAGAATCGCCCCCTCACGCTGCCGGCCACCTTCTCTTTCGCCACTTTGCGCATCCCTTTTCTTGATACCAGCCAGCAATGAGAAGGCCCGCTCCTCCGCCAGACTGGCCACCGCCTGGAGTTTATACACTCGACGGTCGGGAAACCCCTTCTTCATCTGATCCCGAACGTCATTTTTGAAACGGCGAATGAAAAGATGCTCTACCTGCGCACGCTCATACTCAGCATTAGGCGGAATGGCCGTCGGGTCCAGCATTTCCACCAAACTGGCAAAGCTCTCCTTGCGGCCGTTATGTGGCGTGGCGGTCAACAGGATCAAGGCATCAGATCTCTGTGCCAGCAACCGCGCGAGGCGATTGCTCTGGGTGCGGTTTCCCTTGTAGGAAACATTGTGCGCCTCGTCAATGATGATCAGATCCCACCACGAGTTCTCCAGATAATGCCGATACTCGCTGTCGCGCTTCAACGTGTCAACCGAGATGATGCTGCGGTCAAAATAGTTGAACGGATTGTGGTTGGCAGGGATTTCACGCCGGATTCGCTGAATACGGGCTGAATCAAGGCGCGTCAGTGCAATCGTGAAGCGGTTCCAGAACTCCTCCTGAAACTGTCGCATCATGCTCTTGGTGGACACCACCAGCATGCGCCTCACCCGCCCCCGACGCATCAGCTCCGCGCTCAATATCCCGGCTTCCAGGGTTTTACCGAGCCCCACCGTGTCAGCAATCAGTAATCGAGGACGCAACTGCTGAAGCACTCGAAGCGTTGGCTCCAGCTGAAAGGGCATGACATCCATGACCCCATGATGCCCCAGAACCAGCGACTCCCCCTGCACGGCAGACTGTCGCAGCCTGGCCTCGATGGCAAGGCGTCCCTCCACAAAGGCCGGAGACCGATCAAAAACCAGCTCCGTCTTCGCAGGGTCTATCAATGTCACCTGCTCCAGCACGCTCAGGAACAGTGCAACCCTGTTTCTCACGGTCTCCGACACGCCAATGCAGGATAGCCGCCATCCCCCATGCTCGCAGGCATCTGCACGCTGAATCAACCATTCTTCATCCCGAATCAGGGCACGTGAACCAGGGGCAGGGGCTTGTGTGAGCGGCATGGGTTTCTAGCGGAGTGCATGAAGGACACCCCGTGGTTGTTACTCTTGTTTACATGGCCAGATATTTTCCCATACGGCTCCCCGTTTGCTAAGCACCAGCTCCATCAGGAAAGCCCGGCCGATGCAACAGCCGGCCGTTTCAGGCAACTCCTTCCGTGCGGCAACAAAAAGCTGTATGGTTAAACCAACACCAGCCTTCGGGCGACAACCACCAACTTGTCAACCCCTACCCCTGAACCATCAACCTCACCCGGCCCCCACACCATGTCCGACATCCCCAAACCCCCCGATTACGGCGTTTTCCACGAAGGCGAACTCGAAGCCCATCGGCGCTATGGCGTTGCCACCCTCACCCGCGGGCTGGCCAACAATGTTCGCCGCGTGCTCACGCCAGCACTCGTGCGTTTTCTTGAACGCCAGCCATTCTTCTTTCTGGCCACGGCCAATGCCCACGGCGACTGCGATTGCAGCTTTCGGGGCCGGCAGCACAACCGTCCGCACGATCCCGAGCCGCTGCTGGTTTCCCCCGACGAGCGCACGCTGATCTTTCCCGACTACCCCGGCAACA
>JAUNHU010000154.1 GCA_030523825.1 Lautropia sp. | reverse complement strand
GGCGCAGCAGCACCCGGTCGCTGGTGGGCGGCAGGTTTGAATGCAGGGAGGCCCCGCCACTGTCCTTCGACTCGCCATCGCCTTTCGCAGCCCCGCTTCCCTTCGGGTCGGCGACGGCTGCCGACGCCCCTGCCCCGTTGGAGGCCCCGGTTCCGGCAGGACTGGCAGTGGCTGCAGATGCCCCGCCCTCTGGCTGCGCAGCGCCTTCTGCCGGTGCTCCGACATCCTTCGGCCCGGCAGCCGACACGCCGGGCGCAGCCGGTTGCGGATCACGGCCCTGCGGCGCATCTGCCACCGCAACATCCTTCGGCTTGCTGCCCGCCTTCGACGCATCCTCGGCATCAGACACTTTCGCCCGCTGCTCCACCTGATCGCTCATCCGGTCACTCATCGAGATTCTTTCACCGATAACGCACTTCGACATGCGCATCGCTCAGCCAGCCGCGCAACCCTGACAACAGCACATCATCCGGCCGCACCGCCCAGTCATGGCCCAGGCGCAGCACGGCGGCCGCATCACTGCCGTAATAATGAATTTCCACCGGGCAGCCCTCGCCCTGCGCACCATCCACCCGCCAGGGCGTGAGGAGTTCCTTCAGGCGCCCGGCATCGGGCCGCCCCTTCAGTGTGAGGTGCAGCGCACGTGCGTGCTCGGCCCGCGCACCGCCCAGATCGAGCACCCGCTCGACCGAGAAGCGGTGGCCGCCAGTGTACTGGTCCTTCGAGAGCTTGCCGTGCATCACCACCAGCTGATCTTCCTTCAGCAGGTGCCGGAACTGATCCCAGGCTTCGGAGAAGATCGCCACTTCCTCGGTGCCGCTGCCGTCATCCAGGACCACCCGCACCATCTTGCCCCGACGGGTCATGGCGGTGCCCAGCGACGCGACGATGCCGGCAATGGAGACCGGAATGGCCCCGAAGCCCTTGCCGACCATCTTTTCCAGATCACCGATGCGGGTCTTCACGAAGCGGCGCACCTCGTCCTTGTTGGCATCGAACAGGTGGCCGGTGAGGAAGTAGCCGAGCGCGGTCTTTTCCTCCAGCAGGCGCTGGCGGTCATCCCAGGGCGTGTGCGCCACCCACTCACGGACCGGTGCAGCCCCGGTTGCCTCGGCATCGGCCGCGAACATCGCGTCGAACAGCCCGCCCTGCCCGGCCTCCTGCTCGCGTGCCCGCTGCTCGGCCGCTTCCATCGCCTGTGGCACGTTGGCCAGCAGCTTCGCGCGGTCGTTGTCCAGCTTGTCGAAGGCGCCGGCCTTCACCAGCGCCTCGATCGAGCGCCGGTTGACCAGGCGCCGGTCGATGCGTTCGCAGAAATCGAACAGGTCGGAGAAGGGGCCGCCTTCCTTCCGCGCTGCGATGATGTTCTCGATGGCCGATTCGCCCAGGCCCTTGATGCCGCCCAGCCCGTAACGGATGACGCGCGGCCCGGCCGGCTCGAAACGGTAGTTGGATTCGTTGACATCGGGCGGCTGCACCTCGACCCGATTGTGCTGGGCATCGCGCACGAAGATCTGCACCTTGTCGGTGTCGTCCATGTCGGACGACAGCGTGGCCGCCATGAACTCCGCCGGATAGTGCGCCTTCAGCCAGGCCGTGTGGTAGGTGACGACCGCATAGGCTGCCGTGTGCGACTTGTTGAAGCCGTACTCGGCAAACTTCTCCATCAGGTCGAACAGCTGGCTGGCCAGATCGGGATCGCGTCCGAGCTTGTTGGCGCCCTCCATGAAGATCTGGCGCTGCTTGGCCATCTCCTCGGGCTTTTTCTTGCCCATCGCGCGGCGCAGCAGGTCGGCGCCGCCCAGCGTGTAGCCGGCCACGATCTGCGAGATCTGCATCACCTGTTCCTGATAGACGATGACGCCGTAGGTCGGCTCCAGGCAGTCCTTCAGGTCGGGGTGGAAATAGTCGATCTCCTGCTCGCCCTTTTTCCGCAGGATGAAGTCATCCACCATGCCCGAGCCCAGCGGCCCCGGCCGGTAGAGCGCCAGCACGGCGATGATGTCCTCGAAGCGGTCGGGTGCCAGCTTGCGCAGCAGCTTCTTCATCCCGTCCGATTCCACCTGGAAGATGGCCACCGTGTTGCCATCCTGCAGGATCTTGTAGGCCGCCGGGTCGTCGAAGCCCAGTTCTTCCAGTACCAGCGGAGCCTCGCCCTCCCGCTCGCGCCGCTGGTTCACATACTCCACCGCCAGGTCGATGATGGTGAGGTTTCGCAGGCCGAGGAAGTCGAACTTGACCAGCCCCACCGCCTCGACATCATCCTTGTCGTACTGGCTGACGACCGATTCGGTGCCCGGTGCCTGATAGAGCGGGCAGAAATCGGTGAGCTTGCCGGGGGCGATCAGCACGCCGCCGGCGTGCATGCCGATGTTGCGGGTGAGGTCTTCCAGCGGCCGCGCCAGGTTGAACAGCTCCTGCACCTCCTCCTCGTTGGCGAGGCGCTCGGCCAGCTGCGGTTCTTCCTTCAGCGCCTTGTCGAGCGACAGCGGCTTGGCCTGCACCACCGGGATCAGCTTGGAGAGCTGATCGCAGAAGTTGTAGGGCATGTCCAGCACCCGCCCGGCATCGCGGATGACGGCCTTGCTGGCCATCGTGCCGAAGGTGGCAATCTGCGACACGGCCTCGTAACCATACTTGCGCCGCACATACTCGATGACCTGCCCGCGCTTGTCCTGGCAGAAGTCGATGTCGAAGTCGGGCATCGACACCCGCTCGGGGTTCAGGAAGCGCTCGAACAGCAGTGCATAGGGCAGCGGATCGAGATCGGTGATGCCCAGCGCATAGGCCACCAGCGAACCGGCGCCGGAGCCCCGGCCCGGTCCCACTGGCACGCCGTTTTCCTTGCCCCAGCGGATGAAGTCCGCCACGATGAGGAAGTAGCCCGGAAAGCCCATGCCGATGATGGTTTCGCATTCGCGCGTGAGCCGCGCCTCGTAGGTGGGGCGTTTCTCCTCACGCACCGCCTCGTCGGGAAAGAGCTTCTCCAGCCGCTTGTTCAGCCCCTCGGCCGCCAGCACGCGCAGGTAGTCCTCGATGCTCATGCCATCGGGCGTGGGGTAGATGGGCAGCTGCGGCTTGCCCAGCACCAGCGTCACTGCGCAGCGGCGGGCAATTTCCACGCTGTTGGCCAGCGCCTCGGGCAGATCGGCAAACAGCGCCTTCATCTCCGCGCGCGTGCGGAAATACTGCTGCGGCGTGAAGCGCTTCACCCGTTTGGGGTCGGCCAGCACCTCGCCCTGCGCGATGCACACCCGCGCCTCGTGCGCCCGGAACTCATCGGCCTCCAGGAACTGGATGGGATGGGTAGCCACCAGCGGCAGGTCCAGCTCCAGCGCCAGCCGGGCCGTGGCGCGCGTGCAGGTCTCGGCATCGTCCGAGCCATCGCGCTGCACTTCCAGATAGAAGGCATCAGGGAAGGCTGCCGCCAGCCGTTGCGCCGACTCCACCGCCCGCGCATGGTTGCCGGCCAGCAGATGCTGCCCCACTTCGCCCCCCACGGCGCCCGACAGCGCGATCAGCCCCTCGGTGGTCTCGGCCGTCAGCCACTCGGGCAGCAGCTCGGCATGCTCGGCGTAGGCGTTTTCCAGCCAGCCACGCGACAGCAGCTCGCACAGCCGCCGGTAGCCGGCATTGTTGCTGGCAATCAGCAGCAGCCGGTACGGCCGGTCGCGGTTCTCCAGATTGCTGATCCAGACATCGGCGCCGCAGATGGGCTGCACGCCCTTGCCCGAGGCCGTCTTGTAGAACTTGACCCAGCCGAACAGGTTGGACGCATCGGTCAGCGCCAGCGCCGGCTGTTCGTCGGCCACGGCTGCCGCCACCGCATCGTCGATGCGGACGATGGAATCGAGCACCGAATACTCGGAGCGCAGGCGCAGGTGGACGAAGCCGGGATCGACAGCCAGTTGCACAGGCGCGGCGGCCGTGTCGGAGGAAGGAGAGGTCAGCGCAGTCATCCCGCGATTGTACGTGCCCGCCTGCCGCTCCTGTGCAGGTAGCCGGCCCGGCCGTCACAGCCTGTACCGGGTGTAAGGATGTAAGACTGGCCGCCAGGGTCAACACGAGGACTGGCAACCGCATCACGCGCTCCGGGGTCGCATGGCAGCGCCACACCGCACGGGCATCATGTCAGGTGCCACCCTGGGCACGGCTTCGTCACAGAGCCCCCGGCGCGCTACCATTCGGCATCCGGGTCATCTCATCGTGTCAATGACCCTCGCATCAGACGTTCATCCGCCATGCCACACCCGTTCCTGAATCTTGCCGCCTACCAGTTTGCCGACCTCGACGCACTGCCCGAGCTGCGTGCCCGCATCCTGGAAGAAGGCCGCCGCTGCAACATGCGCGGCACCATCCTGCTCACCCCCGAAGGGCTCAACCTGATGGTCAGCGGCCCGGTCGAACAGGCGCGCCAGTTTGCCGCATTCCTGAAGGGCATCCCCGCACTGGCCAGCATGCACATCAAGGAAAGCTTCTCGGACGAGCAGAGCTTCAACCGCTTCCTCGTCAAGATCAAGAAGGAAACCATCACCTTCCGCCAGCCCGGCATCCGCCCGGCCGACGGCCGCGCCGCCACCGTCTCGCCCGAGACGCTCGCCCGCTGGCTGGACGAGGGCCATGACGACGATGGCCGCGACATCGCCATCATCGACACCCGCAACGACTTCGAGGTGCAGGTCGGCCACTTCAGGAACGCCATCAACCCGCACATCCGCAAGTTCACCGAACTGCCGGCCGCACTCGAAGAACACCGGCCCCGGCTTGCCGGCAAGCGCGTCGTCACCTACTGCACCGGCGGCATCCGCTGCGAAAAGGCCGCGCTCTGGATGGCCGCCAACGGCTACGACAACGTCGTCCAGCTCGACGGAGGCGTGCTCGACTACTTCGAGCTGACCGGCGGCAAACACTGGGACGGCGAACTGTTCGTCTTTGACCGGCGCGTGTCCGTGAAGACCGACCTCAGCCCCGGCACCTGGGAGCAGGACTTCGACACCCGCGAAGTCCGCCAGGCAGCGCCCGCCAGCGCCTGACCCCTCGTTTTCCACCCCATTCCCCTGCGAGTCTCATGGCTGCCACCACCCTCACCGTCACCCTCTGGCTGCTGTCCGCCACCCTCATCATCATCGGCGTCATCGGCACCGTCGTGCCCGCCCTGCCCGGCGTGCTGTTCGTGTTCGGCGGCA
>JAUNHU010000020.1:26234-32472 GCA_030523825.1 Lautropia sp. | reverse complement strand
TGGATCTGGGTCTTTTCCTTCGTCTATCTGATCGGGAGCATGCAATGAGCGCACACCATCCTCACGACCATCATGGTGAAGCTCACCACGGCGACCACGGTCATCATGGCGAGGAAGATTTCCACTTCACCAAGAAGGACTACCACGTCGGCTTCGTCCTGGCCGTCATCCTCACCGTCATCCCCTTCGTCCTCACGATGGGGGGCTTCTTCGAGGACCGCACCACGGCCGCTCTGTGGATTCTGGGCCTGGGCGCCGCGCAGATGGTGGTGCATGTCGTCTACTTCCTGCACATGAACAGCAAGTCGCAGGGCGGCTGGATCATGCTGGCCTTCATCTTCACCCTCATCCTGCTGTCCATCGCCGTCGTGGGTTCGCTGTGGGTCATGTTCCACATGAACGAAAACCTGATGCCGATGTCCGAGCACATGCTGCGCATCCGGCCCTGATTCTCAGCGGCTGATCGCATCGCGGGGCATGGTTTTCATGCCCCCGAAACCGCCCCCCGTGGGCGGTTTTTTTATGTCCGAAAATTCCCGTGTACCCGACAGGGGATACGCACGCGGGTCATAATCAAAGCCAGTGCATCACAACCCCGTTTAATCGTTCCCCATGCCCACGCCTGCCCCAGACACCTTCGACGACGAGTACGACGACAAGCCGCGCAAGCCACGTTCGCCGTTTGCCACGGTGCTGCTCGCCGCGCTCATCCTCGGCTTTTTCGTGGTGTTCGTGTCGCTGGGCACCTGGCAGGTGCAGCGTCGGGCCTGGAAGCTCGACCTGATCGAACGGGTCGATGCCCGCATCCACGCCCCGGCCACCGACGGGCCGCCCATCGAGGACTGGCAGGCCATCTCCCGCGACCGCGACGAATACCGCGTCGTGCGCCTGCGCGGAAAGCTGCATTACGACAAGGAAGCCCTCGTGCAGGCGTCGTCGGTGCTGGGGGCAGGGCACTGGGTGCTCACCCCGCTCGAAACCGCGCAGCACGGCATCGTCTTCATCAACCGGGGCTTCGTGCCGCCAGATCGCCGAGCCCCCGAAAAACGTCGGGATGCAGCGCCCGAGGGCCTCGTCGATGTCATCGGCCTGATGCGCATGCCCGAGCCCGGCGGTGCCTTCCTGCGCAGCAATGACCCGGCAGCCGATCGCTGGTATTCGCGTGACACGCAGGCATTGGCCCAGTCACGCGGGCTGGAAGCTGCGCGCACCGCACCGTATTTCGTCGATCTCATCACCACGCCGGTGGCACTCACCGGGGCCGATGCCCCCGCCACCGACTCCCCGTCATGGAACCCGCCGCCCGCGCAGGGTGACGAGATCGCCATCCACCACTGGCTGGGCACGCAGCGGGTGAGCTGGCCCATGCCGGGGCTCACCGTTGTCTCCTTTGCCAACAACCACACCGTCTACGCGCTCACCTGGTATGGGCTTGCGCTGCTGGCTGCTGCCGGGGGCTGGCTGCTCTACCGCGACTGGCGCAGCCGGCGCGAGGCGCTTTCCTGACCCCCGTGTGCCGACACCCGGGGGCCGGCAACCAGGCTCCGGGTACCAGAGTGCCGACCCCGGTATCAGGCACTCCGCGTCTGGTCTTTACCTCCCTCTGGAGCGGGTCATGAACTGATTCGTCCCCTCGGGGGCAGCCTCGCGGTGCTGCGTGTCCCGCGGGCACGAACGAGTTCATGCCTCGCTCTATCCGGGTTATTCCTGCCTGCCCCGGCCCGAACGGCATTTGCAAAACAGAATAAACTTTTGAACTGCTTCACAATTCTCTGCCCCGCTTCCCGTGGCAGTGTGCGCACGGCCCGATCCGGCTGATGGGGTCGGAGTGGCGCCGCTGCCTCGCTCCCGACGATCATGAGCGAGCGGGACTGCCGGCTGTTGGCTTCGTGGCACGCAGGGCGGGTTCAGGGAGGCTTGACGACAAGACATATCGGCAAGACATGTGCACTCTCCCCGAGTGCGCTTGGGCCGAACCTGCCGTCCTGTCCAATATCCGCATCATCTGTTTTCGGAGATAAAAATTCAATGGATGCGTTGAAGACATTTTTTGATGAACTGGGCGGCTATGTCTGGGGGGCGCCGCTCCTCACGCTGCTGGTCGGCACCGGCATCTACTTCACCGTGCGCCTGCTGTTCCTGCAGGTCACGCTGCTGCCACTGGCCCTCAAGCAGGCATTCTGGCCCGCCAGGGGCAACCAGGACGACCACGAGGGTGACATCTCGCATTTCGGTGCCCTGATGACCGCGCTTTCCGCCACCATCGGCACCGGCAACATTGCCGGCGTGGCCACCGCCATCGTGTCGGGCGGCCCCGGCGCCGTCTTCTGGATGTGGATGTCGGCCTTCTTCGGCATGGCAACCAAGTACGCCGAGGGCGTGCTCGCCGTCAAATACCGCGTCGTCAACGACAAGGGCGAGATGAGCGGCGGCCCCATGTACTACATCGAGCGCGGCCTCAACATGAAATGGCTCGCCATCCTGTTTGCCCTGTTCGGCACCATCGCCTCCTTCGGCATCGGCAGCTCGGTGCAGTCCAACTCGGTGGCCCACGCCATCGAAACCAGCTTCGGTGTCAATCCCTGGATCACCGGCGCTGTCCTCACCATCTTCACCGCCGTCGTCATCTTCGGTGGCATCCAGAGCATTGCCAAGGCGTCGTCCTTCATCGTGCCGCTGATGGCCATCGTCTATGTCGTGGGTGGTCTCGCCATCATCCTGCTGCACGTCGACAAGGTCATCCCGGCCATCGAGATCATCCTCAAATCCGCCTTTGGCATCGACGCCGTCGTGGGGGGAGCCATCGGCACGGCCATTCGCTACGGGGTGGCACGCGGCGTTTTCTCCAATGAATCCGGCATGGGCTCGGCCCCGATTGCCGCTGCTGCTGCCAAGACCGATCACCCCGCGCGTCAGGCGCTGGTGTCCATGACCGGCACCTTCCTCGACACCATCGTGGTCTGCAGCATCACCGGCCTCGTCATCGTCATCGGTGGCATGTACACCGACGGCAAGACCGGCGCAGCCCTTACCACCGAAACCTTCAACCTGCTGCTGCCCGGCCCCGGTGGCTGGCTCGTCACCTTCGGCCTCATCTTCTTCGCCTACTCCACCATCCTCGGCTGGTGCTATTACGGCGAGAAATGCGCCTCCTACCTGGCAGGCGAGCGCTTCGTGCCCATCTACCGTGCCATCTACACGCTGTCGGTACTGGCTGGTGCCGGTGCAAGCCTCGACCTCGTCTGGTCGGCCTCCGATGCCTTCAACGGCATGATGGCCATTCCCAACCTGATCGCGTTGCTGCTGCTTTCGGGCGTGGTCATCCGCGAAACCCGCGACTTCCTCGACAAGCGCAAGCGCGGCGAGCTGCCCTGACCAGGGCGAGGCGGCGCCCCGGCCAGCACGGGGTGCCCGCCCGCATGAATCATGGCCGCAAACCCTGCAGGGCCTGCCCATCCGGAAACGGATGGCAGGCCCTTTTCACATGAAAAGCCGTCATCATCGTCGTGGCGGCAACGACACCGGCAACGGCAACGGCAACGGTAGCTGCTGCGGCAACCTCAACAGCAACAACAGCAAAGCAGCGACAGGTGGGCCAGGCAGGCTATGAAAAGCACCCCAGGGCAGGGCCATCCAATGTTGTTCCAGATACGTGCATTTCTCGTTTGCGCCTCGCAAATCCCCCGCATTCCACTCGGTTGACGCATATCAACAGTGAGATGCTCAACGATAATTAACATGAAATCGTGACGCATCGCGTTATCGGCTGTAGCCCGTCACGCCAAGGAGACTGCTTTTGCGGAAAGTGACCGCCTGATCACTCGCCAGACCTGTCGTGCATCCCGGCCTTGCCGCAGGGGCACGCAAGCCCCGGGTGCCGATCTCCCGATCACCGCCATCGCGGACCCAGTCGTATCTGTTGATTCTTGCCCTGAGAAGAAGAACGAAGATGTCGACCATTCCACTTGCAAAACTCGCCAAGGGCGCTGTCGCCCACATTCATTCCATCGTGCCGAATGAGGCATTTGGCGATCTCGATCCTGTTGTCACCCGCCGCCTTGCCGATCTCGGCTTTTCCGATGGCGTGGCGTTGATGGTCATTGCCACCGGCATCTTCGGCAAGGGGCCGTATGCCGTGCGCCTCGGCAACCAGTCGCAATTTGCCGTGCGCGAGCCCGAAGCCGCCAAGATCCTCTGCCGGGTGGAGGGAGCAAAATGAGTGCCACCACCATCAGCCACTATGCCCTGATCGGCGCGCCCAATTGCGGCAAGACCGTGCTGTTCAACGGCCTTACCGGCGCCAATGCCCGCGTTGCCAATTATCCCGGTGTCACTGTCGATCGCCGTGAAGGCCGCTATCTCGATGACGCCAACATCCGCATCATCGACCTGCCCGGCACCTACAGCCTGCGCACCACCAGCCCCGATGAGCAGGTGGTTCGTGACGTGATCCTCGGCAAGCTCGGCGAGCAGCCCGATGCCATCATCGCCGTGGCCGATGCCACCAATCTGCGCATGACCTTGCGCATGATGCTTGAGCTAAAGACAATCGGTCTGCCAATGATCATCTCGCTCAACCTCAGCGATGTGGCGCGCTCGCGGGGCCTGCAGATCGACGTGGAAAAACTCAGCCGTCTGATCGATGCGCCGGTCTTTGAAACCGTGGCCATCAGCGCGCGCGGCATGCTCGGCGTGCGTCAGGCCGTGGGCAAGCTGCCGCGTCACAACCAGAAGATCCACATCTCTCCCGACATGGCCGAGCGCAAGCTGGAAGAACTCGACAGCAAGGCGCTTTATGACCAGGTCGAAGACATTCTCCGCCAGGTTGTCAAGACCGAGCTGACCCTGCCTGGCTGGCACCGGCGGATCGACGATTTCGTGCTGCATCCGGTCTGGGGCATGGCGCTGCTGATGGGCATTCTGCTGCTGGTCTTTCAGGCGGTGTATGCGTGGGCCGAGCCCGTCATGACCCTCATCGAAGACGGCTTTGCCACACTTGGCGAATGGGTCACAACCGTCATGCCGGCTGGCCTCCTGCAGGATCTCATCGTCAACGGTGTCATTGCCGGCATGGGCGGCGTGCTCGTCTTCCTGCCGCAGATTGCCATTCTCTTTGCCTTCATCCTGTTGCTCGAAGATTCCGGTTATCTGCCGCGCGCGGCCTTCCTGCTCGACAACGTCATGGCCAAATCCGGCCTGTCGGGCCGGGCTTTCATTCCGCTGTTGTCCAGCTTTGCCTGCGCCGTGCCCGGCGTGATGTCGGCGCGCACCATTCAGGACCCGCGCGAGCGCCTCGTCACCATCGCCATCGCGCCCATGCTCACCTGTTCGGCGCGCCTGCCCGTCTACGCACTCATCATCGGTGCCATCATTCCCGACCGTGCCGTTGGTGGCATTTTCAACCTGCAGGGCCTCACGCTCTTTGGTCTCTATGTGGCGGGCATCGTCTCCGCCGGGCTCACCGCATGGCTGCTGAAGCGTTTTGCCCGCGGGCAGGGCAACGTGCGGCAATTCCCGCTGCTCATGGAGCTGCCCACCTACCGCATGCCCAATTTCCGGCACATCGCCCACAGCCTCTGGGATCGCGTCAAGGCATTCCTGGTGCGTGCCGGTACCGTCATCTTTGCGCTCAGCATCGTGCTGTGGGGGTTGGTCAGTTTCCCGGCCGCGCCGGAAGGTGCTGCGGGAGCCGCCATCGACTACAGCTTTGCCGGCATGCTGGGGCATCTCATCCAGCCCATCTTTGCACCGCTGGGCTTTACCTGGCAGATGTGCATTGCGATGGTGCCCGGCCTTGCCGCCCGTGAGGTGGTGGTGGCCGCACTGGGTACGGTCTATGCCGTGGGTGCCAACTCCGAGGAAGCCATCACCAGTGCCATGTCGCCCATCGTGGCGGCAGACTGGGGGCTGCCCACCGCCTTTGCCTTCCTCACCTGGTACGTTTACGCGCCCATGTGTCTCGCCACTGTGGCTGTCATCCGGCGCGAAACCAACTCCGCCAAAACCACCTGGCTGATCACCGGCGGCCTGCTGGCCGTGGCCTACGTGCTTGCCATGATCGTCTATCAGGTTCTGTCGAGGGTACTGTAATGACTCAGGAAATCGTCGTCGCCATCATCTTTGCCGTGGCACTCGTCTACGTCGTGCGCAAATTCTTCCTCAAGAAGCATTCCGACAGCCCTTGCCCCGGCTGCGGCAAATGCGGCGGCGAGAAATCGCACGACTGTCACTGACACGA
>JAUNHU010000020.1:8835-26134 GCA_030523825.1 Lautropia sp. | reverse complement strand
TCCTTCGACAGCGTGTCCACGCTCAGCAGCCCGAAATTGAAACCATGCGCGGTGACGGGGTGCATGCCCACGGCGGCATCGCCCACGCAGGCAAAGCGCTGCGCCACCAGACGGTGCGGCATCACGCCCACCAGCGGATAGATGTGCCGCGTGCTGGTCAGCCGCATGCTGCCCAGCCGGCCGTGATAGCGGCGCGCCATCTCCTCGCCAAATGCTGCCTCGTCCATCTTCAGCAGCGGTTCGATCTTCTGGTGCGGCAGCGTCAGCACCGTCGAGGCACGATGCTCGCCGGTCTTCGGATCGTCGTTCATCGGCAGCAGCGCCAGTGTCTGCCCGTAATCGAACCATTCCCACGCCACATGCTCATGCGGCACATCGTGCGTCATCTGGCACACCAGCATCGACCGGCCAAAATCATGCTGGCTGGCACCAATGCCCACCGCACGCCGCGTGGCCGAAAAACGGCTGTCGGCCGCCACCAGCAGTCGCGCCGAATGCGTGCTGCCATCGGCCAGCGTCAGCACGCCGCCTTCCGAATCGCACTGCACCCGTGTGGAGGGCGTGCCGGTCAGCAGCGTGATGTCGGCGCCACGTTCGATGGCTGCCTGCACCTCCGCATAGGCAGCGCGGCGGATCAGGTGGTTCGACACCAGCCAGCCCAGCTCGCTGCGTTGCGTCAGCGAATGCCCGATCAGCATCGAGAAGGGATTGCTGCCATTGAACACCCGCGCATCCCGCAGCGGCGACAGCGCTGCCGCATCCATGTCGCGGATGCGATCCCACAACCCCAGCGAGCGGACCATCTCGGCAGAAGGCTGCGTCAGCGCAATCTCGCGCCCATCGAAGGCCGCATTTTCCAGCGCCTCCTTCGACTGTTGTTCCACCAGACCGATCTTCAGTCCGGTATCGGCCAGCGCCCGCGCCAGACACAGGCCCGCCGGGCCCGCGCCACTGATGAGGATGTCGAATTCCATGGTGCCCAATCCTTGCAAGGGATGTGAGAAAGGCTGCCGTGACAGCCCGGATCTGCGCGTCGGCCGGACAGCCAGCCCTGCTGGCAGTTCCGATGGTTGGGGGTTTGAACCCCGCCTCTGGACATGGGGGCGCCAGCGGCTCCGAAACGCGCAACACCTCGCTGCCACCGGCAAGACCTGCACGGAAGCGCAAACGAGGGGGTACTGGGGATTTTACCGAAGCCCTTGCGAAACGATTCCTGACAGTTGTCAAGAGCATGGGGTTGGGCTCAATGATCTTTCACCCAGAGCCTTTTCATGCGCTTGCCGCGTGGCGTGCGGTAACGGTCAAAATCCCGCCGGTCGACGGTCAGAATGCTGTGGATACCCAGGCGGTCGGCAGCAAAAACCAGGGCAACATCGGCCAGATCGGCGCCACCATCCCGATACTTCTCGATGAAGGAAAGCATGTCGGGAATCTGCGCAACATCGCTGTTCATGGCATGCAGCCGGCCGGCCGCAGTCCACCGAAGCAGGTTGCAGGTGCCTTGATGGTCGAGCAGATGGCAGGCTTCGGTCAGCACTTCCCATACGGTGTACAGGCGTGCGCCCTGAAGTTCCGCCAGCATCTGTCGGGCACTGGGGTGATTGCGGTCGCAGTCGTTGAACAGCGCCACCAGAAACCCGGTATCAACCAGCGTATCCATGCTTCTTGCGCAGGCGTTGCAGGACGGCCCGTTTTTGCGGATTGTCGACTTCCGACGGATCGCGCAGCCCACCGCCCTGGCCGATGTAAAGGGCATCTATTTCGGCCGCACGCTGCTCGGCCGGAATGACGCTGGCGGCATAACTGGTGATGCTGCGACGGACGAACTCCGATTTGCTGAGCCGCAACTGGCTGGCAGCTCGTTCGAGCAGCGCTTCTTCTTCGGCAGACAGGCGCAGTGAGATACCCATGACGGATGCCGCGAGAGGTTTGTATGACAATATTGTCATACTAGCAGTTCCGGCTCCGTTCTGAAAGACTGCGCCGGGCTGATGGCACCAGTTCCTGGGCGTATCGGGCGGTCGGTTGTCGGCAATCTGGCTGGCAGGCATTGCCGTTTGGACAGTTACCCGTCACACCAATAATTTTGGCTCATCGCGCAAGTCCGGGGTATAGCGCATCCATGTGGTGGCCAAGTACAGCCGTGAGGTGATCAGTCGGGTGCGCGTGGACGCGGCCAACCGGCTAACTAAAAGTTAACTATGCGGAAATACTCTTGCGAATTGTCATTATATGTAATGATCGCGTAAATATTTTAATTTGTGTGTAATTTAATAATTTTTTTTTATTGTCGATATATTTGACATCGAAGAGAGGGCTTCATAGACTACAGAAAGGTCATCCATCTTGTCGCGATGGATTTGCCAAGAAACCGGGAGCTCCGATCAAAATCAGGATTGAAAAATCAGGGCAGTTTGCATGTTCCTTTGCGCTTTCCATGAGAAGGTCTTGGGGCATCGTGGTGTACCGGAAGTTGTACTGGCTCAAATCACGCTATATAGGTCATGGCTTGCGGCACAGCTTATTGGCGTTGGGGTCAGCTCGTCTCTCTTAATTTTCTTGCTGGTAAATTCGAATTGAAGTATGTGAATCAGGGTGGTTTGAGGGTTAGATCCTACAGAAGTGTAAACGAGCTTCCAGATGACTGGAATGAAGCTCTTCCCATTCCAACTCCAATGAAACGCGAGTTTCTTGATGCGCTTGAGTCATCTGAAATAAATAACATCGGGACATACTATCTGCGCGTGACCGATCAGGATGGAAACGTCCTTGCGCAGGCCAATGTCTTTGTCAGCGAAACAGATTTCTCGACATTCGATACGACTCTGCCTGCAAGTGCCCGTTCGACCATAAAGCGCTGGATTCCCGGGTTCATGTCCTTTCGTATTGTCGAGGTGGGGTACTTCACAATGATCGGGGAAGGAGTCGCGATTGCCGAGGGGGCGGATTTGTCCTGTGTGCTTCCTGCCATAGACAAGGAGCTGCAAGAGATCGCGGACAAGGAAGAAGCCGATTTTGTTCTCGTTCGTGATGTTCCGGAGTCTTCTTATGAAAGCTATCTTTCGGCTCTCGCCGTGCTGGGATACAGCCCGTCGATCGGGTTTCCGAACACCCTGCTTCCCGTAAAGTGGAGGAGGTTTGAAGATTATCTTGCTGACATCAACAGCAAGACACGGCTGAAGTTCCGGAATAGCCTGAAAATACAAGAAAGGTTCGACGTTGAGTGGAAGATTGTCGATGATTTCAGGTCAATGACGGGAGATCTTTCCAGACTGTGGGATAACGTCAACAAGAAGGCCAAGGACTATACACGAGAGAAGCTTGACCAGAGGTTCTTCGATGCCTGTTCGGACAAGCTTGCTGACCAGTGTGAGGTCATCACATTCTTCCATGCAGGCAGGATGATTGCCTTCATGCTGAACATGATTGGCGGTGACGACTATATCGTTCTGGACTGGGGCGTCGACTACAGCTTCGAGCATTATCGGCAGGCAAATCTGTACAGAGCTGCCACCTTGATTTCTCTGCAAAGGGCCATCGAATTGGGGAAGTCGAAGATGGAGCTCGGGATTACAAACTATACGCCCAAGCTGACGCTTGGGGCGGAGGTGGTTCCACTCGCGTACTTCATTCGGCACAGAATTGACAAGAGATACGGTAGAACGCTCGCGCGACTTGTAACGGATTCCATCAATCTGCCAGACACTTCACTGCACGCTACCGCTGGGAAAATCGGGACTCGTGTTCATGACATGCTGGCGTTCGAGCAGCGCGTGAAGAGAGACCAGAATCCGTTTGGAGCGTCCGACATACTTGATCGGGTGGGGAGCTACAACCGATCAAGCAGCATGCGCCTCTCCGGAATTTATGGACTTTACCCAGAGTTCAATTCGGCTCAGAGATCTGTTGTCACATTTTCAGATTCGCGTGAACGTGTCTTGCTGGGAACCAATTCCTATTTGGGCCTGGCGGACGATCCGCGAGTCATCTCGGCGGCGGTAGATGCTTTGCATAGATATGGCAGTGGATGCTCAGGATCTCCATTGCTGAATGGAACACTGGACATTCATAAACAGCTTGAAGAAGAGTTGGCGATCTTCTCCGGAAGAGAAGCTGTAGCTCTTTGCAGCACGGGGTATCAGACCAATCTTGCTGCGATTTCTGCGCTCTGCGGGCGGGGGGATGTTGTTCTCATGGATGCGCGAAATCATCGAAGTCTTTTTGATGGAGTTCGTCTTTCCGGTGCTGATTGTGTGATATACCGACATGCTGATATGGCTCATCTCGAACGCCTCTTGGCGCGAACGAAAGGGCGAAAGCGCATGATCATCACGGATTCGGTGTTCAGCATGGAGGGGACCATTGCGGATCTTCAAACGCTTGTTGGACTCGCATCAGCTCATGATGCACGTGTATTTGTTGATGAATCGCATGCAGTAGGTGTTTTCGGTTGTCATGGACGAGGAATCGCTGAGCTTCAGGGGGTCGAAGACCGAGTTGACATCGTCATGGGAACCTTCAGCAAGGCGTTTGCAGGTTTAGGAGGGTTTGTGGCGGGAAGCGCAGATCTGATTGACTATATAAAACACAACGCTGGAGGCCACATTTTTTCGGCCAGCCTTCCTCCCTCTGTCGTTGCTACGGTTCTTGCTTCGCTTGACATTATCCGGAAGGAGCCGGAGAGGAGGCAGGCTCCTCTTGATCGTGCGAAATTCATGGCACTGGAGTTGCAGGCTATTGGCTATGATGCTCCTTATCATGGGTCGCAGATTGTTCCGGTAATTCTGGGGAACTATACGCTCGCTTTGTCTGCCTACAAGCGTTTCATGGATGAAGGGGTTTATGTCAATCCAGTGGGGCCACCCGCAGTTCCTGAGTCATCTTCCGGCTTCAGAACAAGCTATATCGCCACTCATGGCTGGGATGACCTGAAGGTTGCAGTCGAGGTGTTTCGCCGGCATTACAGGGATTTTTACGAAACGGTTAACAGAGAAGAGGATGAACATGCTGCATGATCGAGTTGTCCGGTTGATAGAGGACGTTCCTGGTGTGCGTCGCAAGGTTGAGAACGAAAGCAGGCTTGTGGAAGATCTTGGATTTGATTCCATCAAGATGGTGGAGTTGATGGGGGCTATTGAGGATGAGTTCAACTTGATCATTACGTTGGATGACGCGACAAGTATCAGCACAGTTGCCGATCTGAAGTCAATGGTTCAGGAAGCCATGCAGGCTCAGGGAGTGTCATGAACCGTCTTGATCGCTTCTGGACTGTGGCTCCGTCTGTTCATGATCGGGGGGTGTGGATCTACGACGAGGCAGATGGCGTGGCCACTCATCAATCGTATGCAGATCTTTACGAACAGGCTGGCTGCATGGCGGCTGCGCTGCAGAAAAATGGCGTGGGACGAGGCGATCTCGTCCCGCTATGTGCGACTTCTTCACGACACTTTCCTGCCTTATGGCTTGGGATGATTTGGTTGGGAGCAACTCCCGTTCCGCTTCCCCCTAGGCACGCCATGGCAAATGCAGCCACGTATCAGAATCGTCTTGAAAGCATTTTTCCGTGTTTCGATCGCTATATCTGTAGCAGAGCGGAATCTCGACATGCGCTGCCAGTAATGACGGCAAGCAAGGCGGACTGCCGTGTCATTTTTGTGGAGGATCTGGTGTCTGCGGCCCTTGAAAGTTCTGATGCCGTTCCGGAACGCGTCTGTGCACACGCGGATGATATTGCGTTCATTCAGTACACATCGGGAAGTACCAGGTCTCCCAAAGGTATCCGGGTAACTTACGGGAATGTTTTTGCCAACATCGATGCAATAATTTCTCATCTTGAAATATCGCCAGAAAGTGATGTTCTGATAAGCTGGTTGCCTCTTTATCATGACATGGGGCTAATTGGCAAGTTTCTGACTTCCCTGATGAACCAGAACTCACTGGTTCTCATGCCGCCACATGCCTTTGTTCGTCGGCCACTTCGCTTTTTGGAGTTGATCGAATCTCATCACGCGACGATTTGCAGCATGCCGAATTTTGCATACGATCTGATAAATCGGCGTTTAGAGGTTGCCGTCGCGAAGCCTTCGCTCAAGTCCATGAAATGGTTTGGCGTTGGCGCCGAGCCCGTTCGGGTGGACACACTGAGTAGGTTTGAAGAGCTCGCAAGTCCCCTTGGACTGGCTGCAGGAGTCCTGTCTCCCTGTTACGGCCTCGCTGAGGCCACACTTGCTGTTTCCATGGAGCGCCCGGGAGGCGGATATCGTGTGGTCGATGTGGATGGAAGGCGTTATGTGACATGCGGTCATCTTCTCGATGGCTTTGACCTTAAGATGGATGCGCCGTCTCGGGAGATAAAGATACGAGGCCCTTCCGTTGCGACCACTGCATTGATCGACGGTGAGGTTCGGAGCATTGTTGATGAGGACGGGTTTTACGGAACCAAGGACACGGGTGTCGTGATTGACGGTCGGCTTGTAATTCAGGGAAGGTTGGACGAGATGTTCATCATCAATGGTGAGAATCGATTCCCTTACGACATCGAGGCTTTGGTCCGTGAAACGGTTGACGAGATATCACGGTGCGTCTGCGTTGGCATACAGGATGATTCAGATATTCAACGAATCGTTTTCCTGTACGAACGTAGGGATTCCCTCCGGTTGCAGGATCATGATCGCAAGGAACGAATTATGGCTACCGTTCTGGAGCATGCTGGCGTTCAGCTTGATGATGTTGTTGCTCTGCCATTGAAAGTACTTCCGCAAACGCCCAGTGGAAAGATGCAACGAGTCAGGGCAAAGGAGCTTTACAAGGGCAGAGGTCAGGAAGAAAGGAGTGCTGTTTGATGGCGACACGTCGTTCATTTTTGCTCACCCTATCTGCGTTGGGCGGAGGGCTGGTCAGCCAGGGATCTGCTTATGCAGCAGAGATTCGTCGACTTGTTTATGGCGTCGGTCCGGCGTCCAGTGGCTTTCAGTCAACCTTGAAAGATCCGGACGGCTCACAAGCAGAATCGGAATTTTCACCGTCTCAGATGGTTACGTTGGCTGCACTCGCCGCAGCCATCATTCCGGAAGACACCACGCCTTCTGCGCGTGATCTTGGCGCGGGTGCGTATGTTGCGACTGGCTTGGGGCTTTTGCCGGAGGAAGAGGTTCGGTTGGTGAAGTCCGGTCTGGATAACATAGCGTTGCTTGCAGAGCAGCAGTTTGGAAGGTCATTAGACAGGCTTGATCCAAGTTCGCTTCAAAAGCTTGCCGGGGTCATCTCCTCGAGTCAGGAACTGGTTCCCTTGTGGCTGGCAGTTCGTGCGTTGACAGTTCTGCACTATTACGCTCAGGAAGAGGGATTTTCCGATCTGGGGTTGCCCGGGCCGAGCATAGATCGGGGAGGGTTTCCCGATCCCATTAACATGTCTTGCTTAATTTGATCGGGAGGATAGCTCAATGACTGAAAGCATCTCTGAACTGAATGGGAGCGGTGAGCTGTCAAACTATCGTGACGGAGGAATAGCTTCTTATGACGTGGTAATTGTCGGGGCTGGTATCGCCGGGTCCGTTTTTGCTCGGGAGCTGTCCGGTCTCGGTCTTCGCATCTTGGTTCTGGAGAAGGGCGCTCACTACCAGAATCACTTAAAGGAGTTCAAGGAGAACGAGCTTGACATGTGGAACCGCGTTTGGCCATCTCGTCAGTACGAAGTGGAGGGTAATGCGTTCACAGGGGCTCCCAATTTTGGCTTTGGTGTTGGCGGTGGGTCTCTCGTGTGGACTAATGTCTGTCTGAGGTTCCATCGTCATGACTTCCGCATGAAAAGCACATACGGCATGGTGCATGGGGCTGCTCTCGAGGATTGGCCCTTCAGCTATGAAGATATTGAAACTTATTATCAGAACGCAGAGGATCAGCTCGGCGTGGCAGGGGCTCCATCGGTCTGGCATGATCAGCGGCAACAGGAGTTTCCGTTTCCGCCTTTTGATGCATACCCATCAAGTGCCGTGCTGCAGGAGGGCATGGCCAAATCAGGGTTGCGGAGTGGTCCTGGGCCGGTCGCCGTTGCGTCGCTAACCCGTGGCCAGCGGAATACGTGCCTGCATTGCGGGTTCTGTCGTTCATCTTGCCGGATAGATGCCAAGTTTCAGGCGGATAGTGCGGTCTTCAAACCGCTGCTCCAGTCACGACAGGTTGAGCTTGTTTCCCAGGCCGAGGTCATTCGGCTGATCCAGGATCGCCATCATTCGCTCGTCAATGGTCTGGAGTATGTTGATTTGAAAGATGGTAGGCGCAGAAAAATTCGGGGGCGCTTGTTTTTTGTATGCAACAACCCGATCGAAACGCCAAGGCTATTTCTCAATTCTGCCAGTGCTTTTTCTCCGTCAGGGCTCGGTAATCGACGTAATCTGGTTGGTCGTCATCTTTTTGGACATATAGGAACTGTCGGGGCAGGCATATCGGATCGATGTCTAAATACTTCGATTGGATACAACATGGGTAATGTCATCTCCTTGGATCATGTTCAGTCCAGTGGTTCTGATTCCCACGTGGGAGGATTTGTCCTCGAATCCCTGCAGGGGTCTGGGGCGGGGGTTCTTGCCGTTGATCCGTATCGCGATCTTTGGGGGGCGCAGCTAAAAGATGCCATGCGAAAATATAACAATGGCATTTACATGGTGAGCTTTGGCGAGACCATGCCGGTATACGGAAACCGTGTTTCCCTTTCAAAAAGTCTGAAGGATGCGCATGGCATGCCTCAGGCAAGGATTGAATATAGCTGGCATGAGAATGATCTTGCGGTTGATCGTCATGCTAGAGATGTCATGACGAACGTGTTCAGGAGCGCTGGAATCTCATCTGTCCATTTTAATCCTACGCCCTTCGAAGCACATCTTCAAGGGACCATGCGGATGGGAACGGATCCTGGGCAATCGGTAACCGACCCCTGGGGCAAGGTTCATGGCCTTGATAATGTCTATGTTGGTGGAGCGTCCTTGTATGTCACAGGGAGCTCTGTGAATCCAACGCTGACTCTGTACGCGCTTGCGCTAAGAACTGCCGCGCATGTTCGGAATCGTTTTGGGTTGCGTCGATGACTGTTGCCGACCGGGTATTTGATGCCGTCATTATCGGCGCGGGGCTTGGGGGGCTTTCCACGGGCATCCGTTTGCGACAGGCAGGTCTGTCCGTGCTTGTCATCGAAAGGCTAGCTCGTGCAGGAGGGTTGTGTGGTACGGTCGTTGAAGATGGTCTTGAGTACGTCATTGCCTGCAATGATTTTGGCTCAGGCATACGAAAGGATATGCAGGAGCTGGGGGTTGAGTTTTTGTTTGAAGAGGCATGCACCAGAGTCTTGTACGGCAAAAAGTTTTACTGTCTTCCTCCTGATGCAAGGACCATCCTGCAAATGCTTCCACACGCGTCAGCGCTCATCCGGCATGTCCTTGGGCAGCGCTCGGCTCGTGCTCGACGTTACATGGGTAGTCCCTATCTTGCCGAACACTTGGAGCGGCAAGGAGTCAGTGGGGCATCTGCCGATCTTCTGATGCTCCCGTCGTATCTGATGGGGGTTTCTCCTGACAGGTTCCGCTTGGACGCATTGGATCATGAGTTCCAGTTCAAGTATGGATATTCCAAGCCGGTTACGCCAGTTGGCGGCCCACAGCGTTTTGCGAATGCGCTTGCCGAACGGTTTGAGCAGCTTGGTGGGCAGCTCAAGTTGAACACAACTTTCCTCGGAAGCAGGAAGACAGGAAGGCAAGAGCATCAGGTGGACACGACCCAGGGGTCATGCCGTGCTCGACACCTCGTGACGACGTTATCACCCTCGGATGAGGCTGGTGCGTTTGAGTCAGGTTTGTCTATCAGCATGCTCTGGTTGCGTCTTGATGGAGCGTTTGAGTTTCCCAAGGGGGTTCACACGCATGTCTACTATCCACCGGGAATCTCTGACTGGTTTGGATCCATCTATGACGGCAGCTTGCCCGAGGATTTCGGATTTCACTTGTTTTGTAGTGATCTTGGTGTCCAATCTGCGGCCAGAACAGCCAATGTCTACTTTTATGCCCCCAAGGGCCATGAGGACGTACATCACGTGCAACAGCAGATGACCGAGTATGTATTCAGGAATATTGACAAGCTCATTCCAGGGGTTCGATCAGCGATTCAATCGCATCGATTCATTAGTCCTTCCGGTTTCATGGCGAGGCATCAGTTTCTTCCTCGTGTTACACCGTGGATTGTTCCTGCTGGAACGCCGAGCATCATGAATTATGACCCTGAGAGGGACATCTATTTCGCAGGGGCATCAGCTTACCCTCCCGGGGATCATGCTGGTTCGGCCATCCGCTCATCTGCTCATGTTGCAAGAATCATTCAGACCCATAGAGAGTAGTTGAGTCATGAACATCAAAGGAAAGAAGGTATTTGTCAGTGGCGGGACGGAAGGCATAGGTGCCGCGATTGTCAGGCAGCTCCTGAATCGGGGGGCCGTTGTGGTGACCTGTGCGCGTAATGAGCCCGCGGCGCCCATGGATGCAGGTGTGTTTTTTAAGCGCTGTGACCTCACTGTTGCGCAGGACAGGGACGTACTGGTCTCGTGGATTCGTGCTGAGCATTCAGATCTTGCTGTTCTCATCAACAATGCAGCGCTCCAGAACCTGGTTGATTTTCCCAAGACAGGTTTCGAGGAGATTCAGGAGAAAACAAGACAGGAGCTTGCGCTCAATCTTGAGGCGCCCATCATGCTTTCCGCTGCGTTGTTGCCTGTTCTGGCCTCGCAGCCAGCTGCTGCCATCGTCAATGTCACAACGGGGCTTGCTCTTGCACCTAAGAAGTCTTCGCCTGTTTACTGTGCCACCAAGGCAGCCCTGCGATCTTTCACACGATCGCTACGCTATCAGGTGGAGGAAAGCATGCCGCATATCAGGGTTCAGGAGGTACTTCCGCCGTTGGTGGAAACCCGCATGACCTCTGGCCGAGGTTCCGGAAAGATGAGTCCGGAAGCGGTGGCAACGGCGCTACTGTCTGCTATAGAGCGCGAGGTCGATGAATGCTATGTCGGTAAGTCGAAACTGCTGAAAGTCGTCATGCGTGTTGCGCCTGGCGTCGCCTATCGTATTCTCAAAGGGTGGTAGAAATGTCAGTGATTAAAGGAATTGCGTTTTTGTTTGCGGTGTTTTTCATGGCGGGGGTTCAGGCGGAGAGTGGCCCTGTGGGGTTGTGGAAAAGCATTGATGAAGAGACGGGTGAACCGAAGTCGCTGGTTCGAATTGCCTTGGTGAACGGTTCTTTGGAGGGAAAAATCGAAAAGATTTTTGATCCTGCCAAACAAAATGTTACTTGTCAGTTGTGTGAAGACAACCGGAGGGGCAAGAGAGTGGTGGGCATGACGATCATTGAGAACGTCAAGCAAGCGGAAGGTGAATCCTATTGGGAGGGAGGTACCATTCTTGATCCGCAAAAAGGAAAAACCTACCGGGTAAGACTTGCACCGCAGGAAGGAGGTAGGAAACTCCAGGTTCGGGGTTATCTTGGCCCGTTTTTCCGGACACAAATTTGGGTTCGGGAAGAGGGCGTTTCGTCGGCACGCTGAAGGCTGTTCTTTCAGACGAAAGACGATGGCTGGCTACTTTGTTTGATGTGGTATTCACATCGTGGGTGTCCGCTCGGTTTTACCCTCGCATGCCCACCCGCCGCCACAGCAGCGGCACCACGCCCATCATCAGCACATTCAGCGCCAGGCCCAGCATCAGCACGGCGTCATAGCCAAGCTGCTGTGCCAGCGGCAGGCCGATGGCGCCCATGCCATAGCCGGCGCACAGGTAGATGCCGTACTGCATGGCAAAGTCGGTGGCCGGCGCATGCGCGCTAGCGCGGCTCATCATCAGCGTGCCCATCAGCACGCCCATCGGCATGTAGATGGCCATGTAGATGCCCACGCCAATCATGATCCAGATGTCGCCGGATTTCAGCATCAGCGGTGTGGCCAGCGCGCTCACGGCCAGCACCTGTGCGGGCAGCATCACACGCAGCGCCACGGCTGCCGACCAGCGTTTCATCACCAGCCCCAGGCCCAGCATCGACACCATGCCGATGATCGTGCCGTACACGTTCACCACCTGACCGATGCGGCTCATCGTCCAGCCGGCATCCACCAGCATCGGCGTCAGCACGCTGTAGGCCAGATAAACCCCGCTCTGGATCGTCAGGATCAGCACGAACCATGCCCAGCCGGTGGCGGGGCGCCGCCAGAATGCCTTCAGCTCATGCCAGTAGGCCGACACCTGCGCGCTGCTGACCGGGGCCGGGCGTGCGTGCGGTGGCTCCTTGTAGAACAGCATCAGCAGCAGCGTGATGGCATTCAGCGAGATGAGGCTGAGGATGGCGGGCTGCCAGCCAACGTGTTCATACAGTGTGAGCACGCCACCGCCGCCGGCCATGAAGCCCAGCGTGCCGCAGGCCATCTGCAGTGCATTGCCAAGCCCTCGCTGCTTTGGCGCCAGCAGCCGGCACGACAGGCCATCGGCGGCCATGTCCTGACAGGCAGTGAAGACCGACATGGCCACGCAACCCAGCAGCAACCCGGTCATCGGCAGCGGTTTGCCGGCCTCCACCGTCAGCGTGGAGATCAGCACCAGCGTGACGATCAGGCACGCCTGCATCAGCATCAGCCATACGCCGTAATGCCCGTGCCGCCCAAAGCCGAAGCGGTCCATCAGCGGCGCCCACAGAAACTTCAGCCCCGGCAGAAGCCCCAGCACATACAGCCAGCCCAGCTCGTCCAGCGGCATGCCCTGCGCACGCAGGATGGTGCTGAGCGAGATGAAGAAGAAGCTCAGCGCCACGCTCTGGCTGAGATAGGCGCTGCCCAGCACCGCCCATTCATGGCGGGTGAGGGGCGGCTGCCAAGAGGGCGGCGCGGCAGGATGAGGAGCGGTGGCGTCACGCATCCCGAAGAATGTAGCAGCAGCCCTGCCATGCCGAGGTCATCTGGGCAGATGACACACTGGCACTGTTAGACTGGCCGTCACTGGTGTGCAAGAGGACGCACGGAGGTCAGCGCATGCAGTTTATCCTGATGGTGGTGGAAGCCTTTTTCCCGGAACTGTTGAAAGCACTGTCCGGCCCCGATTCCGCGCCCGCCCGCAAGCGGTTGATGAAGGCTGGTGCCTTTCTGTGTGCCTTCTGCGCAGCCTGGCTGCTCGTGGCCGTCATCCTACGCGTTCTGCCGCCGGATGGTGTCGGGCTGAACGAGTTCCTGTCCTTCTACGAGATAGTCGCCCTGTCCGTCTTTGGCTGCTCGGGCTGCGTGCTGGTGCTGCTGGCCGTGTCCGAGAGCGTGGAGAAGCGGCCCCGGCGGCAGGACACGCAGGGGTGAGTTTGACATCCCCCGACTGGCCCTCGGGTGTTTCCGCCCGCGCACCAAATCGTGAGAATGTAAGCACCTCCGCTTGTCGATTACCCGATGGAAGGCCCGGGGCATCGCCGGCTTGCGGTACGATGCGTGGTTTCCACGCGGACAAGGATGCAGGAGCCGATGAAACGCCGCCAATTTGCACGAACCACGCTGGGTCTGGCCGGTGGCCTGTCGCTGGCCGGAGCCGCCCAGGGCAAGGCCCGGGATGGCAGCCTCACGCTGGGGATGGTGCTGGAGCCGCCCGGTCTCGACCCCACCACGGGGGCTGCCTCCGCCATTGCCGAGATCGTGCTCTACAACGTCTTCGAGACGTTGACCCGCATCGAACCCTCGGGTGAAGTCTCGCCGCTGCTGGCCGAGCGCTGGTCGGTGTCTGCCGATCAGAAGACCTGGACCTTCACGTTGCGGCCCGATGTGCGTTTCCAGAACGGCAAGCCCTGCGATGCCGCAGCCGTCAAGGCCAGTTTCGAGCGGGCCGGTGCAAAGAACAGCGTCAACAAGGATCGCAGCTTCTTTGCCGCCATGACGGCCATCGAGGCGAAGGATGCGCGCACCGTCGAGATCACGCTGGCGCGCCCGGTCGCCGATTTCCTGTTCATGCTGGGTCTGCCCACCGCCGTCATCGTCGAGCAGGAAAGTGCTGCCACCAACGCCACCAAACCGGTGGGGACGGGGCCGTATCAGTTGCAGCGCTGGAATCGTGGCACCTCGCTCATCCTGCAGGCATCGCCCACCTACCGCGATCCGCAGGCTGTCGGCATCCGCAGTGTCACCTTCCGCTTCATCGGCGAGCCCGCTGCGCAGATTGCGGCCCTGATGGCGGGGGATGTCGATTATTTCCCGCGCACCAGCGAGCGCGGCGTGGCGCGCTTCAAGAGCAATCCGGCCTGGCAGGTGGTGGTGTCGAAATCACGCGCCAAGACGCTGCTGGCCATCAATCACCGCCGCAAGCCGCTGGGCGACGTGCGGGTGCGTCGCGCCATTGCCGCTGCCATCGACCGCAAGGCCGTCCTGCAGGGCGGGCAACAGGGTTTTGGTGTGCCCATCGGCAGCCACTATGTGCCCGAAGCGCCCGGTTACATCGACACCACCGGCATCAATCCCTACAACCCCGACAAGGCGAAGGCGCTCCTGAAGGAAGCGGGTGTCACCACGCCACTGCGGCTCACGCTCACGCTGCCGCCCACGCCTTATGCACGGCAGGGGGCTGAAGTGGTCATGGCCCAGCTGGCAAAGGTCGGCATCGTCTGTACCGCGCGCAATGTCGAATGGGCCCAGTGGCTCGCCGGCACCTATCGCAATCACGATTACGATCTCAGCATCGTCTCGCACGTCGAGCCGCTCGATCTGGGCAACTTCAACACCCCCAACTACTACTGGGGATACCAGTCGGCAGATTTCGACCGGCTCTACCAGCAGCTCGAAGCCACCACCGACCCGCAGCAGCGCAACAGGCTGCTGGCAGACGTGCAGCGCCTGCTGGCCGAGGACAGCGTGCTGGCCTGGCTCTATCAGCCGCATTGGGTGTCGGTGGCCAGCAGCCGCCTGCAGGGCGTGCCCGACAGCATGCCCATCCTGGCCAACGACCTCATCCGCCTGCGCTGGAAGTGAAGCCTGCGTCATGTGCCACGCGCTTGCCGCTCAGCCGGCCCAACGGCTCGGCAGCCATGAAGGCCAGCAGGGTAATCAGGGTCACGAAAGCCTTGAGCCTTGCCGTGGGCGGCGGGTCATCGGTTGCTCGTCGCAGCACGATGCCATCGGGGCCTGAATCATCGTCATGATCCAGTTCCTGTCCAGGCGTCTGCTGACGCTGCTGCTCACGTTGCTGGCCGCGTCGCTCGTCATCTTTCTCGTGCTGGACGTGCTGCCGGGCAACGTGGCCGAGGTGCTGATGGGGCCGGATGCCGATCCCGCTGCCGTCGAGGAACTGGCTCGCCAGCTGGGCCTGCACCTGCCTGCCTGGCAACGCTATGTGGGCTGGCTCGGCGGGCTGTTCACCGGGCAGCTGGGCGAGAGCATGGTCTACGGCGTGCCGGTGGCCGACCTGCTGGCAGAGCGCATGGCGCTCACCGTGCCGCTGGCGCTGATGGCCATGACGCTGACCGTGGTGCTGGCGCTGGTGGTGGGCGTGCAGGCGGCGCTGCATCAGGGCCGCTGGCCCGATACCCTGATGATGGGGCTGGGCCAGTTCGGCGTGGCCATGCCTAGCTTCTGGTTGGCCATGTTGCTGGTGCTGGTCTTCTCGGTGTGGTTGGGCTGGCTGCCGTCGGGTGGCTTCGAGGGCTGGCAGCCACTGGATGAGGGCGGCGGCTGGTTTGCCGGGCTGTGGCAGGGCATGCAGGCCCTGATGCTGCCGGCGCTGGCACTGGCCTGCGTGCAGGCGGCGATTCTGGCGCGTTTCGTGCGCGCCGCCGTGCTCGATGTGCGCAGCGAAGCCTTTGTGCGCACCGCCACGGCCAAGGGGCTCACGCAGCGGCAGGTGCTGTGGGGCCATGTCTTTCGCAATGCGCTCATTCCGGTGCTCACCATTGCCGGCATGCAGTTCGCCGACCTGATGGCTGGCGCCGTCGTCATCGAAAACGTCTTCTCGCTGCCCGGCCTCGGGCGGCTGCTTTTCCAGAGCATCGCCAACCGCGACCTCATCGTCGTGCGCAACGGCGTGCTGCTGCTGGTGGCGATGGTGATGGTGCTCAATTTCCTCATCGACGTGCTGTATGCACTGGTCGATCCCCGCATGCGGAGCCGGCGATGACGAAAATGTCGGGGACACATCAGATGGGGGTTGATGCCTCCACGATGCCCGCCGTGTCGCACGGCGGTGATTTGCCTGCACTGCAGCTCGATGACGAAGCCGCCCTGCGGGACGACCGCGAAGCGCGCCGCGAGCACCGCCGCCAGTTCTGGCGCAAGGCGCTGCGCCATCCCGGTTTCGTCACGGGCGCGGTGCTCACCGGCATCATGCTGCTGGTGGCCCTGGTTTCGCTCGTCTGGACGCCTTACCCCTTCGATGCCATCGACATGGAGGCCACGCTGCAGCCGCCGTCTGCCGCGCACTGGCTGGGCACCGATGCCTACGGGCACGACATCGTCTCGCAACTGATGCTGGGCGCGCGTGCCTCGATTCTTGCCGGTGTCATCGCTGTGGGCATTGGCGTGGTGGGAGGCGTGCTGCTCGGTCTGCTGGCGGCCGCCCGTCCTGGCTGGGTGCAGGAATCCATCATGCGCCTCACCGATTTCCTGCTGGCCTTTCCGGCCATCCTCACGGCCATCATGCTTACCGCCGTGCTGGGCGCCAATCTGGGCAATGCCATTCTTGCGGTGGGCATCTACAACATCCCCACCTTCGTGCGCCTCACCCGCGCCACGGCCGCCAGTGTCTGGTCGCGTGATTACGTGCTGGCTGCGCGTGCCGCCGGCATGAATCCGCGGCAGATCACGCTGCGCCACGTGCTGCCCAACATCATGCCGGTGCTGCTGGTGCAGATCACCGTGCGCTTTGCCATCGCCATCCTGGCCGAGGCCGCGCTGTCGTATCTGGGCTTTGGCGTGCAGCCGCCGCAACCTTCGTGGGGCAAGATGCTCTCCGACGCCCAGACGCTGATGTTCGAGGCACCGTGGCTGGCCGTCTGGCCGGGGCTTGCGATCATGCTGGCCGTGCTCGGCCTCAACCTGCTGGGCGATGCGCTGGGCGACCTGCTCGACCCGCGTCGCAGGGCGCGACGATAACCCCCCCATTGCACATGGCGTGGGGCTGCCTTCATGTTTCGGGGGCCTTGACGCTTGCGTCATGCTGGTGAGGGGGCGCTTCCTCGTGCGCCGTCACGTCAGCCGTGAGAATGAATCCATCCGGGAGATGACACGATGAGACTTGCCCTGACCAATCTGGCCTGGCAT
>JAUNHU010000020.1:0-8735 GCA_030523825.1 Lautropia sp. | reverse complement strand
TCTGTGACATCGGCGCCGGGCTGGGCGCCACGCGCCTGGTGTTCGGCTCGCCCGCCAACCGCCAGCGCAACGGGCTGGATGAAGGCAGGGCGCACGACATGGCGCTGGATTTCTTCCGCCGGCTGGGCAACATCGCGCAGGCGGCAGGTGTCTGCATCTGCCTGGAAGCCGTTGCCACTCATTACCGCTGCGATTTCATGAACACCACCGCCAGCAGCATCGCGCTGGCGCAGGAACTCAGCCACCCGGCCATCGCCATCACGCTCGATACCGCCAACCTGCAGATGAACGGCGAATCCATCGACAGCGTGCTGCCTGCCCATGCCGGCCTCATCGGCCACATCCACGCCAGCGAAAAGGATCTGGTTCCGCTGGGGGAGGGCGATGTGCCGCATGCCGAATGTGCCGCTGCCATGCGTCGCCATCTGCCCGCCGATCAGGTCGTCTGCGTCGAGATTCTGTCGGGTAGCGCAGACCCGCAGTTCATCGGAATCAGGAAGTCCCTGAGTGTGGCCCGGTGCTACCATGACACGCACTAATCACGGAGGATCGGACTGATGCCAGACTCGGCGCAAACCAGACGCAATGCCCGCACACGGCAGGAACATGTCGCCCTGCTGGTGGTGGATGTGCAGAACGGTTTCATGCCGGGTGGCGGCCTGCCCGTTCCCGATGGCAATGCCGTCGTGCCCGTCATCAACCGTCTTGCCCCGTGCTTCGACAACGTCATCCTCACGCAGGACTGGCACCCGGCCGATCACATCTCCTTTGCGGCCAACATTCCCGATACCAAGCCGTTCGAGGTCATCCGTCTGCCCTATGGCGACCAGGTGCTGTGGCCCGTGCATTGCGTGCAGGGCACGCACGATGCCGCCTTTCACCCCCGGCTCGACATTCCGCACGCCCAGCTCATCATTCGCAAGGGGCATCATCAGGGCGTCGACAGTTACTCGGCCTTTGTCGAGGCCGACCGCAAGACGGTCACCGGGCTTGCCGGCTACCTGAAGGCGCGTGACATCCGCAGTCTCTACATCTGCGGTCTGGCCACCGACTATTGCGTGAACTGGACGGCACTCGATGCCCGCACCGAAGGCTTCGAGGTATTCGTCATCGAAGATGCCTGCCGAGGCATCGACCTCGATGGTTCTCTTGAGCGCGCCTGGAACGACATGGCGGCTGCCGGCGTTGAACGGCTGAATTCCGATCAGGTCATCGAGCGTCTGAAAAAGGGTTGATAACCGATAACCGGGGAATGTGGCCTTGATCTTTAGAGGGCCGCGATGAACCTGTTTTCATGCCGGCCAGCGCCAGCCGTCTGAGCGGCTGATCCCCTGATAAGCCGTCGTGTTGATGCCGAATTGAAACGCGCCCAGCTGAAGCATGACCGGAGTGCCAATGGCGTAGGCGATACTCATGCCGCAGACCCCTTCCAACGCTTCCTCAAAGCGTCAACGTCCCCGTCGGAACTCCGCCTTTGCTCTCTCAATACACTCCCAGGTTGCAGAATTGCCGCAAGCTTCACGCACCGCACTGCCTTCATCAAAGTCGACCTTGATACCGTAGACAAAGTAGGCAAATGCCGCAATCGCAATTGCGTGGGCAATGAACGACAGCCGTTGAGCAATCCTGTCCATGCGCTCATAACGCGCGATGCGCTCGTTCTGCTCCGTCGAGCCAGATCCGTTGCACATGTGCCAGCTCCTCGCATGTGATATGCCAAGTATCCCTCATGGAACAAACGCCGGAATGCGCATAACCTCACGGTTGCAGCCGCCCCCCGACGAGCGGCCAGCAGGTGCTCAGTAAACGACCGCATGGTCATACGCTGCGGCAGTGCCGAGGGGTAATCAGCGCCAGCCCAGCGTGGGCGCCACGTGCTTCAGGATCGCCTCGATCACGTGCAGGTTGTAGTCCACACCGAGCTGATTCGGAATCGTCAGCAGCAGGGTGTCGGCTTCCTGAATGGCCTCGTCGTCTGCCAGCATCTTTGCCAGCTGATCGGGCTCGCCGGCATAGCTGCGACCAAACACCGCGCGCCAGTCCTTCTCGATGTAGCCCACGCTGTCGCTGCTCTTGGTATCGTGCCCGAAATAGCGGCGATCCAGATCGTTCATCAGCGGAAATATCGAGCGGCTGACCGAGGTGCGCGGCTCGAAACCATGCCCGGCCTTTTTCCAGGCTTCCTTGAAGGCGCGAATCTGGTTGGCCTGTTGCACATGAAAGGGCTCGCCGGTTTCATCCACCTTCAGCGTCGAGCTTTGCAGGTTCATGCCCTGTTCTGCAGCCCACACGGCCGTGGCGTTCGATGCCGCACCCCACCAGATACGCTGGCGCAAGCCTTCGGAATGCGGCTCCAGCCGCAGCAGTCCCGGCGGATTCGGAAACATAGGCTGCGGGTTCGGCTCGGCAAACCCCTTGCCCTGCAGCATGTCCAGAAACACCAGCGCATGACGACGTGCCATGTCGGCCTCGGTTTCACCCTCTGCAGGCTGATAGCCGAAATATTTCCAGCCGTCGATCACCTGCTCCGGTGAGCCCCGGCTGATGCCGAGCTGCAACCGGCCACCGGCAATCAGGTCGGCCGCCCCCGCATCCTCCACCATGTAGAGCGGGTTCTCGTAGCGCATGTCGATCACGCCCGTGCCAATCTCGATCTTGCTGGTGCGCGCACCTATGGCGGCCAGGAGCGGAAAGGGGGATGCCAGCTGACGGGCAAAATGATGCACCCGGAAATAGGCACCATCCAGCCCCAGCTGCTCGGCACCCACCGCCAGCTCGATCGACTGCAGCAGCGTGTCCGAGGCAGTCCGGGTCTGTGACCCCACGTTGGGCGACCAGTGTCCAAACGACAGAAAACCGAGCTTTTTCATGCAGGGGCTCCAGGGAAAATCAGATGTCCCATGATAGCCATCTGATCGCCGCAAACAAACACCGTTCAGCGAGTCATAGCGTCATGCCAGATGAAACGATGAACGGCACCTGCTCTCCGGAGTGCGTCCATCCACTTGTTCGCCCTTGCACGCCCGGAGAGGGCTTCGCGGGGCGGAGAGAGTGCATGACACACATCCATAAACTACCGCTGGCACGCCTTCAGGCAGCGCGCATGGCCATCGTGACACGCCTTGCATATCGCATGACGGGCCATGCAGGGCTTTCGGATTTCTGTGCCTCTGCGCGCATCATTTGCCGGCAACAGCAGCCCGATCTGTGGTTTGTGGAGTCCGCCGGACGGTCAGAATACTCAGCCCGCCACAACGTGTTGTCATTTGTCCGATCAGCGTCATGACATAAATCACCCACAGGCCATTTGTCCGTGTCCTATCGGCCAACTGGCCGATGGCCGTCCATCCCCGCATCCGTCAGAGTATCTGTCGGCTCAATTTCCTCACGGGTGCCCCGATGTTCAAGCCAGGATTCTCGTTGCTTGCCGTGTTGCTGGGTGTGGTGTCGTTGCCGGCCAGTGGGGCGGATGGCGGTTGGCAGGGGCATGGGGAGCACGCGAATCGCACGCACAAGGCGACGATTGATTTTTTCGGGATGCCCCTGACAGGAACGCCCGATCCCGGCGTGTGGAACAAACCTCCCGCCGAACCTACTCAGATCGGGAAACCTGTACGTCCCCAAAACGACCGCCCCAGAATGACACGACAGGAGCAGCTGGAGCTTTGGGGGCGTGACAAGCGCCCAGAAGCATCGAAGTGCTCTGCCAGCCCGGCAGTGGCCCCCTGTGCCGCGCTGGGCGATGTGGCTGGCATGGGCGCCACCAACCAGCCAGCGGTTGCCGAGGGTAATCCCGTCAATCCGCTCACCGGGCAGAAATATCAGGTCGATCTCGATGCAGCCGCCATGCCAGGGCAGCTGGGGCTGGAAATAAAGCGCCACTACAGTTCGGCGCTTGGTGCCGTGGCAAATCCCGTTGGACGTGGCTGGACCTTTTCCTACGACACCCGCCTGTTCGTCACCCGAGCCACCATCCAGATCATTCAGGCCGACGGGCGACGGCTGATCTTTCGCCGCCCCGATACCAATGAGGCTGGTGCCAGGCATGGCGCGACACGCGCTGCCTCCAGAAACGAGAAGCCCGAATCGCTGTCGCTCGAACACCCACAGACACCAGCCGCAATCTGCACCAGCGACAGGGCAGAGGATGGCGAAATCCTGATCCTGCCGGAGGGGGGCTATCGCTGGACATGGCCCACGGGTCGTCAACTGGATTTTGACCGCAGCGGCCATCTGATGATGATCCGCGAGCCGATGCAGGAAGCTGCCGCCTCAAGCGCCCCCGCTGCAGCACCCCATGCAGAAAAGGCGGGCCATCTTGCGGAAGGTGCTTCGCGTGGGGCTGGTGTTTCATCTGCGGCTGTGACTGCGCAGCGTCCTGCGGTCAAAGATGCTCGTGATTCAGGTGCTGATGCTGCGCAAACCGGTAGCGCAACGAAATCTTCAAACGAGCTATTGGTGCTTGCAAAACGCTGGGCAATCCTGCGCATCCAGCGCGACAGCGACGGTCGCATGCTGCAGGTGACTGACCCTGCCGACCGCAGCATGCGCTTTGGCTATGACCATCTGGGGCATTTGACCCACATCGACCATCCGCGTGGTCGCTGGCACTATCGGGTTTCATCCACCGGACAATTGCTCTCTGTTACGTCGCCTGAGCAGGCGCAGCGTATCTATCGCTACGAAGATCCAGGTTTCCCCTCGGCCATCACTGCCATCGAGATCAGTGCCCCTGCGCTGAAGAAAACCGTGCGCATGGGCACGTGGCGTTATGACCATCAGGGTCGTGTCATTGAATACAACGGCCCAAGGGAGAAGCTGATGTTCAGCTACTTCCCAGCCGATGAGAACGGTGTGATGCGTACCGTGGTGGCTGATCGCAACGGCCGGGAAAAAACCTACCGCTTCCGCGAGCATGGTGGGGAATGGCAGACAACCTCCATCATCGGGCAAGGCTGCGAACACTGCACGACGGCTGACCGCCATTTCCGTTACGACGACCAGAATCGCCTGGTAGGTACCCGCGAGCAAATAGACCTGAAAAACAGCTCTATGGCTCGCATGCTGCGCTTCGACCGTGACCGCTTCGGGCGAATCGAGCGCGTCTGGCGCTTGCACTGGCAAAACGATGCGAACAATCGGGATGCTGCACCGCAGGCCGGGAAAGACGGGCTGAGTCTGTTGCGCCGCTATGAATATGCCGATGACAGCAGCCTTCTGCCAAGTCTGGTTGCCAGCCCCAGCGTGCTGCCTGGCAAGGAGTACACGGTTCGCTATGTTTATCGCCGTGTAGCCGGCAAAGATCGTCCGGTGCAGATTACCGAGTCGGGTTACTCGCATGGCAAACGTGTCGATCGCAACGTCAGCGTCGAGTACGACGAGCAGGGGCGGTTGCTGCGCATCGACGGCCCGCTGCCGGGCGCCAATGACCGGATCGACTTTCGCGTGATAGAGCAGGGTGCTGAAACGGAAGGTGCCACCAGGGAAAATGCGAAGAAAAATGCGCGCTTCGTCATGAGCGACGGCCTCGGGCGGGAGGTCGTGGCGGGTGACGACGACAGCTGGCTTGCCAGCAGCCTTGCCTGGTTGCAGGACAATGGCCGATTCCAGCTGCATCCCGGCGAAATCCGTCATGTGGCTGCCAACGGCGTCCGGCAGAAAGTGGTCGTGGACGATTTCAACCGCATCACACAGACCGAATCGCCTGATGCTGGCACGGAAACCATCTGGCACGATGTGGCAGATCGCGTCGTCCGGCAGACCGATTCACTGGGCGCCGAGGTCCGCATAGAACACGACGACTTCGGCCGTCCGCTCAAGCGTGTCGTTACAGCTCCGGGCGGTTTCGAGGAAATCACGCAGTATCGCTACGATGGCGCGCATCTGGTCGAAGTGCGCCATCCGGTTGCCACCGAGCGCTATGCGCACGATGCGCAGGGACGCATCACGCAGCGAGAAGCCGCCATTCATCCGGCAGGCAGCGGAAAGACGCAATCCTTCGTGACCCGCTATCGTTACGATGAGCAGGGCACCTTGCCCGTTGAGGTGACATTGCCCAACGGTGCCATCGTCAGGCAGTCGGTGGACAATGGCCTGCATGATGTCAGTCTTATCGGATTGAGCGGAGATGCATCGAAAAAACTCTATCAGCGTGAGCTGCGCGGAAGCCTTGGCAAGGATGGCGTGCGCGAAGAACGCTGGCGCTTTGGCAACAACACCCAGCGCGTGCTGCGCAGGGGCAAGGGTGAGCGGCTATTGTCTGTTCAGGATTCACGCGCCGCCGGTTTGGCTGCACATGATGCTGGCAGGCAGGAGAAGGGTGCCGAACACACGCAGTTCCCGGCTGCCACGCAATCAGATGATTCTGGTGTATCGGGCGATGCTGTCTCTCCTCAAGACAAAACCGCTGGCATGCCGGAGGCGCCAGTCCAATGGAGCCCTCTGGCCATCAGTGGAGAGGCGCTGCGCTACGATGACAGAGGAAAGATCGTTGCATTGAGCAGCCCCGGCCGCGAGCAGCGCCTTGTCTGGAGTAAAGCCGGATATCTGATGATCGCCGAAGAATGGCAGCCGGATCGCGAGTCCGCTCAAGAGTCCAGGCCCATCCCGAATGATGCTGTAGAGCGTCTGAATGGATTCAGCCGGCGCGCAGACTGGTGGTATGCGTGGGACGAAAACGGCAACCGCGTCTTTACCGGCAGGAACGTGCAGGTGGATGGCCGTCAATCGAACGAATCGGTTTTCCAGTCGGGTATCACGGGAAGCGCATCGCACTATCTGCCGGGTACGAACCGGCTGCGCGACATTCCGCATGATGCTGCCGGTCGTCCACTGCAATGGCAGGGGTGGAAAATAGAATGGCATCCTGGCGGCCAGATTTCCACCATAACCCATGCCGATGGGCGTGTGCTGCGCTACTTTTACAACCATCGCGGTGAGCGCGTGGCGCGCGAAGAAAACGGGCAGTGGAGCTTCTTCGATTATGACAATGGCCGCTTGCAGGCAGAGGTCAGCGCCACTCACCCGGCGATGCGCGTCTGGTGGTACGAGGGCGAGATTCCTGCGCTGATGCTCGATGCAAGCAACCAGGATGCCTGGGCGACATGGATTGAGCCGGGCGCGGAAAGTGACAAGCCTTCTTTCTTCGGAAAACTTCTGGGCCGCTGGTTCGGTCAGAGAGCAGGCGCTGAGCATAGCGTCACCTGGCTGCACGTTGGTCACCACGGCATGCCACTGGCCGCCACCAACTCACAGGGGCAGGTCGTCTGGCAGCAGCAATATGGCCCCTTTGGCGAAAAGCTGCCTGGCAAGCATGCTGGCCCGGAAAATGACCCGCGTCTGCGCTTCCCTGGTCAGTGGGAAGACCCCGCCACTGGGCTGTATTACAACCTGCTGCGTGACTACGATCCCACGCTGGGCCGCTACCTGTCGCCAGACCCGCTGGGCCTGCGCGCCGGCCCCAACCCCTACCTGTATGTGAACGGCGACCCTGTTCGCAACATCGACCCTACCGGCCTGCTGCTGTTTGCCTTCGATGGTACTTACAACAACAGGGAATCAAACACAAACATCTGGAAGTTCTATCAGCTTTATCAGGCAGAAGGCAACGGGGCGCCTGCCAGCGCCAGCCATCGCGCCTACCTGGAGGGGGTGGGCGTCATGGGAGGAGAGCATACAGCCTATCGACGAGCAGACAATCCGAGCAAGGATCAATGGGAGGCGGTTGTGGCAGACCATTGGAGAGAGAACGTCGAGTATCACGTCCAGCAGTTTCGTGAGGCTGTCAATGCGTTGAAGCCGGGCGAAGAACTGAACATCGACGTGGTTGGCTTTTCGCGTGGTGCCTCACAGGCGCTTGAGTTTGGCAGACTGATTGCGCGGGAACTGCGCTCGGGGAAGATGGCAAATGCAGCGCAGGTGAATCTGCGGTTCATGGGGCTGCTGGACCCGGTTCCTACCAACATGTACGACTGGGACGGCGTAAATTCCAAGAAGCCGGATGCTAATGCAGAGGATCCAGCCTTTTGGGAAAGCGAAATGAAATACTGGAAGACGTTATGCAACCCGATGGGTGTCGATGACGAATGGGATAACGTAGTCAACATTCTCGCAGCGCACGATCAACGGGATTTTCTCTTTGATGCTGGCTCACTGGGAAGTCAGCTTCAGAACCGGGCACCGGGCAAGGTCAGGGAAGAATTTGCACTGGCAGGGTCTCATTCCGACATCGGTGGTGGTTACGAGCCAGAGGACGGCAGTGATCTTTCGGATGTGGCCTTCTGGGCCCTGCTTGAGCGCGCACGCGATGCCGGCATCAATCTTCGGGAGCCAGAGGAAACAGGTATTCCGGCTGATGACTGGAGAAATGTGACTATACCTGTCGCTCATGTGGAGTGGACTTTGGTGGATGGAAGAATGAATGGACGAGAGATCATCCGGGATGGAGCCGAAGTGCATGCCAGCATTTCGGGAGTGCCTGGCATCAATCTCCGTCTGGAAAGCATTCAGTCGAACAATCCGGCGGCGGTTCTTGAAGCTCTGGATGAAATGCACCGGTTTACGGTCAACACGTTGCATGCGGTGCCCGAGTCTGGTGTATGGAGAACGCACCGAACGCCAAGCGGCGCGGGCCTTGGTGCTCGAATCCCCGCAAGAGATCCACGCGCAGGAGAAACAGAGCAGCATCGGCCTGGGGGCAATGTACGGGGTATGGCCCCCTGGGCGCGCATTCCCGT
>JAUNHU010000019.1 GCA_030523825.1 Lautropia sp. | reverse complement strand
GCCCTGCCCTCTCGCCGGTGGTGGTCGATCGCCTGCCGCGTGGCTTCCGCATCGAACCCGGCTCGGTGCGCGTCCAGAACGCCCGCCAGGTCGGCTTCTCACAAAGCGGCCGCATCGTGCAGTTCAGCCTCGACCGCATCGACCCCGCCACGGCCAACACCGGCGACACCAGTGGTGAAACCCTCATCTCCTACCGCGTGCGCGTGGGCACCGGCTCACAGGAAGGTGACGGCATCAACCGTGTCCATGTCGAATGCCCGATGCCCACCAACCGCAATGCCCGCGTGCAGTGCTCCAACGAGTCGCGCTGGAAAATCGAAGTCACCGATGGCGTCTTTTCTGAAGAAGCCTGCGTGGCCGGCCAGATCTATGTGGACTGCAACGGCAACTCGGTGAAGGAGCACGAGGAACTCGGCATCCCCGGCGTTCGCTTCTACCTGCAGAACGGCACCTGGATGGTGTCCGACGAACAGGGCAAATACAGCCACTGCGGCCTTCGGCCCCGCACCCACGTGCTGAAGGTCGACAGCCGCACCCTGCCCCGCAGCTCGCGCCTCGTCACCAGCAGCGCGCAAAACGTCGGCGATGCCCACAGCCTGTTCATCGACGCGAAGAAGGGCATGCTGCACCGGGCCGATTTCATCGAGGGCTCGTGCAGCAACTTCGTCGTCGAGCAGGTGAAGGCCCGTCAGCAGCAAGGCGCCAACACCAGCGTGCAGACCGAGCGCGGCCAGTCACCCCTCACCCTCGACAGCAAGCACGGCCTCCACGCCCGGCCCCTGCAACAGGGTACCGATCGCGCACAGAAACTGCCCGCCACCGCACGACACCCGGCCCCTTGAAAAAACAGCACATGCCTGACGCCTGAAAACCCGGTCAGCCAGAAAATCCCATGCGTGAAACCAGACGACACTCCCCCGTGCTCAAGATTGTTTCCCAGGTAGTGCCGGTAGCGCTGCTGCTGGCAGGGGCCGCCCTGCCCTCCGGGGCAGAGGCCAGAATCCGCGCGGTGGAATTCCTGCTACAAAGTGACGGCACCCCGGGCTGGGACCCGGTTGACGGCCCGGGTTTCGATTCCGGGCCAAACAACCGGATCGTGCGCACGCACGACTCCGTCAGGTATGCCGTGGCCTTCAGCACCACCGGCCCGGCAACCGGCGTGCGGGTACGCGCCACCATGCCGACCTCCCCCCAGGGCGCCATCGTGGCGCGGTGGAAAGACCTGCCCGGCGCCTGCAAGCAGCCAGGTTCCCGCTTCGAGTCCAACGGGCTGGAAATCGACTGCCTGCTGGGAGACATCAGCGCCATCGGTGCCACCAACCTCACGCTGGAAGCGGTAGTACCCGGCACGACTCCCAATGACGCCATCATTCCGTCGCCCCGCGTCGAGGCCAGCTCGACGGAATCCGGCACGCTGACGCTGTCGTCCGTACCGCCCCCGGTCAGGGTATCGGCAGCCCCCTTCTACGATTTCTTCGTGCAGGAAAGCTATCCGGGCAATCCTACCTCGCACGGATTCTCGGCCGAATCCGGGCCCGGGCCAGCCCCTGGCAGGCATGATGGCTTCTACCACCGCCCCATGCTGGGCCTGATCGCCCGAAACCCCAACGGCAATGGCAAGAAGGGCGTGGAACAGCTCCAGGGCTCCATCACGGCCACCCTGAATCTCAGCGGTTATCCCGCCTCCGTGCGCGTTGCCAATTTCCACCCCAGCACAGGCACCTATGCTGATGGCTGCGGCAACGGTCTGGCCTGGAACAACAAGCCGAATCAGCTGTTTGGTGATGTCATCAACCTGCACCAGCGTGTGAATGACACCGGCCCAGCACCTTCCAGCAACAGCAGCACCGTGAGCAATGGCGGCCACTGCCACGTTCAATCCAGCAGCCGCAACCATGTCACGGTAGAGCTGACCAACACGGACACCACCCTCGCCCGTACCCCCACCCACACCACCAACGGCGATGCCCTGCCAGCCAACCAGTACTGGGTGGCCAACAAGGCGCTGGTGCTGTGGACGGACATCGCCGACTACCCCGGCACGACCGAGGTCGCTCATCCGCTGTCGTTGCAGAGCTTCAGCGGCACCTCCATCAGCGGCCAGGCCATGATGAATCTGGACACCACAAACGATGGCTACAGTGTCAACCTGCGGCAGAAATCCGGCGCCACTGCTCAGAAGCTCTATCAGGCCGACAATGACAATGGCAAGCTGAAAGCGCCCCTCGCCACCGTGCGCGACCCGAACGTCAGCGGTGACGATCATGTCAATGCGATGGCACCGGGACAAAGCGTGATGGCCACGCTGCGCTACAGCAACACCGGCACCAACACACACACCAATGTGGTGGTATGCGACATCATCGACCGCACGGCATTCGACCTGGCACCGCACTTCAGCGTGACCCCCAACATCGCCCGGGGAGGAGATTCCTCGACAGTGAAGGTCGAATACGGCACGAAGGCTGGCGGCCCCTACTTCGCCAGCACCGATTCGGCCACCAACGTGCTGGCCTATGATGCGCCCGCCGCACCGGGAGGCAGCTCCGATTACACCAAGGCCGATTGCCGGGATGGCCAGGGCATCACCTGGCATGCCAGCAAGGCGCAGGCAGAAGCGGCGGGCGGCCTGATGGCGGTACGCATCACCTACCCGCAACTGAAAGGCGGCCTGCTCTCCTACACCCAGATCCGCGGCCTGAAACTGCGCGACACCTGGGCCGCCACCATCAATGTGCGCGAGCCCGTTGCCGGCATCCGCCGACAGGGAGAGCCCATCAGCGCCGGCACCATCCTGCGCAACAGGGCGCAGGTCTATTCCGACCAGCATCCCAACTACCGCTGGTGGTCGTTCAAGGACCATCTGGGCGTGGTGGCTGCGCTCACCACGTCGCGCATCACCAAGCAGGTGATTGCGCCCGCTCGGGCCGCCGCCGGCTCATCCGTGCCTGCCGACAGCACCATCACCTACCGGCTGCGGGCCAGCCACGCCACCCAATATCCGCCAAAGCCAGCCACGGTCACGATCACCGACATCCTGCCCGCCAGGATGAGCTATGTGCCTGGCAGCAGCACGGTCGGCGGACAGGCCAGGGAACCGGACGAAATCAGGCCCGACACACCGCAGACCGGGCTCACCACGCTCGTCTGGCGCTTCCCCGACACCACCGCACACCTCGGCAACAGCGCCGATGCCGGCGCACAGCTTCCCCCCATCGAGTTTCAGGCATATCTGGACATTTCATTGCTGAACGGCACGGTACTGCGCAACCTTGCGCACGTGTCGGCCGGAAGTCATGACGCAGACCCCGACTGCCAGTATGTGCCTGCCACGCAGAACCTGGGCAACTGTGCCAAGAGCGCAGAAACCTCCATCAGCATCCACACCGAAGAAGGCTTCTCGGTGAGGAAGACGGTTGCCACACCGCTGGTTGAGGCCGGTGATCGCGTCGATTACGTGATCCGGGCCACCTCGATGGCAAAAGACCTCACGGCACCGGGCATTCCCGATCACATCGACATCCTTCCCTTCAACGGTGATGGCCAGGCCGATGGCGCCCTGGAGCGCGGCGCCCGCAATCCGGCATCGCGTTTCCGCCCCGGTGCCATCCGGCTGGCCACGGTCACGCCACCGGCCTCCGACCACACCGCACGGGTTTATTACACCCGGCGCAAGCCTACCGAGATTCACAACGACCCGCACGACGCCAGCAACGCCATTCCCGGCGGCAGCACGCGCTGGTGTCTTGAGAACGAGTTTGGCAGCCCCGGCTGTCCGGCAAGCATCGGTGAATCCACCGCCTTCCGGCTCTCGCCCGGCCTGTCGGTCATGAAGGCAAACCAGCCCTATCAGGTCACGGTCAGCATGCAGACCGACGCTCTGCTGAGCCGCAAGGACGACATCTTCGCCAACCGCGTGGGCCTGCGCCCTTCCTCGGCAGCCGGTGCGCGTGCCCTGCTCTACGTGACATCGGCCGCGGACGTGCATGCCCGCATCGGCACGAACCACAGCAGCATCGCCGGCATGCTCTACGCCGACCCCAACCGCAACCTGACGCGGGATGGCATCGACTGGGGCATCGCGGATCAGTGCGTAACCCTCACCGGCACCACAGCCAAAGGCCAGGCCGTCACCCATTCGACTCGCACAGACAAGGACGGCAAATACCTGTTTGCCACCGAACAATTTGATTCACCCGGCGGCACGGTGTTTGCATCGGCCGATTGCAGCGGCACGGCCATTGCACACTTTCCGGGACTGCTCGCCGGCACCTATGCGGTCTCGGCCACGGCTCCCATCGACAGGTTTGCCGCAGGCCAGAGCCAGGCGGGCAATGCCGGAGGCAACGCAGCCACCGACACCATCACCGACATCGTGCTGCCCACGGAAGGTGCAAGCGCCAGCGGCTATGACTTTACCCGCACACCCCTGAAGCCAAGGCTCACGCTGCAGGACAGGATCACCAACGATGACGGCGGCACGCTGCAACCCGGCGCGACCCGGCTGGCCGTGGATGCCGATGGCCCCCAGACCGTCACCGGCGAAGCCGTGCATCTCGCTCTTGTTCCCGGCAACAGCACGCTGCAACGGGTGGAAGTGCCCGCCGGCACCCTGTCGCTGGGCCATGAACATCCCGACGGCTATATCGGCAGCTGGGCGTGCACCATCGACGGCCGCCCTGCCCCGCTTGCCGGGCAGGCAGGGAACCAGCTCGTGCTCGACTGGGGAAGCGAAGCCGTCTGCACGGCACATTTCGATGACCAGCCTGCGTCGCTGACGCTGGTGAAGAAGCTCACCATCAATCACGGCCGTTCGGCCACCGAACGCGATTTCACGCTCAACGCCACGCCAGTGGACGCAGCCGGTGAGCCCGTCACTGCCGGCAACCTGCAACCCGTCAGCGGCCGCACCGGTGATGCCGACATCACCGGCAAGCGCCTCCTGCCCGGCCGCTACCGGCTGACGGAAGACAACCTGCGCGGTTACACCGCCAGCGCCTGGTCGTGCAGCACGACCAAGGCCGACGGCAGCGCCGAAATCGCCCCCCTCGAACCCGGCAACATCCTGTCGCTGGGCCTGGGTCGCGCCATCAGTTGCACCATCACCAACACCGACGAACCTTTCTTCATCGCCTTCACGGCCGTGCAGACCAACGAGGTGGTGGAGAATCTGTCCACCGGCCAGCGCACGGGCAGCGCTGCCGCCATCGCCCAGGTTGCAAAGCTGCCGCCCGGGCAGATCTTCATCACCCGCATCCAGAACGGGAAGGAAAGCGGGCGCGTTCCCCTGCCCGACAACGGCAGGTACCTCACCAACGACGAACTGGGACACACCTTCCTCGTGAAGGACAACCAATACCGCTACGCCACCACCGAGTTGTCCGGCTATACCAGTACCGCCATCTGCCGTGACCGCCACGGCAACACGCTGCCCGCCGAATTCACGCTCACCGAAGACCTGGGCGGCATCAGTTGCGAAGTCATTCGCCAGCGCAAGGACACCGTGCTGGAGCAGGTGACGAAAACCACTGATGGTGCAAAACCCGTCGCCGGTACCGGCAACGAGTACGACATCGAATACCGGATCACGGTGAAGAACCGCAACGACATCCCCGGTACGGCAGAAGGCTCCTCCGATGGATACTATGATCTGCTCGACACGCCGGACTTCGATCCGAACGTGGAGATCATCAGCCAGCGCATCCTGTTTGACGATGGCAGCACCGAAAGCGCCCTGCCCATCGCAGAACAGGGCGCGCAATGGCAGCTCGCCAGTCAGCGCCCCATCGCGGCCGGTGCCACACACACCTACGCCATGCAGTTCCGTGTGCGCGTGCCCTTCGGCAGCGATGCAGCCAATGATGCCTGCACCGGCTCGGCAGGCAGTGGCCTGTTCAATCAGGTGCAGCTCGCCACCCGTAACGACGTGAGCCAGGCCCTGCTGAACGGCAACCCGATCAACTCCGCCGCCACGGCAGCCGCCGGCAATCAGCAGAGTACGGCACAGGCTTGCAGCCCAACGCCCGCGCCGGTCGTTTCCAGTTCGCTTGCCATCGAGAAAACCAGCACCACCCGCAGCGCCGAAGTCGGTGATCTCGTCACCTACCGGCTGCGCATCCGCAATCTGGGCAACACTCCTGCCCTGCGGCCGATGGTTGTCGACCGTCTGCCCGCCGGTTTCCGCATGGAGCCCGGCTCGGTGCGCGTGCAGCACGGTGGCAGCAATACTGTCACCCGACTCGATTCATCCCGTGTGACGCTTCTCGGCAATCGCGTGCTGCAGATCCAGCTTGATGACCTGCCCGCCCAGGGCAACGCCGGCGCCTCGTCCCGAACCGGAAATGCAGGCACCAGCTCCGGCGAAATCACGCTGAGCTACCGGGCTCGGTTGGGTGTGGGTTCACAGGAAGGTGACGGCATCAACCGCGCCCATGTCGAATGCCCCGTGCCCACCAACCGCAATGCCCGCGCGCAATGCTCCAATGAGTCGCGCTGGAAAATCGAAGTCACCGATGGCGTCTTTTCCGAAGAAGCCTGTGTGGCCGGCCAGATCTATGTGGACTGCAACGGCAACTCGGTGAAGGACCACGAGGAACTCGGCATTCCGGGCGTTCGCCTCTACCTGCAGAACGGTACCTGGATGGTGTCCGACGAACAGGGCAAGTACAGCCACTGTGGCCTGCGGCCCCGCACCCACGTGCTGAAGGTCGACAGCCGCACCCTGCCCCGCAGCTCGCGCCTCGTCACCAGCAGCGCGCAAAACGTCGGCGATGCCCACAGCCTGTTCATCGACGCGAAGAAGGGCATGCTGCACCGGGCCGATTTCATCGAGGGCTCGTGCAGCAACTTCGTCGTCGAGCAGGTGAAGGCCCGTCAGCAGCAAGGCGCCAACACCAGCGTGCAGACCGAGACTGCAAAGCCCCTGCTGACACTCGACAGCAAGCGCGGTTCGCTGCCGGGTGCATCAGGCAGGCAACAGCCACGCACGGACAGCGGGCGTCATGAAGCGGCACACCCGCACTGGCAGGACATCCTTCACCGGCAACCCTCTCCTGTCCCCCTGCAACATCAGGGCCGCTGAAACAGGAGACTGGAAAGCGGCAGCGAGCAGAAACTCTCTCATGCGAAAGTTCACCCGGAATCTTCCCGCCCTCAAGGCAGCCTCCCTGGCTGCATCCATGACGCTGCTTGTTGGCACCGCCCTGCCCTCCAGCGCAGACGGCGCCGTCCGTGCGGTGGAGCTTGTCCTGCAAAGTGACGGCACCCCCGGCTGGGACCCCGCTGCTGGCGCCGGATTCGATACAGGGCCGCAGAACCGCATCGTGCGCACGCATGACAGCGCCGCCTATGTGGTTTCCTTCAGCACATCCGGCCCCGAAACCGACGTGCGCATACAGGCAACGATACCGACCCCCCAGGGCAAGATCGTGGCCCACTGGAAGGAGTTGCCCGGTGCCTGCAAACCCAGCGCCTCCAGCAAGGACAACCTGCGCATCGACTGTCTGGTCGGCGACATTCCCGATTCGGGCACAACCAGTCTGACCTTCGAGATCTCGGTACCCGGCACAGTTCCCAACGGCGCCATCATTCCGCCGCCCGACATCCGGGTCATTTCGGCCGGCTCGGGTGCGCAGGCGCTGTCCACCACCGCCCCCAGCCTCACGGTATCGGCAGCCCCTTTCTATGATTTCGTCGTGCAGGAAAGCTATCCGGGCAATCCTGCCTCGCATGGCTTTTCGGCCGAATCCGGCCCGGCTCCCGACAACCACGACGGCTTCTATCACCGTCCCATGCTGGGCCTGCTTGCCAGAAACCCCAACGGCAACGGCAAGAAAGGCGTGGAACAGCTGCAGGGCTCTATCACGGCCACGCTGGATCTGAGTCAGTATCCAGCCTCCGTGCGCGTGGCCAATTTCCGCGACAACCCCGGAACCTATGCCAATGGCTGCGGTAACGGAAGGGACTGGAACAACAAGCCGCACCTGCTCTTTGGCGATACCATCAACCTGTACGAGCGCGTGAATGACGCGGCCCCCAAAGACAGCTGGAGCCCTGACACGGTACTGAACGGCGGCACCTGCAAGGTGCAGTCCAGCAGCCGCAACCATGTCACGGTGGAACTGGTGGACACGAACACCACCCTTGCCCACGCCCCCACCCGGACCACCAACGGCAGTCCGCTTCCAGCCACCGACTACTGGGTAGCCAACAAGGCACTGCTCCTGTGGACAGACATCGACGATTACCCCAGCAATGTCATGCTCAGCCACCCGCTGTCGCTGCACAGCTTCAGTGGCACGTCCATCAGCGGTCAGGCCATGAGGAACCTGGACACGGGCAATGACGGCTACAGCGTCAATCTGCAGCGAAGCACGGGTGCCCTCGCGCGGACGTTCTACCAGCCAGACGACAACGACAGGAAGCTGAAGCCCCCCTACGCCACGGTTCGTGACGCACGTATCGACGATGATGACCATGTGAACGCCATGGCACCAGGCCAGAGCGTGACGGCCACGCTCCGCTATCACAATACCGGCACCAGTACGCACACCAATGTCGTGATGTGCGAACTCATCGACCGCACGGCCTTTGATCTGGCCCCCCATTTCAGCGTGACGCCCGTCATCGCCAGATCCGGGGACGTTTCCAGGGTCAGGATCGAATATGGCGCACGAGCGGGTGGCCCCTACTTTGCCAGTACCGACTCCGCCACGGACGAGCTGAGCGCCAATCGGCCCGGCGCCCCCGATGGCAGTTCAGATTACAGCCAGGCCCGCTGCAAGGATGGTGAGGGCATTTCCTGGCATGACAGCAGGAATGGCGCAGAAGCTGCTGGCGGCCTGATGGCCGTGCGCATCACCTACCCGCAACTGAAGGGAGGCCTGCTCGCCTACACCCGGATCCGGGGCCTTCAACTGCGCGAGACCTGGGCAGCTACCATTGACGTGCAGGAACCTGTTGCCGAAACCCGCCGCCAGGGAGAGAAAATCAGGTTCGGCTCCATCCTGCGCAACAGGGCTCACATCCATTCCGACCAGAACCCCCACTTCAGTGACTGGTCGTTCAAGGACCACCTGGTTGTCGTGCCCACGCTGACCACCTCGCGCCTGAGCAAACAGGTGATTGCGCCGGCCCGGGCTGTCACCAGCTCGGCAGTGCCTGCCGACAGCAATGTCACCTACCGGCTGCAGGCTGGCCACGCCACGCTGTATCCGCCCCAGCCAACCACCATCGAAGTCATCGACATCCTGCCGGCCAACGTGAGCTACGTGGCAGGAAGCAGCACGGTGGGCGGACAGCCCAGAGAACCCGACGAGATCAGGCCCGATACGCCGCAGACAGGGCTCACCTCCCTCGTCTGGCGCTTCCCGAACATCACCGCCCATCTGGGCTACCATGACGACGCGCAGGCACGGCTTCCTGCCATCGAATTTCAGGCCCATCTGGATATTTCGCTGATGAACGGCACGGTGCTGCGCAATCTGGCACACGTCTCTGGGGGCCGCTACGATACAGAATCCGACTGCCAGTACGTACCGGCCGACAACAGCCTGGGCGCTTGCCACAAGGGCGCACAGGCCGACATCAGGATTCACACGGACGAAGGCTTTTCCGTCAGGAAAACGGTTTCCACTCCGCTGGTGGAAGCTGGCAGCCGCTTTGACTACGTGATCCAGGCCACCTCGATGGCGAAGGATCTGGCGGCCCCCGGCATCCCCGACCACATCGACATCCTGCCCTTCAACGGGGACGGCAAGGCAGACGACGCACTGGAGCGCGGTGCGCGCAGCCCGGCCTCACGCTTCCAGCCCGGTGCCATCCAGCTGGCAGCCGTGACACCACCTGCCTCCGACCCCACGGCGAAGGTCTATTACACCCGCCGCTCCCCCACCGAAATCCACAACGACCCACGCGATGCCAGCAATGCCATTCCTGGTGGCAGCACGCGCTGGTGTCTTGAAAACGAGCTGGGTTCTGCCGGGTGCCCGGCAAACATCGGGGAATCAACTGCCTTCCGCCTTTCGCCCGGCATTCCGGTCATGAAGGCCAATCAGCCCTACAGGGTCACCGTCAGCATGCAAACCAGCGCCCTGCTGACCCACAAGGACGACATCTTTGCCAACCGCGTGGGCCTGCGCCCGGTATCACCGGCTGGAACGCTGCTCTATGTCACGTCCGCACCCAACGTGCATGCGCGAATTGGCACCCATTACAGCAGCATCAGCGGCACCCTCTTTGCCGATGCCAACCGCAACCTGAGCCGGGACGCAAGGGATTGGGGCATCGCCAGCCAGTGCGTGAGCCTGTCCGGCACCACCAGCCGGGGCCAGCAGGTCAGTTACTCGACGTACACAGACCAGGACGGCAAATATCTTTTTGCCACCGAATCCCTCGATGCGGCCGGCGGCACGGTGTTCCCATCGTCCAATTGCAGCGGCACGGCCATTGCGCACTTCTCCGGCCTGCTCGCAGGCACCTATACCGTGTCGGCCACCGGCACGATCGACAGGCTCTCCACCGGACAGAGCAGGGCTGGCAGTGCCGGCGGCGATGCAGCCACCGACACCATCACCAACATCGTACTGCCGGGAGAAGGCACGAATGCCACCGGCTACGATTTCACGCGCACGCCCGTCAAGGCGAGGCTCACGCTGCAGGATGACGTCACCAACGACAACGGTGGCACCCTGCTGCCCGGCACGACCCCACTGGCGATGGATGCCAGCAGCGCACAGACAGCCACGGGCGAATCGTTTCACCTCGCATCGGCATCGGACAGCGGGGCATGGCACCGGATCGAGCTTCCGGCCGGCACCTTCACCCTGAATCACGACCATCCCGACGGCTATCTCGGCAAACCGTGGGCATGCACCATCGACGGCCGCCCTGCAACCCTGTCCGGGCAGGACATCAATGAGCTTGTCCTGAACTGGGGAGACGACGCCGTCTGTACCGTGCATTTCGACGACCAGCCGTCGTTTCTCACACTGACGAAGAAGCTGAGCACGCGTCACGGGCGTTCGGCCACGGAACGGGACTTCGAGCTGAGTGCCACCCCGGTGGATGCAGCAGGCAACGCCATCACCGGCAATGGCTTGCACCCCGTCAGCGGCCGCACGGGTGACACCCCGATCTCCAGCCGCCCCCTCCCTCCCGGTCGCTATCGGCTTGCCGAAACCAATCTGCCCAACTACACGGCCAGCGCCTGGTCTTGCACAACCGTGAAGACCGACGGCACCAGTGAAATTGCCCCGATGGAACCGGGAAACATCCTCACGCTGAACCTGGGCCGAAACACGACCTGCACCATCACCAACACCGACAATCCCTTCTTCATTGCCCTCACCATCGTGCAGAGCAATGAAGTCGTGGAAGACCGTGCCACCGGCCAGACCACCGGCAACGCGGCCGCCATTGCCCAGGCAGCACAACTTCCGCCCGCACGGGTGTTCATCAGCCGCATCCGGAATGCCGCAGAAGTCGAACGCACTCCCCTGCCCGATGGTGGCCGACACCTCACGAACGAGGAACTGGGCCGCGAGTTTCTCGTCAGGGACGGACAATACCGCTACTCGGTTTCGCAGGTACCTGGCTACACCAGCACCGCCACCTGCAGGGATCAGAACGGCCAGACACTGCCCGCCGAATTCACACTCACCGAAGAACTGGGCGGCATCAGCTGCGAAGTCATCCGCCAGCGCAAGAACACCGTGCTGGAGCAGGTGACGAAAACCACCGATGGTGCAAAACCCGTCGCCGGTACCGGCAACGAGTACGACATCGAATACCGGATCACGGTGAAGAACCGCAGCGACATCCCTGGCGCGGCAGAAGGCTCCTCCGATGGGTACTATGATCTGCTGGACTCCCCCGGTTTTGACCCGAATGTCGAGATTCTTGGTGAGAGCGCCCATTTCCATGATGGCACCGCCGAAACCACGTTGCCCGTCAGCGAGGAAAACGGTCAGTGGCAGCTCGCCAGCCAGCGCCCCATCCTGAGCGGCGCAACCCATATCTACACGATGAGATTCCGCGTGCGGGTGCCTTTTGGCAGTGATGAAGCCAACAATGCCTGTACCGGCACCGCCGGCAGAGGCCTGTTCAACCAGGTCAGGCTGACAACCCGAAACGATGTGAGCCTGGCCATGCTGAATGGCACCACGCCCAACGCGGCCATTGCGACCACAGCCGGCAACCAGGAGAGTGCCGCCCAGGCCTGCAGCCCGACCCCGCTCCCCATTCCTCCCGGCTCGCTTGCCATCGAGAAAACCAGCACCACCCGTTCAGCCGAAGTCGGCGATCTCGTCACCTACCGCCTGCGCATCCTCAACCAGAATGGCACGCCGGTGCTGCGGCCGATGGTTGTAGACCGTTTGCCCGCAGGCTTTCGCCTCGACCCCGGCTCGGTACGGGTACAACATGGCACCAGCGGGCCGGTCACGCAGCTGGGTACATCGCGCGTGAAACTCATCGGCAACCGGGTTCTGCAGATCCAGCTCGACGACATTCCCGGCAACCGGAATGCCACAGGCAATGCCAGCAGCCCCGCAAGCCAGATCATCGTCACCTACCGCGCACGTCTGGGCGTGGGGTCACAGGAAGGGGATGGCATCAACCGTGTCCATGTCGAATGTCCCATGCCTTCCAATCGCAATGCCCGCGCACAGTGCTCCAATGAGTCGCGCTGGAAAATCGAAGTCACCGATGGCGTCTTCACCCAGGAAACCTGCATCGCCGGCCAGATCTATGTGGACTGCAACGGCAACTCGATGAAGGACCGCGAGGAACTCGGCATCCCCGGCGTTCGCCTCTACCTGCAGAACGGCACCTGGATGGTGTCCGATGAGCAGGGCAAGTACAGCCACTGCGGTCTGCGCCCGCGCACCCATGTGCTGAAGGTCGACAGCCGCACCCTGCCCCACCGCGCGCGTCTCGTCACCAGCAGCGCCCAGAACTCGGGCGATGCCCAGAGCCTGTTCATCGACGCGAAGAAGGGCATGCTGCACCGGGCCGATTTCATTGAAGGCTCGTGCAGCAACTTCGTCGTCGCACAGGTGAAGGCCCGTCAGCAGCAGGGCGCCAACACCAGCGTGCAGACCGAAGACCAGCACCCGATGCTCATGCTCGACAGCAAGCGTGGCATGCAGGCAAGGCCCCGCCAGCAGGGCACCGACCACAGTCAGAAAGTCCCCGCCACCACGCGGCACTGAGCTTCGTCCCCGCTGGCGCCGTTCCTCGCGGCGCCAGCCGACGCAGCCGGGCAAACCCTCCTGGCTCTCCCTGCACAACGCCCCCAACAGGCGCCTGTCCCCGGCACAGTGCAGCCCTGTTTCGGAGCCTTCCCGGTTTTCAGGCAAAATAATGCGTCTGATTCTCATGAATCATCACGCTCGACAGCACAGGACCATTCCATGACCATCCGTTTCTCCCCCACCGTACTGGCAGCCGCCATCGGCCTGGCCTGCGGCCCGGCCTTCGCCGCCGACAGCAACGAGGACGCCGTCAACAAGGCGCTGGAAGCCGCCGCCTCGCTCGTCAAATCCGGCGATCCAGCCCCCAAAGCCCCCTCGCCCCGCTTCAAGCCCACCACCGGCTGCGAAGCCGTGAAAGGCTATGACCCCGACTGGGCCTCCCACGGAGACAACTATGGGCTGAACCGCAAAACCCCCAAGGCATCTCCCGATGGCGAACTGCACGAATACGTCTGGGGCTTCTACCAGATGCGTGAACATGAAGGCACCCTTTATGCAGCCTTCGGCGGCCATTCGGCCAAGGGCTCCACACCCGGTGCCGTCCTTGCCTTCGATGCCGACACCTTCACCCTGAAAAAGGCCATCAGGCTGCCCTTTGCCACCCACGCCCTGGCCCTCAGCAACGATGGCAAGCGCATGGTGGCTACCCACACCGCAGCCAACGCCTTCAGCCTCATCAACCTCGAAGACGGCAGCGCCACCTGCCACAGGCCCGACACCACCGTCGATGGCCTCGAACACAAGGGCCGCTATGTGGAACTCGATGAGCAGGGCAACTTCTACATCAACTACAACGTCTTCACCGGCCAGTCCGGCGGCATGGTGATGAAATACACCCCCGACGGTCAGCATGCCAGCGACTTCGATGTCAACATCACCGAAAAAGGTGGCATGGTCATCCCGCTGAAATATCACGACGGCAAGCTCTACACCGGCAATCACGGCCTGAAAGCCGTCGATGCCAAAACCGGCGAAGTCAGCAGCCTGGGCGAATCCAGTCAGGACAACAACTTCTACAACTACATCCCCGGCCCCGGCGGCACCCTGCTCGGCAGCAACTACAATGCAGCCGCACACCCCAACATGGTCGTCATCGACCCGGCCACCGGCGAGCACCGCAGCGAGATCTTCACCGCGCTCAACACAGTGGAACTCGGCTGGGTGCCAGAAGCCCGTCAGGTTTTCGGCACCAACTACGAGAGCCACACGCTCTCCGTGGCCATGCTGTCAGACGAAGGTGAATTCGTCCCCGGAGAATTTGCCAACATCGTCCTCGACGGCGAAGCTGCCACCCTGCAAACCCGCCGCACCCACAAGGGCACCGATGTCTTCGTCGCCGTCAAGCACTGGGAGCCCAGGGCCAATCTCATCAGGGGCGCCCGTCTGCACCGCATCCACATCGCGCCAAAAGTTCAGGGGGTCGAGGGCCTCGCCAGACGGGGCGCCTGCACCATCACCACCTTCGACATGCGCACCCGCAAACTGTCCAGGCCGGTTGCCTGCAAGATCCTCGACAGCAAGCAAAGCATGAAGCAGGCCCGCAAGGACATCGAGCGCGTCATCGCCGATATCAGGAAGGATCAGCAACGAGCCCAGGCGCGGGTGGCGAAGATGCGAGCAGAGATCGTGCGCGCCGAACGCAGGGCCGGCGAAACGCCTGATGCCGAGACCCAGGCAAAAATCGCCAGACAGAAGGAAGAAGCCGAGAGCTACGGCCACTGGCTGAAATACCTTGGAAAGAACCTCCGCTCGGCAGAAGCGGGCCGCGAGCGTCTGCAGCAGATGTAAGCAGGCATCTTCCAGCCGGAGATGGCAGGAAGCATCGACAGGGGCGCCCACAGTGGTGCCCCTTTTTCATGTGTCAGGCCCAGTCAGGCTCCGCACCCACCTCATCGTGCGCCAGGGCACGACCGGCACCACCATCCCGGATACGGTATGCTGCGCCTTCGGCTTCTCCTTCCCACAGCACGCCATGCACACCTCCTGGTCTGCCCAGCCCCTGATTGATTTCGCGCCACATCGCGGCGAAAAGTACATCGCACCGGAAAAGGCCGGCCCCCGGCAGGAGGCCATGAACGCGCTGCGAGCAAGGGCCCAGGCGGCGCGCCAGTGCTTCGGACAACTGGCCGAACACTTCGCCACCGCGGTGGCACATCAGTCTCCCGGTGGCGCGCTCCTCCAGATGGACAGGGTCAGCCACTGGATGAACCAGGCGCAAATCGCCCGGCCACACTTCTGGGTCTACTTCAATCATCCCGATGACCCGCCCGGACAACCCGGCATCGCCCTGCGCCTTTTCGGCGGTACCACGCTCGCCGACACAGGCCGCGGCACTAGCGACACCGACGACAGCAGGCTCCCCGGTGCAGGCCATGCAAAAACCGGCAGCGATATCAGCCGCGTCACGCCGCTGGGCATTTCAGTCGAAATCAGCTGCATCGAACGCAAACGCAGTGGACAGACACTGGCCCTGCAGAACCGTGTGCTCATGGTTCCCATCCAGCCACCTCTTTATTACCACGTGCAGCGACAATCCGGCGCCGACTACGAGCGCATCGACGGCGCCGAAGCCAATCGCCTGCAGCTGCAACAGGATCTCGGCGCAGGCCGGCTCCGCAAGGTACTCGTCAAGTACGATGTTCCCGACATGGCCCGCTTCCCCCGACTCGATGACCTGACTGCCGCCCTGCAACAGGGCCTGCATGCGGTCTGGCCGCATCACGAAGCGACCCGGCCAGACCGGGGCACATGACAACACACCTGCCTGCACGTGTAGCGTCCGGCGCCAGCGCATCGAAGCGCTATCATGACCCTCGGTCACGGCCGGGCCTTGCACGGCTGAAATGGCCCATGCTGCACGCCAGACGGTGCGCTGCCAGACAAGGAACCACGCCGGCCCGCCCCAACGTTGTCTCGCCCCCCATGCCACACGACCTGCTCCCCGAATTCCTCACCCTCGCCAGCATGCACGCCCTGGCCATGATTGCCCCCGGCCCGGACTTCGCACTCGTCATCGCCCAGAGCGTGCGTCAGGGTCGTGCAGCGGGCATCTGGATTGCGGCGGGCATCGCCGCCGGGCTTTCGGTACACATCCTGTACACCGTGCTGGGTGTGGGAGCCCTGATGCACGCGCTGCCCTGGCTGCTCAACGTCGCCCGCGCCTTGGGCGCTGCCTACATCGCCTGGATTGCCCTCCACATGATGCGGGCAAAACCTGCCTCCCTCGACCCCGCCAACAACGGTGCAGGCGTTCCCCAGGACAGCGCGCGCAAGCTGTTCCTGATGGGATTCTTCACCAACGCCACCAATCCCAAGGTCACGCTGTTCTTTCTCGCCATCTTCACCAGTGTCGTCAGCGCACAAACCCCGCTCATCGTGCAGGCGGGCTACGGGCTCTGGATGTGCATGCTCAACATGATCTGGTTTTCGCTGGTGGCCACCCTGTTTTCCGGCAAGGCCGTGCGCCAGGCATTCCTGCGTCTCGGCCACTGGTTCGAGCGCCTCATGGGCCTGCTGCTGATGCTCTTTGCCCTTCGCCTCATCGCCGACATCATCCGCTGATGGCGCCCGTCCTCCAGTCGTGCTTCAGCAAGCTCACGCCCCCTGATCATTGATGTCCGTTTCTGGCGAGTCTGGCATCCCAAACGGTGTTAGTCTGCCGGCATGACATCGACCCTGCCACCACTGCAGGTCTGTGAACAGGCCCGACTTACGCGCGATGCACGCTTCGACGGCCTGTTCTTCACGGCCGTGAAAACCACCGGCATCTATTGCCGCCCGGTCTGCCCTGCACCAGCTCCCAGGGCAGAAAACGTCGAGTACCACCCCAGCGCAGCCAGCGCCGAAGCCGCAGGCTTCCGCCCCTGCCTGCGCTGTCGCCCGGAACTGTCCCCGGCAGGCACCAGCTGGCGACGCGCCGACACGCTCGTTTCCCGCGCGCTGCGCATGATGGAAGACACCTGCCCGACTTGCCACGCCACATCCCCCGGAACATCGTCGGCCGCCACCTCATCGCTTTCCAGCCCCCCCGCCAAGAGAACCACCAGCGGAGCCGGGGAAAGGAAAACCCTTGAACCCGAAGCATGCGAGTTCCTACCTGCCGCACAGGCCAGCCGCGAAACGCCTGCCTCCGCCCCACGCCTTTCCATAACCGCCATCGCCCGACGCCTGCACATCAGCGAACGTCATCTCCGCAGGCTGTTTCAGGAAAGTTTCGGAGTCAGCCCGCAGCAGGTTCACGACACCCGCCGATTGCTTTTTGCCAAGCAATTGCTCACCGAAACTCGCCTGTCCGTCATCCAGGTGGCAGAGGCCGCAGGTTTCGGCAGCCTGCGCCGCTTCAACGACGCCTTCCTCAATGCCTACGGCATGCCCCCCAGCCGCATCCGCAAGTCAGGAACAGGAGACGCAGACAGCGGCGACACCCGCCCTCCCGATGCACGACAGAAAACCTCCCGACATGCTTCCACGCATAGCGCATCGCCAGAGCCGGCGTCATCTGCCACACTCCGTCAGCATGCCGAAACCCTCACGCTGAAACTCGCCTATCGGCCACCTTTCGATTTCAGCGCTGCGCTGAAGTTCCTGCGCCTGCGCGCCCTGCCCGGCGTGGAGCACATCGACGACACCTGTTATGTCCGCCTGTTCGATGCCGATGGCGCCTGGTTATCGGTCAGCGCCTGGGATGACGAGGTGCCCGCACTGAAATTGCAGGTACACCACCTTCGCCCTTCCGCACTGGCAGGCGTCGTGCAGCATGTGCGCCGCGTTTTCGACCTGGATGCGAATCCGCAGGCCATTCAGGATCAGTTGGGCAAAGACCCCGCCCTGGCACCACTCGTCAGTGCCCGCCCCGGCCTGCGCCTGCCCGGTGGCTGGCAGGGCTTTGAAGTGGTGGCCCGCGCCATTCTGGGCCAACAGGTAAGCGTTGCCGCTGGCATCACGCTGGCACGGCGGCTCGTCACCCGATACGGCCAGCCGCTGCACACCAACATCCTCATTCCCGGTACACACGGCAACACCCCCATACATCTCCACAGCCTTTTTCCATCGCCGGAGCGCATCGCATCGCTCAGTGTCGATGACATCCGCAGCATCGGTCTGCCGCAGCGTCGCGCCGGCACGCTGCTGGAGTTTTCCCGTGCGCTCTGCGAGGGCCGGATCAGCCTAGAAAACCCGCCGCCACTGGAGGAATTCATCGCGCAGCTGACCCGGTTGCCGGGCATTGGCGACTGGACTGCACATTACATCGCCATGCGTGCCCTCTCGCACCCCGACGCCTTTCCCGCTGGCGATCTGGTGCTGCGCAAGCAAATGACGCTGTCATCCGAAAACACGGTCCCCCTGGAACACAAAACTTCCCGCAAGGCGTCCGCCCGCCAAGCCAGCCCATCGACCGGCACAAACGGCGCCCCCTCCCTCATCTCCACGAAGCAACTCCTGCAGCGTGCCGAAGCGTGGCGCCCGTGGCGTGCCTACGCCGTCATCCACCTGTGGCATGCTGCCAGCACGCAGGCGGAAGCAATCAGGGACCGCTGACAGCTCCTGCACGACAGCAAGCTCGCCTCAATACAACCCCACCTGTACCGCAACAGCCATCATCATCACGAACAAACAGCACGCAAGCACGAGAAAACCTGACTGCCTGCCGGAATCACGCAAACCGTGCCTTGCACAGAAACCGGAGACCTCCGATGCCCGACCTCATCCACTTCACCCACATTCACAGCCCCATCGGCCAACTGATGATCGCGGCCACGGAAGACGGCCTGCACGCCATCGAGTTTCCCGAAAACCGCCATCCGGTTGCGCGAGACGGCAAATGGGTCGATGTGTCCGATCACCCGCAATGGCAGGCGGCTTGCGCTGCGCAGGGCATCACCAGCAACCCCACAGAATCCGGTCAACACGACGCCATCGCCATCCTCATCCGCACCCGACAGCAACTCGACGAATATTTCGCCGGAACACGCCGTGACTTCGATCTGCCGCTGGCGCCACAGGGCACGGCATTCCAGCGCCGTGTCTGGCAGGCACTCCGAGACATTCCCTTCGGCCACACCTGGAGTTACCTGCAACTGGCACAGCACATCGGCAACCCGAAGGGCATGCGCGCCGTGGGCGCTGCCAACGGCAGGAATCCCATTCCCATCATCATCCCCTGCCACCGCGTCATCGGCGCCAACGGATCACTCGTCGGCTTCGGCGGCGGTCTGCCCACCAAGGTGGCACTGCTCAGGCTGGAAGGCATCCCGGCCGGGCAGACCAGCCCCCATGCAGATCGCTCCGAACAGTTTTCCCTGCTCCCGACCGAATGAAGCCGTCTTCGGGCCCCGTCCGCCTTTCTCCCGGACTCCCGGAGCGTCTTGCGCACTTGTTCGTCCTCGCGCAACCCCATCCCGACGCGCACACGCCAGCCATCGCGCACCGTGGTTGAGCGCATGAGCCTCCCTGCGTGGCACGTTGTATATTCACGAGCATGACGACGCCTGAGAAGCCCTCATGCCCTTCACCCTCCCCGGTCCACTCCCATCTTCTCGCCCCTGCAGTTCCCTGCATCAGAACCGGGAAACGCGCGTCGCCCTCGTCCGGCTTTCCGCTGCCCTGCTTTTCTCCTGCACCAGCATCAGCGCAACCGCCGGTGAGATCACCGTGTCGGCCGCATCCAGTCTCACCCAGGCATTCAGCGAAATCGCACGGAACTACGAAGCCAGGCACCCGGATGCCAGCGTATCGCTGAATTTCGCGGCATCCGGTGCCCTGCTGGCGCAAATCGGCAGGGGCGCGCCGGTCGATGTCCTTGCCACGGCCGATCAGGAAACCATGAACAGGGCCGAGCAACAGGGCTTGATCGCCCCCGGTTCCCGACAGGATTTCACCGCCAACCAACTGGTGGTCATCACCCCCGCCGACAGCAGGCTGTCGCTCACCACGCTGGCCAGCCTGCATTCACCCGACGTACAGAAGATCGCCCTCGGCAACCCCGCCAGCGTTCCTGCGGGCCGCTACGCAAAAACCTCGCTCGAATCCACCGGCCACTGGAACGCCCTGTCCGGCAAGTTCATCCACACCCAGAACGTGCGCCAGTCGCTCGATTACGTGTCACGTGGTGAAGTGGATGCCGGTTTCGTCTACGCCACCGATGCACACATCGGCAAGGACAAGGTGAAAACCGCCTTCCAGGTTCCTGCAGGCGTCCCTGTCACCTATCCGATCGCGCTCACCCGTCATGCGGCAGACGAGACCGAAGCCAGACGCTTCATCGCCCACGTGCTCTCGCCCGAAGGTCAGGCCGTGCTGAAAAAATTCGGCTTCCGGAAACCATGATGGACACCCTCTGGCCCGCACTGGGCCTTTCGCTGAAGGTTGCCGGCTGGGCCACCGCCATCAATCTGGTGCTGGGAGTCGGCGTGGGCTATCTGCTGGCGCGTGTGCGCTTTCCGGGACGAAACCTGCTCGATACCCTGCTGACCCTGCCGATGGTGATGCCCCCCACGGTGCTCGGCTATTACCTGCTGGTGCTCATCGGCCGGCGCAGCACTTTCGGCAGCTGGCTGCACGACACTTTCGGCATCAACCTGATCTTTTCCTGGCAGGGGGCGGTGCTGGCCGCCTCGGTGGTCGTCTTTCCGCTGGTCTTCAAGCCGGCACGTGCCGCCTTCGAGAATGTCGATCCGCAGCTGGAACAGGCCGCGCGCGTGCTGGGTCTGTCGGACATGGCGGTTTTTTTCCGCGTCACGCTGCCACTGGCATGGCGCGGCATCATGGCAGGGCTGTTGCTCGGTTTTGCCCGCGCACTGGGAGAATTTGGTGCCACCCTCATGGTGGCCGGCAGCATTCCCGGCAAGACCCAGACGCTGTCGGTTGCCATCTACGAAGCCGTGCAGGCAGGTGACGACAGCACCGCCAACCTGCTGGTGCTCATCACATCCGCCGTGTGCGTGCTCATCCTGTTCACGGCCAGCCATCTGGCACCAGGCCACGCGCGCAGGCATCAGCCGTAGGCACGATACGGGTTTGGCTCACGATGACATTCGACCTGAACATCCGCAAGGCACTCGACAACGGCCGCCACCGTTTCACGCTGGACGTGCAGATCCGTTCCGACAGCGAGCGCATCGTCATCGTCGGCCCTTCGGGCTCGGGAAAAAGCCTGCTGCTCAAGATGATTGCCGGGCTGCTGCGCCCGGATGCCGGCCACATCCTGGTACGCGAACACAGACTGTTCGATGCACAGGCGGGCATTCATCTGCCCCCTCGCCAGCGCAACATGGCCTACGTGTTTCAGGACTACGCGCTCTTTCCGCACCTCACGGTACGGCAGAACATCGGCTTTGCCAGTACCCGGCACTGGTGGAAGAATCCCGGCCGCCAGCAGCGCTTTCCCGAAGTCGATCACTGGCTTGACACCTTCCAGCTGACACCGGTTGCCGACCAGTATCCGGCCGAACTCTCCGGCGGCCAGCGCCAGCGGACTGCCCTCGCCCGCGCGCTGGTCACTCAGCCGCGTGCACTGCTGCTCGACGAGCCCTTTTCGGCGCTGGACCACGACCTGCGCACCGGCATGCGCAACGAGCTGCTCGCATTGCAGCAACGGCTGCGCGTACCCATGATCCTGATCACTCACGACAACACGGACGCTGAACACCTTGGGCAGCACATCATCTCGCTGCGTGAGGGGCGCGTGGTCTGAGAGCAGCAATCTGTCGGCCATGCTCACATCGCTGAAAGCCGCCGAACGACATGCCGGGCACCACGCTGGCCTGCCGTCGTCAGAGGCTGACACGCCATCAGGCGCGACATGGCGGCATGAGCCGATCAGGCAGGATCGTGGGGCGCAGCACCGGAAAGGCCATGCTCCACCGCATAGACGGCAATCTGCACACGGCTGCTCAGATTGAGTTTCTTCATGATGTTCTGCACGTGGATCTTCACGGTGCTTTCAGCCACATCCAGCTGACGGGCGATTTCCTTGTTGCTCTGCCCCCGGGCCAGATACTGCATAATCTCGCGCTCGCGCGTGGTGAGACGCGCCTCTGCCGGCAAATGGCCTGCAACCGACACGGAATCTCCGATGGCCGCCGCCGTGTCGATTGTCCGATGCAAGGGCGCCACAGGCACATGCGGAGCTGTGGGCCTGCCGATACGGCCATCTGTCATGCCCCCGACACCTCCCTGCTGCCGCAGCTGTTCGACGAGCTTCGCCGTCATGCTGTCGGCAATGACCGGATGCCCCTGATACGCCTTGCGGATGGCCACCACCAGCGTCTCGGCCTCAATGTCCTTCGTCAGGTAGCCGCAGGCACCGGCACGCAGCGCCAGGGTCAGCTCATCGGTTTCTTCCGACACGGTCAGGATGATGACGCGCGAATCAGGCACGTCCTGCGTAAGCAGCTGCAGGGTTTCCAGACCCGACATGCCCGGCATGTTCAGATCCAGCAGGATCACGTCCGGCTTCAGCGAGCGCGCGCGCTTGACCCCCTCGAACCCATCCGCCGCTTCGGCCACGATCCGCATGTCCGTCTCACGCTCCAATAGCTGACGAACGCCGGAGCGGAACAGATTGTGATCGTCGATAAGCAGAATGCTGATGGTCATCATGAAATCCATGTCGTCAGGCGGCCAGCCTGTCCTGCTGAGACAGGAACAGACTCACTTCCGTCCCCTGCCCCGGTGCACTCACCAGCTGCAGGCGTCCGCGCAGGCGCGCCGCACGCTCCTGCATGATGCTGATGCCAACATGCGATTCACCGGCTCCGGCCACGGCCTCGGGATCATAGCCCTTTCCATCGTCCCGGATGCTCATCTCGAAATCCCTGTCATTGTCGATACGCACGACGACGAGACTGGCATTGGCATGCTTGCGGATGTTGGACAGCGCCTCCTGCAGGATGAACAACACCTGCAACTGCTGCTCGGGATGCAGGGGCGCACCGTCGCGGTCATTTACCCGCAGGCTGACCTGTACAGCACTCTGCCGCCGGAAACGGGCGATGGTTTCTTCCACGGCCTTGCGCAATGACTCGCCACCAAGGCGCGTGCGGAAATTCTGCAACAGCTCCCGCACATCCTGATAGCTTTCGGTCACGCCGGTTTTCAGAAGTGGCACGATATCCGACACTTCCTTCCAGTCACGCTTCTGCACGGCACTGCCCAGCATCTGCGTCTGCAGGTTCAGGAAATTCAGTCCCTGGGCAAGGCTGTCATGCAGCCCCTGCGCCACCAGATTGCGCTCCTCGGCCACCGCCAGCTCGCGTGCCTTCACACTCAGGCGCCGATTGTCGAGCGCCGCACCCAGATGCTGGCCCAGCATTTCCAGCACCTGCACCTCCCGCTCGGGAATCTGCGTGCGTGTCTTGAAATGCAGCGAATAGGAACCCAGCAGGGCATCGGGTGTCATGATCTGAAACACCGACAGCCCCCGGAACCCTTCCCGTACACAGCCGATGCCCTCCAGGCGCTTCATCTCCCTGAAGTCGCGGATGACCACGGTGCCCTGCCGGGTTGCTTCGCCACACACGCAGGCATCCGTGCGCATGCAATGCTCACTGTCTTCGAGCGCCTCCGAGAACCCCACCGACACCACGATGTGCAGCCGCTCGCCCGAGGGGTCGAGCACGCGGATGCTGCCACCGTCGGCATAAAACTCCTTCATCACCCGCTCGATGAATCCATGACACAGCGCGTCGATGTCGATCGGCTGATTCAGGAAAACCGACATGTTGTAGAGCGCACTCAGATGACGATTCTGGCGCTCAAGCTCGGCCGTTTTCTGGCGGACATGCTCGCCCAGGTCTTCGTACAGGCTCTGCAACTGACTCGCCATGTGGTTGAAGCCCTGTGCCAGCGCGCCCAGCTCATCACTGCTGTTCACCGGCAGGCGCACCGAGAAATCCCGGTCGGCCATGCGCAGGATGCCGCCATGCAGCGATGCCACCGGCCGGATGATCCAGCGGTAGAGCAGATAAACCACGGCCAGCGTGCCGATGACGGCCAGGGCAATCAGCACCGCCTGCGACAGCCGCAACAGCGTGGTCTTGCCAGCATTGTCGATTTCAAGCATGCGCACGAGCCGATCGGCCTCGGTCACGAATACCGGCAGCTTGGCCAGATAGGGCTCCACCTGTCTGTCCTGCAGGGCGCTCGTGGCCAGCGGAGCCAATTCGTCGTTCCAGCGCTGTGTCACCAGCTGCACCTGCAGGCTGATCTCGCTGTCGTGCGTCATGAAATGGGGACGGTCGGGCACGCCGTCGGCAAAGCGCCCCAGAATGTCAGCCTGCTTCTGCAGGTCGGCGCGCACCTGATCCTGATCGGCACCACCGGGGCGCAGGAGTTCAAGACCGACACGATTGGCCCGCATCCGCAGGCTGCCGGTATCGTTGATGGCAGCCGCAGCCCCTTCCAGCTGCCACGACAGCCACAGGGTCCAGCCGATCATGCTGAGCACCAGCATGAAAGCCACGATGGACAGACTGACGATGCGGGTAGCCAGGCGGTGCCGCCACGACACCGGCCGGCGCGCAGAAATTTCGGACCTCGGCGTGGCTGGGCGCTCCTGAAGCCTCGACACCCCGACCGTTGTCTGGTTCTCGTCCAGCGACATGGCCTGCGCCATCATCCACCTCTCCCCCGTTTGAGCCGGTACGGCCAATGCACACTGCTCCCCGGCCATACTGCGAACAGAACAACCTGTCCTTTTAACGCCCCCTGCAGAAAGATTCTCTCTTTGCCGAGAAAATCCATCGGGATTACTACTGCACCAGCGGCGTCCCGGCAGCTTCCAGTTCGATGCCTGTCACCTTTGCACGCCCCAGCAGCAACTGCACGTACTGCCGCCAGGCCGCATCCTGGTTCATCGCGGACAAGGCATGTGCGATGCTGTCCTTCACCTGCTCGAAAGGCAACTGCTGCCCGTCATAGCGCTGGTTCACCCGCACGATGTGCAGCCCATGACGAGTCTCGATCAGGGTGTCGGCAATGGTGCCGGGCACGATCCGCCACAACGCTGCATCAAATTCCGGCACACACTGGCCACGCTTCATCTGCCCCAGCGAACCACCATTCACCGACGACGGACAGTTGGACAGTTCTCCGGCCAGTGCCTCGAAACGTTCGGGATGCTTCTTCAGCGTGGCCAGCGTATCCTGTGCCATCTCGCGCAATGCAGCCAGCGGGGCGTTCGAGGACACGGCAAACAGGATGTGGCTGGCATCCACCCAGCCGCCCACCGTGAAATGCGAGGGATGCTGTTCGTAATGCCGTCGACAGGTGTCTTCAGACACCTCCGGCAGCTTCACCTGCGTCGCCAGCAGCCAGTCTGCGGCGTCCTCGGGGTCGTCGGTGGCATGTCCCAGCTCGCGTGCCTCATCCAGCAGCGCGCGCTTCAGCACCAGCGTGATGCAGGCCGTGCGCAATGGCTCCGGCCCACCCTGATGCAGCGGAAGCTCGGCCTCCACCTCGGCATCGGTGATCTCATATCCATTCACGACAATGGGCATTTCCTGCTCCTGAGATTCTTCGGTATCAATCGGCTGTCCGACGGCAGGCGAGACACTTGCCGGAAACCCGCCCGGCCGGGCCGGCAGGGGTGCCGGGTACGCAGGCATTCGCCCCGACGGAAAACCGGCCAACCGGGGCGGTGCAGCCTGGCAGCAGCACGCGCCCCAGTCGGATTCAACGCGGCCGCACCAGCTGCCAGGCACGCCCCAGATACATGATGGAAGCAAACCCGCTCCACACATGCACCAGACGGGTGAACGGGAAGATGATGAACAGCGTCATCCCCATGAACATGTGTGCCTTGAACACCGGGCTGACACCAACGATCTGCGCTGCCGCATCACCATTGAAGGTGATGATGTACTGGCACCAGGTCATCAGCCGCACCATCTCGTGCCCGTCCATGTGGCCTGCCGACACGAAGATGCTGAGAAGACCCAGCAGCAGCGTCAGCAGGATCCAGATCAGCAGCACCTTGTCGCCGGTGGACGTGACGGCCCGGATGCGCGGGTTGGTGAGGCGGCGACGCAGCAGGATGACGAGCCCCGCCAGACAGATGGTGCCCATGATGCCGCCGGCCGCCATCGCAAAGACCTGCTTGGCCGAGTGCGTCACGCCCAGCGCATCCCAAATGGCCACCGGGGTGAGCAGGCCCACCAGATGCCCGAAGAACAGGCCGATGATGCCCACATGGAACAGGATGTTGCCCAGCCGCAGGTCGCCTGTGTAGAGCACCTGCGAGCTGTCGCTCTTCCAGCTGTACTGCTCGCGCTCGAAGCGCACCAGGCTGCCCAGCAGGAACACGCTGAGCGCGATGTACGGGTAGATCCCGAAAAAGAACGTGTGCCAGTAACTCATGATGAATCTCCTGATGCCCCCGGAGCACGCCGGGGGCATGAATGTCCGGTCCTGTCAGCGATAGAAACGGATGGTCTTGATCATGCCGTTGTCCGGTTTCAGCAGCGGCTCACTGCCATCCGGCGACGGACCTTCGGTTTCCAGCAGCGTTTCCATGTCTCGTGCCGGGGCATCCTCCATCTCGCGGGCCTGCACGGGCGACAGGTCTTCGAGAATCGAGAACAGCACCGTGTAGGGATGGTTGCGCTCGGCCAGGCGCTTGCCAACCAGTGCAATGACATGAACCGCATCGCCCAGCAGGCGCGCGGCGTCTGCTTCGGGTTGCTGCGACAGATACTCCAGAAACAGCGGCAGATAGTCCGGCATTTCCTTCAGACCGTCGTCCTCGCTGGGCACGAAACCATTGCGTCGGTACTCGTTCAGCAGATCCAGCAGTGCATCACCGCGCTCACGGTTTTCGCCGTGGATGTGCTCGAACAGGTGCAACGAATGGTGACGGGAGCGGTCGAAGGTGGCCACATAGTCTTCCTGCAGCGAAACCAGCGCTTTCGATCCCAGATGCTTCAGCAGCGGCTGCAACTGATGCCGGAAAAGCGGGTGCGCATCGAGTGCGGCGTCGATCTCGGGCAGCGCCTCGATCAGCTCCGGCTCGGGATACGACATCAGCGCCGAAAGAACACGATAGATGGAAATCATGTCGGCTCCTTCTCTTTCTCGGCGGAGCCGGTACGCGGCCGCTTCAGCTGCAGGTGGATCACGTCCACGCGCGACTTCTTGCCAAAGAGCGACTCGTTCGACACACCCGACGAGCAGCCATTGCCAAAGCTGAAACCGCAGGCGCCGGTCTCACTGAAATTGGCCTCGATGGCAGCCTTGTGCGTCGTCGGAATCACGAAGCGGTCTTCGTAATTGGCAATCGCCATCGTCTGATACATGTCTTCCACGGTGGCAGCGTCCAGCCCCACGCGGTCGATCACTTCCTGACTGCCCTTGCCATTGATCATCTCGCCACGCTTGAAGGCACGCATCGCAATCATCCGGTCCAGCGCCTTGATGATCGGTGCCTCGTCCCCCGCCGTGAGCAGGTTGGCCAGATAGCGCACCGGAATGCGCAGACTCTTCACGTTGGGAATGATGCTGCCTTCCACCGTTTCGTGCGGCATCTGCCGGTTTTCAGCGGCGCTCTGGATGGGTGACAGCGGCGGGATGTACCAGACCATCGGCAGGGTCCGATATTCCGGGTGCAGCGGGAAAGCCACCTCCCAGTCGATTGCCATCCGGTACACCGGCGACTTGCGCGCAGCTTCCAGCCAGGTCTCGGGAATGCCTTCCTTGCGTGCCGCCTCGATCACCGCCGGATCGTTCGGATCGAGGAAGCACTCCAGCTGCGCCTTGTAGAGCTGCTTTTCATCGGGCATGGACGCGGCCGCCTCGATCCTGTCGGCGTCATACAGCATCACGCCCAGATAACGGATGCGGCCCACGCAGGTTTCCGAGCACACGGTGGGCTGCCCCGCCTCGATGCGCGGATAGCAGAACAGGCATTTCTCGGCCTTGCCCGACTGCCAGTTGAAGTAGATCTTCTTGTAGGGGCAGCCCGAGATGCACATCCGCCAGCCACGGCATTTGTCCTGGTCCACCAGCACGATGCCGTCTTCCTCGCGCTTGTACACCGAACCCGACGGGCACGACGCCACGCAGGTGGGATTCAGGCAGTGCTCGCACAGGCGGGGCAGATACATCATGAAGGTGTTCTCGAAGGTCGAGTACATTTCCTTCTGCACGCCCTCGAACAGGTGGTCCTGGGCGCGCTTGCTGAACTCGCCACCCAGGTCGTCCTCCCAGTTCGGGCCCCACTCGATCTTCTCCATCTTCTCGCCGGTGATTACCGACACGGGCCTCGCCGTGGGCGGTGTCTTCATCTGCGGCGCATTCTGCAGATGCGCATAGTCGAAGGTGAAGGGTTCGTAGTAGTCGTCGATCTGCGGCAGGTTGGGGTTGGCAAAGATGTTGGCAAGAATGCGCAACTTGCCCCCCTGACGCGGTTCCAGCTTGCCGCTGGAACTGCGCACCCAGCCACCATTCCACTTCTTCTGGTTTTCCCACTGCTTGGGATAACCGATGCCGGGCTTGGTCTCGACGTTGTTGAACCACGCATATTCCACGCCATCGCGGCTGGTCCACACGTTCTTGCAGGTCACCGAACAGGTATGGCATCCGATGCACTTGTCCAGGTTCAGCACCATGCCGATCTGCGCGCGTACTTTCATCTTGCACCTCCATCTGCCGCTTCGGACGTTGCCGACCGGGAAACCTGAGTCTGGCCTGCCGCACCGGCAGCTGCCACACCCTCCATCAGCGCGCTGTTTGCCTCAGCGCCTTCATCGGCCGGTTCATCCAGCCACTTCACTTCCTTCATCTTGCGCAGCACGATGAACTCGTCGCGGTTGCTGCCGATGGTGCCGTAGTAGTTGAAACCATAGGCAAACTGCGCATAGCCACCGATCATGTGCGTGGGTTTCAGCACCGTGCGGGTGATCGAGTTGTGAATGCCGCCGCGCTTGCCGCTCATCTCGGCCCCCGGCGTGTTCACGATCTTCTCCTGCGCGTGATACATCAGGCACATGCCTTTCGGAATGCGCTGGCTGACGATGGCCCGGGCAGCCACCGTGCCATTGGCATTGAAGGCTTCCACCCAGTCGTTGTCTTCCACGCCGGCAAGCCGTGCGTCTTCTTCCGAAATCCACACGCTCGGCCCCGACCTGCCCAGCGTCAGCATGCGCAGATTGTCGGAATAGGTGCTGTGGATGCCCCATTTCTGGTGCGGCGTCAGCCAGTTCAGCAGGATCTCGGGATTGCCATTGGGCTTCTTGCCATGCACCACGTCGATGGTCTTCGTGTCGATGGCAGGACGGTAATTGCAGAAGCCCTCACCGAAATCCATCATCCAGCGGTGATCCATGTAGAAATGCTGGCGACCGGTGAGCGTGCGCCAGGGAATCAGCTCGTGCACGTTGGTATAGCCGGCGTTGTAGCTCACTTCTTCGGATTCCAGTCCCGACCAGGTGGGCGCCGAGATGATCTTGCGCGGCTGCGCCTGGATGTCGCGGAAATGGATCTTGTCGTGCTCGCGGCCCACCGCCAGGTGCGTGTGGTCGCGCCCGGTGATCTTCGAGAGCGCCTCCCACGCCTTCACGGACACATGGCCGTTGGTTTCGGGCGCCAGCGTCAGCACCATCTCTGCGGCATCGATGGCAGTATCCAGCCGCGGCCGCCCCTGGGCCACACCGGGCGTCGTCACCACCTTGTTGAAACCGGCCAGGTCGTGAATCTCGTGCTTCGTGTCCCAGGTGATGCCCTTGCCGCCGTTGCCCAGCTTGTCCAGCAACGGACCGATGGAAGTGAATTTCTGATAGATCTCGTTGTAGTTGCGTTCCACCACCGTCATCGTTGGTGCGGTCTTGCCGGGAATCAGCTCGCACTCGCCCTTCTTCCAGTCCTTCGGATCGAAAGGCTGCCCCAGCTCACCCGGCGTGTCGTGCATCAGCGGCGTGAGCACGATGTCCTTGCGGGTGCCCAGATACGGACCGCCGATCTCGGTGAAGCGCTTCGCGATCAGCTTGTAGATCTCCCAGTCGGTCTTGCTTTCCCACAGCGGCTGCACCGCCTCCGACAGCGGATGGATGAAAGGGTGCATGTCGGAGGTGTTGAGATCGTCCTTCTCGTACCATGTGGCGGTAGGCAGCACGATGTCACCATAGAGACAGGTGGTGCTCATGCGGAAATCCAGCACCGTGACGAGATCGAGCTTGCCGTCCTCCGGCATCTGCTCGGGCACTTTAATCTCGGAGGGACGCACGCAATCCTTCTCGTCGCTGAACACCGCGTTCTGCGTGCCCAGCAGATACTTGAGGAAATACTCGTGGCCCTTGCCGCTGGAGCCCAGGATGTTGGAACGCCAGACGAACATGTTGCGCGGGAAGTTCAGCGGATTTTCCGGGTCGTCGCAGCTCATGCGGATGCTGCCGTCCTTCAGCCCCTTCACGAGGAAGGGCACTGCCTCCTCGCCGGCCTTTTCCGCCATGTCGACCACATCCAGCGGATTGGTTTCGAGCTGGGGCGCAGAAGGCAACCACCCCAGACGCTCGGCCTTGGCGTTGTAATCGATGAGCGACATCGGCGAGAGTTTTTCCCTGTCTGCCGAGGGCGAGAGGATTTCTTCCACCCGCAGCTGCTCGTGAGCCCACTGCCCCGTGTGTGCGTAGAAGAAACTCGTGCCGTTCATCTGACGCGGCGGACGCACCCAGTCGAGCGCAAAGGTGAGCGGCGTCCAGCCAAACTGCGGGCGCAGCTTTTCCTGACCCACATAGTGCGCCCAGCCGCCACCGCTCTGGCCGATGCTGCCGCACATCATCAGCAGATTGATGACGCCACGATAGGCCATGTCGGTGTGGAACCAGTGGTTGAGGCCCGCGCCGATGATGACCATGCTGCGGCCCTTCGTATCGTGCGCATTCTGCGCAAACTCGCGCGCCACCTGCGTGACCAGGGCCGGACGGACGCCCGTGTGCTTTTCCTGCCAGGCCGGCGTGCAGGGCACGTCGTCTTCATAGGACTTCGCCACGTTGCCGCCGCCCAGCCCCTGATCGACACCGTAGTTGGCCAGTTGCAGGTCGTAGACGGTGGCGACCAGCGCCGTGCTGCCATCGGCCAGCGTCACGCGCTTCACCGGCACGTTACGCTCGATCATTTCGTCCTTGTCGGCGCCAAAATAGGCAAAGGACACGGCCGCCACCTCGTCGTGCACGCCCTTCAGGCTGAGCAGGGGCTCGATCTCGCGGCCACTGCCGCCATCGCGTTTTTCGAGGTTCCAGCGCCCCACCTTGCCGGTATTGGCCTTGTCCTCGCCCCAGCGATAACCGATGCTGCCATTGGGCGCCACCAGTTCGCCGGACTTCTCGTCGACCAGAACCGTCTTCCACTCGGGGTTGTTGGCTTCGCCCAGATTGTCGGGCAGGTGCGAGGCTCGCAGGAAGTATTCCGGAACCAGCTTGCCGCCATTGTCCTTCAGCGTCACCAGCATGGGCATGTCGGTGTACTGCTTGATGTAATCGCGGAAGTACGGCGACGGGTTGTCACGGTGGAATTCGGTGAGCACAACGTGACCCATCGCCAGCGCCAGTGCCGCATCGGTTCCCTGACGCGGTGCCAGCCAGATGTCGCCAAACTTCACCATCTCGCCGTAGTCCGACGAAATGGCAACCGTTTTCGTGCCCTTGTAGCGCACCTCGGTATAGAAGTGCGCATCGGGCGTGCGGGTCTGCGGCACGTTCGAGCCCCAGACGATCAGATAGCCCGAGTTGTACCAGTCGGCCGATTCGGGCACGTCGGTCTGCTCGCCCCACACCTGCGGACTGGCAGGCGGCAGGTCGCAGTACCAGTCATAGAAGCTGAGGCAGACACCGCCCAACAGCTGCAGATAACGGGCGCCCGAGGCATAGCTGATCATCGACATCGCCGGAATGGGCGAAAAGCCGATGACACGATCCGGGCCGTATTTCCTGATGGTGTAGGCATTGGCCGCCGCAATCATTTCGGTAGCCGTGTCCCAGTCGGTGCGCACAAAGCCACCCAGACCGCGAATGCGCTTGTAGGAGCGCGATTTCTCGGGATCTTCACAGATCGACTGCCAGGCAGCGATGGGGTCCATCGTCTTCCTGGCCTCACGCCACAGCTCCATCAGCTTGCCGCGCATCATCGGGTACTTCACGCGCTGTGCCGAGTACACATACCAGCTGTACGAAGCACCACGCGGACAGCCACGCGGCTCGTGATTGGGCAGATCGGGGCGGGTGCGCGGATAGTCGGTCTGCTGGGTTTCCCAGGTGA
>JAUNHU010000153.1 GCA_030523825.1 Lautropia sp. | reverse complement strand
GCTTTGGCCGGCACTGGCAGGATCGCGTGCGCATCATGCTGACCGAGCTGGCCGACGACCCACGACTGGTACGAGTGCTCCCAGTCTGATTACCCCTGACGACCACACACGGAAAAACTCCGGCCTGAAAAGGCCGGGCAAAAAACCGGTCGACGTCAACAGGCTGAAATTACAGCGCGGCGCATCGGCCAGGCGCGCAGCCCCCTTCAAACAGCGGCTCCCGAAAAGCCGCCCCCGAAAGATCAGACCAGCGCCTCACCCTTCTTGCTGACAGCTGGCTGCGCGGCGCCCAGACGGGCCAGCATTTCTTCCAGCCGCTGCCCCGCCACTTCATTGCTCACCTGGCAGGTGCCGGCAAACTGGTGGCCACCACCGCCAAAGCGGGTGCAGAGGTCGCCCACGTCCACGCTGGACGCCGTATTGAAGATGGAACGGCCAACGGCCAGCACGGTGTTGGCCTTGTCACGCCCCCACATCACGTGTACCGATACCGTGCTGTTGGGATAGAGTGCGTAGACGAGGAAGCGATTGGCCGCGTAGATGACGTTTTCCTTGCGCAGATCGAGCACCACGGTATCGCCTTCGAGACGGGCGCAGCGGCGAATCTGCTCGATCGCCATCGTCTCGTGTTCGTGATAACGGCGAACGCGCTCGGCCACATCGGGCAGGGCAAGAATCCGCTCCGCATCCATCGAGCGACAGGCGTCCACCAGCATCATCATCAGTTGCAGGTTGGACACCCGGAAATCACGGAAGCGCCCGAGCCCGGTACGCGGATCGGTCAGGAAGCCCAGCAGCGCCCAGCCACGCGGATGCAGCACGTCGGCCAGCGAATAGGCGGCACTGCCGTACTGGTCGGCTGCCTTCAGCAGCTCCTGCGAAAAGCCCGGGAAGCGGCTTTCGCCACCGAAGTGGTCATAAATGACGCGGGACACGGATGACTCACCCACCCCCATCACCAGATTGCCGTAGCCCACGCGCGGCAGGCGGCGTGAACCGGGTGCCTGGTAATCGAAGACCTGCCCTGCCGAAGCCACGTAGGGCAGATTGACCAGCATGTCGTTCCTGCCAACGAGGACCTTGCCGTCCTGCACGTCCTTCGGGTGAACGAACATGACCGAATCGACTTCGCCGATCTCGCGCAGCATGGCAGCACTGACCAGGCCATCGAAATCGGAGCGGGTAATGAGACGGAAGGGGCGATCGGTACGCATCGGTGTGAACCCGAAAGAAAATGCTCAGGGAATTGCAAGCAGACAGTATCTGCGGTCGCCCCCATGCGCTCCCAGCCATGCCCGATGGATGGCCCGGTGCCGATGACTGGCGGCCAGCACGTGCCATTCCCGACGCATCGGGTATTCCCGAAGGCAAGACACTGGCCGTCGGGGCGGGGTTAAGATGGCACATCATGCACCGAGACATTTCGCCCCGCCCCCTGCCCCCTGCCCGTGACGAGCTGAGCGCACGCACTGCGGACAGCCTGCCCGCACGACTGGCGCGCACCATGCTGGCCGGATTCAACCGGCACTACGGCCTGTTCCGCTACAACGCCCAGCAGGCCAAGCACTGCTTTGAATGCGGCGACTGGCACGGCATGCGCCGCCTCGCCCGCGAACGCATCACCTTTTACGACCAGCGCGTGCAGGAAGCCATCGAAAAGCTGCGGGCCAGTTTCGATACCGACACGCTGCGTGACGACATCTGGGCCGACGTGAAACGGCACTACGTGATGCTGCTGGCCAACCACCAGCAACCTGAGCTGGCAGAGTCCTTCTTCAATACCGTCAGCACCCAGTTGCTGGCACGCCAGTATTTCCACAACACCTTCATCTTCGTGCGCCCCGGTGTGTCCACCGAGCACCTCGATGCCACGCCGCCATCGTTCCGGGCCTACTATCCGCAGCCCGGCCAATGGCATGATGCCCTGCGGCAGATGCTGGTCGACTACGGCCTTGCCTGCGGCTATCAGGACATCGAGGCCGATCTGAACCGGGTGATCGAAGCAGCCCCTGCGCTGTTCGGCGCCCAGGCGCCCCATGCGATGGATTGCCAGATCCACGTGCTGCGCTCGCTGTTCTACCGCAACAAGGGCGCCTACCTCATCGGCCGGGTCATCAACGACGGCGAGGTCCACCCCTTTGCCATTCCGCTGTTGCGCGATTCCGCCGGCCGCGTCTTTCTCGACACCGTCCTGACCGACCACGAACGCATCGAGGCGCTGTTCAATTTTTCGCGTGCCTATTTCATGGTGGACATGGCCGTGCCTTCGGCCTATGTACGCTTCCTGCAGACGCTGATGCCCACCAAACCCCCGTCGGAGCTGTACACGATGCTGGGCCTGCACAAGCAGGGCAAGACGCTGTTCTTCCGCGACCTGTTGCAGCATCTGCACGAATCCACCGACCAGTTCATCATCGCGCCCGGCATACGCGGGCTGGTGATGGGCGTGTTCACCCTGCCGTCCTTTCCCTACGTGTTCAAGTACATCAAGGACGTGCGACGCAAGGACATCTCGCGCGAATACATCGAGGACCGCTACCAGCTGGTGAAGAACCACGACCGGGTGGGCCGGATGGCCGACTCGTGGGAATACTCCGACGTGCCCTTCCCGCGCCATCGCCTGTCTCCCGAGCTGCTGGATGAACTTCGCGCCACCGCCCCCAGCCTGCTTCAGGAAGAAAACGACCGCATCATCATCCGCCACCTCTACATCGAGCGGCGGATGATTCCGCTGAACATCTACATAGAGCAGGCCAGCGAGGCCGAGCGCGAACGCGCCATCGACCAGTATGGTCAGGCCATCAAGGACATGATCGCCGCCAACATCTTCCCTGGCGACATGCTCTACAAGAACTTCGGTGTCACCCGGCAGAATCGCGTGGTCTTCTACGACTACGACGAAGTGCTCTACCTGACGGACTGCAACTTCCGCAAGGTGCCCGAACCGCGCACGCCCGAGGACGAGATGGCCTCCGAGCCCTGGTATCCGGTGGCGCCCAACGACGTGTTCCCGGAAGAATTCGGCACCTTCCTGCTGGGCAACCCCAAGGTGCGCCCCACCTTCCTGAAATACCACGCCGACCTGCTCGACCCCGCCTACTGGCAGCAGAAGCAGGCCCGCATCCGCCGGGGCATCCTGGACGATGTGTTTCCCTACCCGACCCGGCTGCGCTTTCCACGGGCCGACGACGGTACCGACCCGCCGCCCGCCGGCGGCGGGGAAACCCACTGTCCTGGATAGGGATCGCGACCTCAGATGGTGCGCAGCATGATCTCGGTGGTGGCGTGATCCGCGCCCTTGCGCACCACCAGATTGGCACGCTCGCGTGTGGGGGCAATGTTCTCCCGCAGGTTGCGCAGGTTGATGTCACGCCAGATCTCGCTGGCCACCTGCCGCGCCTCGGGCTCGGTCAGATCCCGGAAATGATGGAAGTAGGAGTCGGCGCGCTGGAAGGCCGTTTTCTGCAATGACAGGAAGCGGTTCTGGTACCAGCGCTCGATGTCGGTCTCGTCGGCATCCACATAGATCGAGAAATCGAAGAAATCCGATACCGTGATGCTGACGTGACGATCCATGCCCCAGGTCTGCAGCACGTTCAGACCCTCGAAGATGAGAATGTCGGGCTGCTCGACCCGCGTCACCTCATCGGGCAGGATGTCGTAGGCCTGATGCGAGTACACCGGCGCCTCGACGACCGGCTCCCCCGACTTGAGGGCAGCCAGAAAGGAAACCATCCGCCGGCGGTCGTAGCTCTCGGGGAAGCCCTTGCGCTTCATCAGGCCACGCGCCTCCAGCACCCGGTTGGGGTAGAGGAAGCCGTCGGTGGTGACGAGCGCCACCCGGGGGTGATCGGGCCAGCGGGCAAGCAGCGCCTGCAGCACCCGCGCGAAGGTGCTCTTGCCCACGGCCACGCTGCCGGCTATGCCGATGACATAGGGACGGGCGCCCATCAGCCGCCCGAGGAAGTCATCCCGCACCCCGGACAGTGCCTTGGCCGAGCGGAAGTGCAGGTTCAGCAGCCGGGAGAGCGGCAGATACACATCGACCACCTCCTGCATCGACACCTGCTCGTTGACCCCGCGCAGGGTCTGCAGGTCGGCCTCGGAGAGGGTGAGTGGCGTGGTGGCCCGCAAGGTGGCCCAGTCGGCCCGCGGGAAGCGCTCGAAAACCGAGGTGACACGGCCGGTCATGCGCGCCATGCGGTTGGCCCGCTGCCTGGCGCCAGTCAGCGCCACCACAGAGTCGGCTTCATTTCCGGCCGTAGACATGCCTGTCAGGCCCTGGCGGGAATCAGAAACATCGGTTGTCAAGGCGCATCTCCCTCGCGCGCGGCCACATCGGCCAGAGGGCATGATACCGGTGACAAACGGCACGATCCGGGCTTTTTTCCTCGCTCAACCATGTCGCCAAAGACGACAGCGCGGCATTCACGCGACATATGTAACCATCCGTTCTGGCTTCGGCCCTGTAAATCAACGTTTCAAAGCCCTGCCATCACCAACACGGTGAAATTACTTTCCGGTTCAGAAGCAATGCTGCTTAACATAAGCAAAGATTTTTGATGCGAAAGTTACGGCCAAAGGTCACATTGTGGGGCTCAATCTGTTGGAATAGCCCCCCCTCTACGCGATAGAGTAGCAATCCTGTAGCAGTCTCCGACTGGTGCCGCCAGACAGCGTGCAATGCGTCCCGGCACCTGGCTGACTCTCGATGATGTCCTGCAGTCATGCAGTTATGTCATGATCGGCTGAACGGCATTCCTGAAAAGCAACCTTTACCGCCATGATCCCCTTCCGTGCCCTCTCCGCCCTGCTCCTGGCCGGGCTCCTCGGTGCCTGCTCGACACTTCCCCCTGCGCCCGACAAGGCCCCCTCACACAACTATGTGTATCAGATCGGCCCCGGCGACGAGCTGGATCTGAAGGTCTGGCGCAACCCGGACCTGTCGGTCAAGGTGCCGGTACGCCCCGATGGCAAGATCACGGCACCGCTCATCAAGGACGTGGTGGCCGTGGGCAAGACCCCCGAGGCTCTGGCCCAGGAGATCGAGACCAAGCTGGGCAACTACATCCGTGACCCGAGCGTATCGGTGGTCGTTACCAAGATCGTCGGCGACCCGCTGTCGGTGGTGCGCGTCATTGGCCAGGCCCAGAGCCCTGGCGCCGTTCCCTACCAGAACGGCATCACCCTGCTCGACGTGATGACCAAGGCCAACGGTCTGAACCGCAACGCGGCCGGCAATCAGGCCGTGCTCATCCGTGCCATCGAGAACA
>JAUNHU010000152.1 GCA_030523825.1 Lautropia sp. | reverse complement strand
TCGATGGCTCGCCTGGCGTTTTCAAAGTGCCAGACGATCATACCGTTATACACTTTCGGGTGCGCCGCGTGGCGGGCCAGCCGGAGACTGTCGGTTGGCCGCTCGCGGCAAACGTTCCCTTGGCGTTGCAGCGATACCACCACGGAGGGGTCTCATGCCACGCCGCTTACTTATCTTGTCGATGCCCAGGCATCGATCAGCTAGGGGTTTTCATTGATGTCACTCACGCCCGAAGACATCCGCCGTCTCGGTGAGCTTGCCCGCATCCGGCTGGATGAGGACGAACAAACGCATCTTCTTGCAGAACTCGACGACATCTTTGCCGGTGTCATCGAAAAGCTGCGTGCCATCGACACCACGGGTGTCGAGCCCATGACCCATCCCGAGCAGATGGGGCTTCGCCTGCGTGATGATGCCGTCACGGAAACCGACCAGCGCGCCGAGAACCAGCGCTCTGCGCCGGCCGTGGCCGAAGGTCTGTTTCTGGTTCCGAGGGTGGTTGAATGAGCACGGTGACCGATCTGTTGCAAACGGCTGGCCTCGATGCCATCGGAGCAGCCCTCCAGAAGGGCGAAGTGTCTGCGGTCGAGCTGGCCGAAGCCTGCCTGTCGGCGGTACGGGCCAGCTCGGTCAATGCCTTCGTCGACATCCAGCCCGAACTCACGCTGGCCCAGGCCCGTGCTGCCGACGAGCGGCTGGCGAAGGTGCGTGCAGGTGCTGAAAAGCCCAACCCCCTGTTGGGTGTGCCCATGGCGCACAAGGACGTGTTCGTCACCCGCGGCTGGAAGTCCACCGCCGGCTCGCGCATGCTGAAGGATTATCAGAGTCCCTTCGATGCCACCGTGGTTGAACGGATCGCGGCAGCTGGTGCCGTCTGCGTCGGCAAGCTCAACTGCGACGAGTTCGCCATGGGCTCGGGCAACGAGAACTCCTTCTTCGGTCCAGCCCGAAACCCCTGGAACCCCGACCGGGTTGCGGGCGGTTCGTCCGGCGGTTCGGCGGCTGCGGTTGCAGCGGGCCTCGTGCCCGTCAGCACCGGCACCGATACCGGCGGTTCGGTGCGGCAGCCTGCCTCCATGTGCGGCGTCACCGGCATCAAGCCCACCTATGGCCGCGTGTCGCGCTGGGGCATGATCGCCTTCGCCAGCAGTCTCGACCAGGCCGGTGTCTTTGGCCGTTCGGCCGCCGATTGCGCGCGGCTGCTGGCTCCGATGGCCGGTTTCGACGAGCGCGACTCCACCAGTCTGCGTGTGGCGGCCGATGACCTGTTTGCCGTTGGTGCGCAGACGCCCGCCGAGAGCCGGCCGCTCGACGGTCTGCGCATCGGCATCCCCTCCGAGTTCTTCGGCGAAAGCCTGTCGGACGACGTGCGCGAGGCCGTGAAGGCAGCGCTGGTGCGCTTCGAGACGCTGGGTGCTACCGTCATGCCGGTGTCGCTGCCGCTTACCGAACTCGCCATTCCGGCCTACTACGTGATTGCGCCGGCCGAAGCCTCCAGCAATCTGGCCCGCTATGACGGCGTTCGCTACGGGCATCGCAGCGAAGATGCCACCGACCTGCGCTCGCTCTACATGAACAGCCGGGCCGAAGGTTTCGGGGCCGAGGTCAAGCGTCGCATCATGATCGGCACCTACGTGCTCTCGCACGGCTATTACGATGCCTACTACCGCAAGGCCCAGCAGCTTCGGCGGATGATTGCCGACGACTTCAGCCGGGTCTTCCAGTCGGTCGATGTGATTGCCGGCCCGGTGTCGCCCGAGACGGCATGGCCCATCGGCCAGCAGACCAACGATCCGGTGCGCAATTATCTGGCCGACATCTTCACGCTGCCGGCATCGCTCGCCGGCCTGCCGGGCGTGTCGTTGCCCTGCGGTTTCGATGCGGCCGGCCTGCCCATCGGCCTGCAGCTCGTCGGCCCGGCGCTCTCCGAGGCCCGCCTGCTCGACATCGGTCATCTCTATCAGCAGGACACCGACTGGCATCTGCGGCGTCCGGGACAGGCAGGCTGAGTCTCCTGTCGCTTCGATCTGTTCCTGGTTGTGCGCCGGACGCCAGGAACGGAAGCGCGTTCCGGCACGGGCGTGCCTGTCACGCATTTTCTGGCGGATGGCCGCCACAGTACCTCCGAGACCCAACATCTATGAATGCCGTATCACCGAACAATAATGTCGGTACCCGCTGGCTGAACCGCACGATCCTGCTCGTGGCTGTTGCTGCGCTGGCAGCCTGCACGACCCCCGTATTGCGCAAGCCTTCCCGGCAGGCAAAGCCCGCCGTCACCAAGCCGGCGCCGGCACGCAGCGCCTCGAAGGCTCCTTCCGCTGGCCTGCAGGACTTTGCCGGTGTCTGCAAGCAGAAAGAACTCGATGGCTTTGCCGAGGATGCCCGCCTGTCGGTCACGGCAGGCCGGGTTCGTGAACTCGACTGGAAGGTGAAGGTCGGTCGTCGTGGTCAGTGCAACTTCAACCTCAATGGCTTCACCCAGACCAAGAGCAGCCCGCACATCGAGCTGACATCGTTGCGCAACAGGGCATGCCGCCTGATGGTCTATCAGGAGCCGCGCCGCGTGACGCTGGCGCATGCCGGTTGCGCCTCGCAGTGCACCAATGGTGTGGCCGAGGAAGCCTGGCCGGTGATGTTCAACCCGAAGACCGGCGGTTGCGCCAGTCTGGATCGCTGATCAATCGAGGGCGCCGTCATGCAGTGGGAAGTCGTGATCGGGCTGGAAACCCATGTCCAGCTTCAGACTCAGTCGAAGATCTTTTCGGGGGCATCCACCCGTTTCGGGGCGCCGCCCAACACGCAGGCGTGCGCGCTCGATCTTGGCCTGCCCGGCACCCTGCCGGTCATGAACCGGCAGGCCGTCGAGCATGCCATCCGTTTCGGGCTGGCCATTGGCGCACAGGTTGCGCCGGTGTCGGTCTTTGCCCGCAAGAACTATTTCTACCCCGACCTGCCCAAGGGCTACCAGATCAGCCAGTATGAGCAGCCGGTAGTGAGCGGCGGCACGCTCGATATCGTGATCCCGGCCGAAAAGCAGGGGGCTGCCCCCACGGTGCGCACCATCAATCTCACCCGTGCGCATCTCGAAGAAGATGCAGGCAAATCGCTGCACGAGGACTTTGCCGGCATGTCGGGCATCGACCTCAACCGCGCCGGCACGCCGCTGCTCGAAATCGTCTCCGAGCCCGAAATGCGCTCGGCTGCCGAAGCGGTTGCCTATGCACGTGCGCTGCACGGTCTCGTCACCTGGCTGGGCATCTGCGACGGCAACATGCAGGAAGGTTCCTTCCGCGTCGATGCCAACGTGTCGGTGCGGCCGGTGGGGCAGCAGGAATTCGGCACCCGCGCCGAAATCAAGAACCTCAACTCCTTCCGCTTTCTGGAGCGTGCCATCCAGTTCGAGGTGCGCCGTCAGATCGAGCTGATCGAGGACGGTGGCAAGGTGGTGCAGGAAACCCGCCTCTACGACCCGGACACCGACGAAACCCGGTCGATGCGCACCAAGGAAGATGCTGACGATTACCGCTACTTCCCCGAACCCGATCTGCCGCCGCTGATCATCGAAGCTGCGCAGATCGAGGCCGTCCGTGCTTCCATGCCCGAGCTGCCGGCGGCCAAGCGCGAGCGCTACGGCGGCCAGTGGGGCCTGCCCGAAACCGACGCGCTGGTGCTCACCGGCAGTCTGGCCAGCGCCAGCTATTTCGAGGCCGTGCTGGCTGCGCTGCCTGATGCCGCTGCCCAGGCCAAGACCGTGGCCAACTGGGTGATGGGCGAACTGGCTGCCCAGCTCAACCGCGACGGGCTGGACATTGCCGACTCGAAGGTGAGCGCGCCGCAACTGGCCGGCATCATTGCCCGCATGGCCGATGGCACGCTGTCGGGCAAGATGGGGCGTGATGTCTTCCAGGCACTGTGGGCCGAAGGGCCGCGCGAAGGTGGCGCCGAAGTCGTCGATGCCATCATCGAGAAGCAGGGGCTCAAGCAGATCAGCGGCGATGACGTGCTGGGGCCGATCATCGACGAGGTGCTGGCTGCCAATCAGAAGTCGGTGGATGAATTCCGAGCCGGCAAGGAAAAAGCCTTCAACGCACTGGTTGGTCAGGTCATGAAGGCCAGCAAGGGCAAGGCAAACCCGCAGCAGGTGAACGACCTGCTGCGCAAGAAGCTGTCGGCCTGAGATCACACGGGCCCGGCGGGGGGCCCGTGATCGCGTGGCAGGCGATCAGCGCTTGTCGGCGGCCGCCGTTTGTGGTGCGGCGTTCAGCAGTTCATTCAGCCGTTTGGCCTTCATGTCGTAGTCCTTGTCGACCCGTTCGCGCTCGGTCTGGCGTTCCTTGATGAGCGCGTCTTCGGCAAGGATGGCATTGGCAATCGAGGACATCCGCTGCTGCTGCGCAAAGGGCAGGCGAGCCTTCGGATTTTCCTGCTGCGCCTGCCATTCCTTCGCACGCTCGCGTTCCACCTGCAGGTTTTCGTTCAGCACCATGACCCGGCGCTGCGCGGCGTCGATTTCCTCGTCGATCAGGGCAATCGCCTGTTTCTGGCGCTTGCGCAGATCGTTTTCGTCCTGATAGGTGAGCAGCAGATGGCGATCATGCGCCTGCTGCGCACGCTGGATACGTTCTCTTTCCTGCTGGAGCAGGGCCTGACGTGCAGCTTCCTTCTCCTGCTGGCGTGTCTGGGGTGGTGGCACCACCCGGCGCAGGGAGCCGTCGCGGTTCAGTTCACGCATGCTCCGTCTGGCACAGTCGCTGATCGGCTGGTCAGACGAAATCACCCGGCCCTGGTCGTCGGTACAGACAAAGATGCCGGATGAGCGTGACCCCGCCGCGTGCGCGTGGGCAGCCGTCTGAACCTGAAGCGCGAACACGGCTGTCAGTGTCAGGGAGTACAACACGGTACGGGCGGTCATGGAGATCATGCCGCCCACTGTAGTCAGCTTGTCTGCTGGCTGCCATACCGACGACGATAGTCGGAGATTGCCGAACGATAAGTGGCAAGCGTGGCATCACCGTTGTTCTGTGCCGACAGGTAGCCCAGCAGGTCGTCCAGTGTGGCGAGTGCAAACACCTCCAGGCCGTACTGCTGCCGCACTTCCTCCACGGCCGACAGCTCGGCCACCACCTCGGCATTGCCGCCGCGCTCCATCCGGTCGATGGCGATGAACACTGCGGCAGGCGTGGCGCCGGCTGCACGGATGATCTCCACCGACTCCCGTACCGAGGTGCCGGCCGAAATCACATCGTCGATGATCGCCACCCGGCCCTTCAGGGGCGC
>JAUNHU010000151.1 GCA_030523825.1 Lautropia sp. | reverse complement strand
CCAGAAGGTTCAGGCCCTGCAGGAAAAACTGCGCTCCGCAGCCAAGATCCAGTAAACTGGTTCAAGCGCCAGCCCGGCAACCGCAACACGCGGTGCCGGGTGTTTCCTTGGCGCCGTTTTCTACCTACTTGTCTTTCTCCACATGAGGCAGGGCAAGCCAGACAGCCAGCAGCATGGCAACGATTCCGCCCGCCAGTTTGCCGATGACTAACGGGACAACCATATTGGGTTGGAAGTTGGCCATGAACGCCAGATGATCCCCAAAGGTGAAGGCTGCACACACCGAGAACGCGATGATGAGTACCTGATCCCGCTTGGGCATCCGGGGAATGAGACGGAAGAGAGCAAGAATGTTTGCAGATCCGGCCAAGATTGCTGCCATGCCTTCACCGCTGATGTTGAAACTACGCCCAAGCCGCTCGAAAGGCCCAGAAAGTGCCCGTCGCAGAACATAGACCAGTGGAAAGGCCCCGGCCAGCATGATGCCGATATATCCGGCAATTTCCAGAGCCCGAAACTGATCTTTCTGGTCAGCGATCACCGGATTGAACCCCCAGCCATTCCAGAGCGTGGAAGGAATCTGGGTAAAGTACTCGATCACAACCAGCGCCAGAATGAGCTTCAGCATCGCGTCCATAACCTTGCCGAAGATCAGGAAAGTCCGAATAATCAAGCTGGTCGCAAATCGTATGAGTGCGGCGAGGACCACCACAAATATTACGATGGGCATCAGATTGCTGAAAATCTGTAGCCATCCCATTGAGAAGACATGCACGGAATCCGCGTGTGTGCTGATCTCGGTACGCACCGGGGTGGACGTGAGTTTCAGAAGGGCTATCGTTACGAAAACGCCAACCGGAATGGCAAGAACCCCCGACATGATACCCAGCGCCATCTGCTGGTGATGCTGCCGTTCAAGCATGGCCAAACCCACGGGAATGGAAAAAACGATGGTGGCTCCGGACATGAACGAGGTAGCGGCGGCCATGACGAAGGCATCTGGTGTCGATGCAATGGAGTGAGCCAGGTTGTACCCCCCCATGTCCCCGGCTATCAGCGCACCGGCTGCCATGGAGGAGTCCGCCCCCATAGCAGCAAAAACCCGACCCGTTATGGCTTCCACAAACATGGATAGATACGGAATCGAAGCCATAATGCCTGCAACGGGAAGGAAAATGGGCCCGATGGAATGAATCCCCTCCTTGAACTCCTTTCCAATCCCTACCGTATCGTCCTTTATCGCACCGAGCGCGCCAATCAGAACGAAAGCCATCATGATCCAGATGACTGCTGTACCAATATGGGCCATGATATTCACTCCATGACAATTTCTTGTGACGATCGGCGGGGATCACCACCGGCAAGCGACGTAGCCGCTCGAAAAACCGCCCATTTAGTGCATTCAACAGCCTGTCATGCGAGGGCGGATACTCGGAACATACCAAGCTACCCGCAAATCACCCGGGATCATCGAAATCAGCCAAGGAGAGGGCTGAGGTGCTCGTTCAAAAAGAATCCTTCAGGATCGAGCTGTCTCCGGAGCCGTCGGAAATCCCCTGCTCGCGGATACAGCCGGACAACATCCTCGCCGGTGAGGAAATGCATTTTCCCCCAATGGGGACGCGCGTCGTAGTCGCGCAGGATCCTGTCCACGGCTAGCAGGTAGTTCCAGTAGTCCAGGCCCGGCTCCCCAGAGACCGACACGGTGACACTGTCGCGCTCATAAAAGGGGCTCAGCCAAGCGCCATCGCCCGCAGTGAAGCGATATTCGAGCGGATATTCCGCCTTCGGGAACTGTTCCAAGGTGATCTTGCGGATCTGCCGCACCGCCTCCGCCCCATTTGCGACCGGGATCGCGTATTCCAGCTCGTGGAAGTTGGGGACATAGGTAATGGGATAGATGTCGGAGCTGTACGCAACCCGCTCGAAATCCTTCTCGAAGGGAGCCTCGTCAGTCTTGTCCATCACCTTCATTTCGCAAACGTCCGTCCAGCGGCCACTGCGAGAAGTCGCGGTGGTATCGGGAAGGCAGTAGAGGCCGTGGCTGCGCCGGGTCGGACACCAGAAAAAGGCGAAATGGCGATGACTGGCAGCCAGTTCATCATGCTTGGCCATCGCATCCTCGAAATCATCGCGCCAGATCTTCTCATACAGGTTGTAGGATTTCTCCACCTGCAGGGTCAGCTCGGAGATGACCCCAAGCGTGCCGAGTGAAACACGGCTCGCGAGGAGCTCATCTGGTACCCTTTCATCGACAACACGAATGGATCCGTCCGGCTGAACGAGTTTCATCCCCACCACAGAGGATGCCAAGTTAGCCAGATTCGCACCAGTCCCATGCGTACCCGTGGTGAGAGCCCCTGCCAGACCCTGGCTGTCGATATCTCCCTGATTGATCATCGACAGCCCATTCTCCTTTAGAACAGCAACTAGTTCTCGGATCGTGGTCCCAGCCGAGGCTGTGACCCGCTTTGCCTCGTGATCGATGGCGGTTACCCCACTCATTTTGGACAACGTGAGATGGAGACCGTTGGTCAGGGCGACCGGGGTGAAAGAATGTCCCGAGCCTGCACAACGAACCTTCAGCCCCCGACTTGTCGCGCCGGCCACGAGTTCACTCAGCTCCTGCTCGCATTCAGGGGCAGCAGCCTCCTGCCGGATGCAACTCTGATTGCCAACCCAGTTGCGCCAGTGCTTGCCGCCTGCAAAAAAGTCCTTGATTTCCATTTGGCTCTCCTCACGTGGTGAAATTCAGCGTATTTCTCATGAGAGCGCTTCGACATGCCACGCATTCCGCCCCCTCCTGCACGAGATTCATCGATTTTCATGAGTACGACAGCAAAGACAGGCAGTCTTCGAGGTGCCCCATGAATCAGAGCGCGGTATATCCGTTGTCCACGAACAGGTGCGCACCATTGACGAAGCTCGCGTCATCACTGAGCAGGAACAACGCTGCCTGTGCAACCTCCTCGGGCCGGCACATTCTGCCCTGCGAAGCCTTCATTGCTTCCTCCGAAACGTCGACACCATGGGCGCTCAGAATGTCAACCTCCCTCCGGCCATGATCCGTATCGATGAAACCTGGGCATACGGCATTGACCCTGATGTTCCTGTCTCGGAATTCAACGGCGAGAGCCCTTGCAAACATGTGTACAGCTCCCTTGGAGGTGCAGTATGCAACTTCCATGGGGGTTCCTACGACAGCGGAAATTGACGACGTGCACACTATGCTTCCACCTCCCGCTTCGATCATCCCCGGGAGGACGGCTTGCGCAACGAGGAACATTGAACGCACGTTGACCGCCATGAGACGATCCCATTCCTTGACATCCATTCCCAGAAAAGGGCCTGCAGCGAGTGTGCCCGCGTGACTCATGAGGGCGGTGATGCTCCCAAGCTTGCCCTCGATCTCATGCACCGCCTTGTATACCTGCTCGTGATCAGACACATCCGCCGGGGCGAAGTGGGCTTCACGCCCCTCTGACAAGATCTGAGCAGCAACAGCTTCACCATCTGAGGTTGGCAGGTCGATGATTCCCACTCGTGCCCCCTCAGCAGCAAACAATCTGCTTGCCGCCAGACCACAGCCACCAGCGCCCCCAGTAACCAGCGCTGTTCTTCCTGCCAAGCGTCCCGTCATGCCTGTCTCCGATTTATCGTCGAGAGGAGCACGCTTCGCGCACTCCGTCTCCCTTTGGAATTCAGCACTTATACTACAGACAGGTTCTTATCCAGACCATATGTCTTGAGATATACATTGCCACGGCGCCACCTTACGCGATCAGGAGGGGTACACGATGACCATCCCGGCAAACGATGCGGCAGGGCTGCTGGCTGCGCTAGGTACAGACCAATTCGGAGATAGCCTGGACCAAATCTGTCGACGCTTCTCCTGCTTCGAAATGTCGTGCGCATTCGCTTTCAATGAAGCACGCCTGCCCGTCCTAATACATGATGGCTACAGCTCACAGCTGTCGAGACAGGTCTTGGCGCGCTACCTTCAAGGGGGTTACCTGCTTGATCCGTTTTATGCCGCAAGTGTTGCATCCACTGAAGCCAAGCTCTGGCGCATGGGAGATCTTTCTCCTGATCAATTCCATGGATCGGAATTTGCAGGATCCACGGCCATTCATCCCTGCATCTCCGCTCAGGAAGGTGCTCTTGTAGAAGAAATCGGCTTCCTTGTTCCGCTGGAAGGCGGCTGGTCCATGACGTACTCACTGATGCGCGACCATCGCCACAAGCGCTTTAACGATCGGGAATTTTCCTCGCTCGATTCGCTTACGGCACTGGTTGCTGCAGCATGTCGGCAACATTGGGCCGGGATATCTGCAAAGTTCAAGGCTGGGGGCGGCGTGGAATCGGTTCTTCAAAGAGCATTTGGGCGGGCTTTGACGCCAATGCAGTTCGAGGTTGTAACCATGATCCTCCGTGGCTACAGCGGAGCCTCCATTGCAGCCTCCCTTGGCATCTCGGCGGGAACAGTCAAGGTACATCGACACAACGCATACCATCGTCTGGGTATATCGACACAAGCAGACCTGTTTGCCTTGTTTCTCGACGAGTTGGAAAAACCTACGGAGGCTAAACCCACGAGCAAGCCGGCAACTGACCGCTTGAACGCCCTTGTGTAGGCGGGCGTACCTGATCACATACACCAATACAGGGAGCTCTGACTGTGGAAAACGCGCAGGGAAAACCGGGACCATCAGGGACAGGAAGGCTCAAAGGCAGCTCGGCAGACTCACGCTCCCTCATCCACCTGCAACGTCCCCACCGCATCATCTTCCGGCAAACCCGCCGCCCACGCCGCCAGCTCCGCCGCCGACGCCTGCAGCGATGCACGTTGCGCCCGCCGCAGGGCCCGGCGCTCGGCAAAGAACTCCTGCAACAGCCGGCCACAATCCTCGGCCAGCAGCCCCCCTTCCACCGTCGTGTGATGGTTCAGCCGCTTCTCTGCCGGCAGATCCAGCACGCTTCCGCACACGCCCGTCTTCGGATCAAAGGCGCCGAACACCACCCGCGCCACCCGCGCATGCAGCATCGCTCCCAGGCACATCATGCAGGGTTCCAGCGTCACATACAGCGTCGTCCCGGTCAGACGGTAATTTCCCAGCTGCTCTGACGCCATCCGCAATGCGCGGATTTCGGCATGCGCCGTGGGGTCGTGGCTGCCAATCGGGTGGTTGTAGCCGGTGGCAATCACCTCGCCATCCTTCACCAGCACGGCTCCCACCGGCACCTCGCCATGCAGCGCCGCGTTGCGCGCCTGGTCGATCGCAC
>JAUNHU010000150.1 GCA_030523825.1 Lautropia sp. | reverse complement strand
CGGCTTTCGGCTGCCTTCATGAAACGCTGGATGGGTTCCTTCCACGGGTGATAGGCCAGATCGAACTTGCCCCAATGCACCGGAATGACATGTTTCGCGCCCAGATCGGTGGCAGCCTGCACCGATTGCTCGGGCGTCATGTGCACCAGAGGCCAGCCCTTTTCGTTGTAGGCACCGTTTTCCATGAAGGCCACGTCAAAGGGGCCATGCGCGCTGGCGTTCTGGGCAAAGTGCTTGCCGTAGCCGCTGTCGGCATTGAAATAGATGGAAAGCGACGGGGACTTGATGACCCACGAGCCCCACAGCGTGGAAAAGCGGTTGGAAAGGCGCCGGCCACTGAAATGCCGTGAGGGAACGAGGATGAATTTCAGCCCGTCCATCTGCGCGTTTTCGTTCCAGTCCAGTTCGGTGATCTTGTTGTCGGCAATGCCCCAGCGCTGCAGATGCGCCTTGACGCCAAGCGGCACATAGAAGTGTTTCGTCTTGCCGTCCAGCTCCTGCACCGCACGCCAGTCCAGATGATCGTAGTGATCGTGGGAAATGAGCACCGCATCCAGGTCGGGCATCTCGGCGACGCTGGGTGTGTGTGTCATCGGAAAGGGTGCGCCCCCCAGGAAGATGGGTGAGGCACGGTTGAAGACCGGATCGGTGAGGATCGTCTTGCCATCGAGACGCATCAGCACGGTGGAGTGACCGAACCAGGCAAAGCGGCCATCAGTGAGCCGGGCCTTGTCCAGCGGCTGAACCGGCACGGGTTCTGCCGGTTGCTTGCCCGGAGGCGGGTTGGTGACGGATGCCAGCCACCGGAACACATTGGGTTTCTCGGCGTTGTCACCCTGCGTGAGCAGCAGCTCGGTGGATTCGCGGTTGACGAAAATGGCGCCGTTGAAGTTGGGCGATGCCTTGATGCGAGCCATGCTGGCTTCGTCGGGCGTGCCGCCGAACACCGGATGAAGATAGATGAAGGCGGCAATCAGCAGGCCCGCCACGGCGACAAGGCTCAGGAGGAATTTCAGGAGGGTCATGCGTCGTTTCTTCTGAATCATGGCGGGCATGATAGCGTGGCCCCCATACCTGCCGGGTGCATCCGTGGTTTCCGGCAACACGATGTCCTCAGTGTGGACAGGAGGGGGGCTTTCGCGGAGACGAATAAGTTCATGACACGCTCCAAGGAGAAGGTGATGACGTTTCAGGACAACGCAATCACGTCAGCGCAATCACGTTCAGGTCATTGCCCAGCACCTTCCTGGCCAGCGGCACCAGATGGTCGTGGTGGGTAAGGAATATCACCTGCATCCGGCGCGACATCTCACCCAGCACCTGCAATCCGGCTGCCGTGCGCTGGTCATCGAAATTGATGAACAGGTCGTCGGCAATCAGCGGCATGCCTTGCCCCTGTTCGGCCTGCATGTCGAGTGCGGCCAGACGCAGTGCCAGATAGAGCTGATCGCGCGAGCCTTCGCTCATGCCGGGCACCGCCACCTGTGCATTGTTGCTGCGGATGCCGAACAGGCGCGGCGTGTCATCGGAGGTGTCCACCAGCAGCCGGGTGAAGGAGCCCTGCGTGAGCATCCCGAAAAGCCGTGATGCGCGTGTCAGCAATGGCCCCTGCCGGGTTTCGCGGAATTTCTCGATGGACCAGCTCAGCAGTCGGATGGCCGTCTGCAATTGCAGCCATTGTTCGGCCGCGTCCGTCATGTCGGCTACGGCTTCCTGTTGCCGTGCCACGGCACGCGCGGCTGCATCGTTGCCATCCAGCACGGCCAGATCGGCTCTTTGCTGGCCTTGCCGGGCTGCCAGGGCTTTTATTTCTTCAACGGCCTGGGTTGCCTGCTGTTGCAGATCGTCAAGCTGAGCCTTCAGCATGTCCGGGCTGGTGTCTGCGCACTCGCCACGCAATTCCTCCGGTGTCTTGCCATCGGCATTGGCAATCAGTTGCCGTTCTGCTTCACCGATTGCCTGTTCGAGCTGGCGCCGCCGGGTGGAGGCGTCGATCAGGCTTCCCAGCGCGTCGATCTCCTGCACGCCGGCCGCCGCAAGCAGCGGCGTGATGGTGGCCTGAAGCGCCACCTGTTTCTGCAGGTTGTCGTCGAGGGCTGCCCGGTCGTGATCGACCCGCTTGCGCAGCGTGATGGCTTCGGCATGCGCGCGCCGTGCCTCATCCAGTCGGGCAGACAGGAACTGTGCAATGTCGCTGGCAGGTTTTTCAGTGAGTTCGGGGGCCAGCTGGCCAGCCAGCGATCTTGCCGACTCTGCGAACCCGTCGAGTTCGGCCTGCATGGGTTCGATGCGTTCCTGCTGCAACTGGCGGCTGCGTTCCAGCAGCGTGTCGATTTCATCCAGTTGTGCAAGCTGGGCCTCGACATGTTCCACCGGCATGGTGGTGTCGAAACCCGCGCTACCGAGGGCCTGCTGCCAGCGGTTTTCCCAGCTCTGCCATTCCTTGCGGGCGGTCTCCAGTTCGGCGTCCAGCCGGACGAGATTCTGCTGTTCCTGCCGGACATGCGCTTCCAGCGTCTTGCGCTCCCCCTGTGCCTGTTCGGCACGTGACAGCAGTGCGCGGGCCTGTCGCACGCATTCGGTCAGGTCGGGCATGGTGGCGGCCGAAGCGTTCAGCAGTGTGCCCAGCGTCTGCCGGACATCGGCGATGTTCGCCTGCAGACGCGCCTGCTGGTCGTCGAGTGATGTCTTTTCTTCAAGAATATTGAGGGCTTGCTGCCTTTGCTGGAGCCAGGCGGGTGCCATCTCCAGTGGCAGGCGGGGCAGGCCATAGGTTTCGGCCTGTTGCAGCCAGTCGTCCAGCCGGCGCTGCATCCGCGCTTCGATGTGGCCGATCTGATCCACGATGGCAGCAAGCTGCTGCTTTTCGCGCAGCAGCCTCTCATGGCTGGCCTGTCGTTCGGCTTCGTGCTGCGCACGTTCCACCCGTGCATCGGCCAGTTCGTCGGCTTCGCGTGTCTGTGCCTCGAAGGCATCGGCCTGTTCGGGAAGCGAGGCGGGCGTTTGCCGGATGGCCTGCCAGATGCTATTGCGGCTGGTGCGTGCCTGCTGCACGTCTTCGCGTGATACCGGCTGGTGATGCTGCACCAGCTGCTGAATGGCGATGTCGAGTTGCCGGATGCTGGCATCGGTGGCATCCCGTGCGCTTTGCAGGGATTTCAGCTCGCTGGCATCCTGCCGATGCTGCTCGATCAGTTCATGTACCTGGGTGATCTCGGGAACCAGCATGCCTGCCAGTGTTTCGGCTGGCTGACGCCATGCACCCATGCCCTCCAATGCCGTGCCGAGTTTCCGTGCCAGATCGGCCTGGCGTTGCTGCAGGGTGTTCAGCGTGCCTTCGTGATCGCCCAGTTTCAGTGCGCGGTCAACGGCCTGCCGCAGGCGATCATTGTCCAGCGGGGAATTGTCGAGCGCCTTCAGGCTTTGCTGCGCCTGGTCTATCAGGCGCTGGCTGCCTGCCTGTGTCGTCTGCGCGCCGACCAGCGCCTGCCGGCGCTCGCCGTGTTCACGGATCAACCGATGCAGCAGCGTGCGGGCCGGACTGGCCGGCAGGCGTTGCCGCACGTCTTCTTCGCGGTTGCAGGGCCAGCCCAGTTCGCGTGCCAGTCGCTGCACCTGAATCCACAGGCCACGAATTTCCTCGCTGTGCTTCAGCAGGTTCAGCGAATGATCGCGGTATTGGAGGCGCTGCTCGTTCAGTCGCGTGATGCCGTCGGCCTCGCGTAGCGTGGCCTCGTCAACCGGCAGCTTTGCCAGCGTGCTTTCGGTGTCGCGGATGCTGGCGTTCAGGCGGCGGATTTCAGCCTCGATCAGGACGCGATCCGAACTTGCCCGCTGAAAGATCTGCGGGGCGTCTTCGGCAAGCAGGGGGGGCATGCCGTTGGCGGCCAGTGCATCCAGTTTCTGCCGGGCGTCATCGCGTGTGAGAAGCAGCGGTTGCACGCGGCGGATGCGCTCCAGCCGGTGAATGCCCTGCTGGATGATCTTGCTGCGCTGCTGCGCGGCCTCCAGTTCCTTTTCGGTATCGGCCAGCGCATCGCGCCTGCTGCGCCAGTCTTTGGTGCGCAGCTGGGCGTGTGCCAGATCCTTTCTGGCCTGATCGAAGGAATCGGCTGCGCGGTAATAGAGGCGGCTGCCCGACTTTCGCGGTGCCCACAGGGCATCGGCTTCCTGCTGAAGCTGCTTCAGTGCCTCGCCCAGATGTTCGATGCCGGCGGCCGACTGGAACAGCATCCGGCCGATGTCGTCGGACGCGCGCAGCATGCCTTCGCTGCCTTCCACCAGCGTGGCGTGGTCCAGCGCATACATGCGTGCAAATGCCTCGCGCTGAAGATTTCCCAGCCAGGCGTGCAGGATGTCATCGGGCAGGATGCTGTCATCCGCAGCACGCAAGGTGTTCTTGCGGCCCTTGGTTCGCTCGAAGTCGAGACGGGAGATGGCATGGCCCGGGCCTGGTGCGTTTGACGTGGTTTGGGTGTTGAAGGCGCTGGAGGTTCCGCCGGTTTCTGCGCTGTCTGTTATTTCTGCCGTGCGGGCTTCCGGTTGTGCGTGCAGATCATCGTCGAACAGGGAAGCGGTGCCGGAGGTGTTGGCACTGGCACGGGCTTTTTTGCGGGGCGCCGGTGTGGATTGAACCGGCGCTGCCTTGCTTTCTATCGCGGATTCGAGCAGGCCGCCCAGGCGCAGCTCGGCCATTGGATGCAGGAAGGCGTGTGGTGTGCGTTCCGGAAAGCCGAACAGCCAGTCGGCAATGGCATGGCGCACGGTGGATTTTCCGGCCTCGTTGGGGCCGACGATCAGGTGGATGTCTTGCGCACCGGCGGGCAGGTTCAGGGTGTGCCCGGTGAACTTGCCATAACGCAGCAGACGGAGTTGCTGGATTCGCATGGGGCTTCCTTTTTCAGCGGGCCGGTTGCCGGGACTGTGCCACGCGGTTCAGCAACAGCGGAATGGCCTGCTGAAGGCGTGATGCCACGACGGGGGCAGGGTCTGCCAGCGGAGAAAGCTGCTCGGGTGACGCCTGACGGACATCGGGCGGCAGCTTTTCCAGCAGGGTCTGCCAGTCTGCCAGCAGCGCGTCGACAAATTCCTGATCATCCTGTGCGCCGCGCATCAGTTCCAGCAGGTCATCGAGCGTGTCCTGAATGGCGGCATCGCCCTCGTGCGGGCTGGATGAGGGCTCGCTGGTTTTTACACGCACCTTTTCGATCCAGATCCGGTCGGCATCACGTGCCACTGCCTGCGCAATCACTTCCTGGCGCAATTGAGCGGGCTGAGCCATCAGCGCGCCGTGTGCTTTTGTTTCGCCGCTGAACAC
>JAUNHU010000149.1 GCA_030523825.1 Lautropia sp. | reverse complement strand
GCTTGGCCGAGCCGCCGGCGGAGTCACCCTCCACGATGAACAGCTCGCTCTTGGCGGGATCGCGTTCCTGGCAGTCAGCCAGCTTGCCGGGCAGGCCGATGCCGTCGAGCACGCCCTTGCGGCGGGTCATGTCGCGTGCCTTGCGGGCTGCTTCGCGCGCACGGGCCGCTTCCACGATCTTGCCGCAGATGATCTTCGCGTCGTTGGGGGTTTCGAGCAGCCAGGTTTCCAGCCCCTTGGCGATCACTTCCTCGACCGGCGCCCTCACCTCGCTGGACACCAGCTTGTCCTTGGTCTGCGACGAGAACTTGGGCTCGGGCACCTTCACCGACAGCACGCAGGTCAGGCCCTCGCGCATGTCGTCGCCGCTGGGATCGACCTTGGCCTTCTTGGCGATCTCGTTTTCTTCGATGTACTTGTTGATGACGCGGGTCATCGCCGCCCGCAGGCCGGTCAGGTGGGTGCCGCCGTCACGCTGCGGAATGTTGTTGGTGAAGCAGAGCACCTGCTCGTTGTAGCCGTCGTTCCACTGCAGCGCCGCTTCCACCGTCACGCCGTCCTTCTCGCCACGGATGTGGAAGATGCTCGGGTGCAGCACGTTCTTGGCCTGGTTGATGAACTCGACGAAGCCCGAGACACCGCCGGCAAAGGCAAAGTCTTCTTCCTTGTTGTTGCGCAGGTCCTGCAGGCGGATGCGCACGCCATTGTTCAGGAAGGACAGCTCGCGCAGGCGCTTGGCCAGCGTCTCGTAGTGGTACTCGACCTTCGAGAAGATCTCGTCGTCGGCCAGAAAGTGGACCTCGGTGCCGCGCTTGGTGGTGTCGCCCAGCACGCGCATCGGCGAAACCTCCACGCCGTCCCTCGTCTCGATCTGCCGATCCTGCGTGAGACCGCGGGCAAACTCGATGGCGTGGGTCTTGCCGTTGCGGTGGATGGTGAGCTTCAGCCAGCGGGAGAGCGCGTTCACGCACGACACGCCCACGCCGTGCAGGCCGCCCGACACCTTGTAGCTGTTCTGGTCGAACTTGCCGCCGGCGTGCAACTCGGTCATCACGATCTCGGCCGCACTGCGCTTGGGCTCGTGCTTGTCGTCCCACTTCACGTCGGTGGGAATGCCCCGGCCGTTGTCACGCACCGAGATCGACTCATCGGCGTGGATCGTGACCAGAATCTCGTCGCAATAGCCCGCCAGGGCCTCGTCGACCGAGTTGTCGACCGTCTCGAACACCAGATGGTGCAGGCCGGTGCCATCGGAGGTGTCGCCGATGTACATGCCGGGCCGCTTGCGAACCGCCTCAAGCCCTTCCAGGATCTGGATCGAGGAAGAATCGTAGCCGGGCGCTTCACGCGCAGGCTGGCTGGTGTTGTCCGTATCGGTGCTCATCAGATCGAAAGTATCCCTGAATGGTTGGGCAGACGGGTACGCCACGGCACCCCGGCTCCTGCCAGACCGGTGCAAACCCTATCTGCCGCCCTGTGCCCGAAGCCAGCGGGCGCCGTCCACAACGGAAAGCGCCCTCGCCTGCCCCTGGCCGGCATTGCACCCACCTCGGGTGCGGATTTGCCCAGTCAACCCGATAGTTTACCGTTCAGATGCGCATTGGCATCAAAACATAACGGAAACCGTCGTCGTCAGGCAGCGACAGCAGGGCACTGGACGAAGCATTGCCAAAGGCCGCCGTCACCTTCTCCACCTTCAGGTTGGCCAGCACGTCCATCAGGTACGACACGTTGAAGCCGATCTCCAGTGCCTCGCCCTGGTAGTCGATGTCGAGTTCCTCGGAGGCTTCTTCCTGGTCGGTATTGCTGCTCTGGATGGACAGCACGCCCGGCGCCAATCCGAGCCGAACCCCGCGGAATTTCTCGTTGCTGAGAATGGAAGCCCGTGACAGCGCCTGGGCAAACAGCTCGCGGTCCAGCGTGACCAGCTTCTGATAGCCCTTCGGAATCACCCGCTGGTAGTCGGGGAAGTTGCCTTCCAACAGCTTGCTGATGAACTCGATTTCGCCGAAGTTCAGCCGCAGCTGCGAACCGATGATCTGCAGGCGCACGGGTTCATCGCTGTCGCCCAGGAGACGCATCAGCTCCAGCACCGACTTGCGCGGCAGGATCACCTGAGCCTCACCCGCTGCATGCACCTCGGTGTCTTCGCAGAAAGCCAGGCGGTGCCCGTCGGTGGCAACGGCGCGCAAACTGGCCGGATTCAGCACCAGCAGCAGCCCGTTCAGGTAGAAGCGCACGTCCTGATGCGCCATGGCGAAATGCACCATCTGCAGCAGGTGACGCAGCTTCTTCTGAGGCAGGCTGATCTCTGCCCGCAGATCGTCGGCCGAATTTTCAGCCGATCCGGCCTTCAGTACCGGGAAGTCGGCAGCCGGCAAGGTCTGCAAGGCAAAGCGTGACTTGCCCGACTTCAGATTCAGCTTGTTGGCGTTCAGCTCGATGCTGACATCGGCATCCGGCATGGCACGCAGGATGTCGATCAGCTTGCGTGCCGACACCGTGGTGGCTGTATTGCCCTGACCGGAGCCCACACTCGCCTGGGTACGGACCTGGATTTCCATGTCGGTACCCGTGAAAGTCACCCGTTCTCCCTCCTGGCTGATGAGCACGTTGGCCAGGATCGGCTGGGTCTGCCGTTTTTCGATGATCCCTGCCACCGTTTGCAGCGGTTTCAGGATGGCGTCCCTTGGGCCATGAATGATCTGCATGCAGTCTGCTCCGATGTTCCAGTAGGTTTTAAAGAATCTTTATATATATATTCTTTGTTGTATTGTTAGGCTGGCGCAAGTGCTGTGAACAACTCCGGAGAGTGGCTTCCAGTCTGGATCTTCACGATGGCCAACTCTGTGGGTGTGTGTGAATCGTCGAGTGATCGGATTGTGGACAGATTCGGGTCCGTTGTCATGAGGCCAGTTTATCCACAGCTTGTCGATTCACATCTTTCAGACTTGTCCGAGCCTTATGCACACCCCCTCAAAAACTGCCTGTTTTTTGAGCAAATTGGCGACCAAGTCCGAACAACCCTGTGCAAAGTAGCGACAAACCTTGTGGATAAGCGCTCTTTCGCCAGTTTACTCCGCCATCCGGCCTAAAAATGGGGCTTATTCACAGTTTCGGCCGTGATGATACGTGCGGGTGGTAGCGGAGGCCAAAATCAGCCCCTGGAGCGCATTTGCATCGTGTCTGCTTCCGGCGTATCAATCAGCAGGCGCATGTCGAACGGCTGGGGTCGGGGGATCAGTGACGGCGTGGTGAGCGGAAGCTGGAAAGAAGGTCTGTTCCCCGGTGTCGCTGGTGCTTCATGCCCTGCATGTTTGCTGACGATCTCCATTCCTTCCATCTCGCCGGCACCCTCTGGCCCCGGTTCTCGATGCCTTGTCCGGTGGCGGCACTCATTCTTGAGTGACTTCAGCCGGCCCTGTCTGAACAGTTCTGCCTGGCATGCGTCGGCATGATTGAACCGTGGTGGTGTTGGCAGACTTTCATCGGCGCAAAAGTGTGTCGTCAGCTGGGGTCGATTCAGTCTGCCTGAGCAGGCGTGCCCGGACACGGGACGTGCGGTACAACTCGTAGTTTGCTGCATCGTGAGCAGGCAGCAGAGCAGGCAGGCGAGCAAGCAAGACGGATCAGGGTGAACTGATTGATGAAAGCGACGTGATGACGGGCGGCAGACAGAGAGGCAGCCTCGCCTCGTGAGGCAAACAGGCTGAAAACGGCGTGAAAATCAGCCGAATCATCCCTAATCCGATGTAATTTTTAATTCTACCGTTTTTCGAAGGGATAGAGCCCTGCATTACGGCAAAAAAACAGGCCAACAATGTGGCCTGGAGATTCGTTGAGGCGGGAAGCCGGGTTGCTGGGCAACGGGTCCGGCGCGCCCGCGGCAAGCTCTTTACAGAAACTCGCGCAAGGTCTGATCCAGCACGTGAATCTGGCGATTCAGCTCCGATTCATGGGCTCGTAATTCTGTAATTTTGCGTACAGCATAGAGCACGGTGGTGTGATCCTTGCCGCCAAAGGCTTCGCCGATCTCAGGCAGGCTCTTTTGGGTCAGTTCCTTGGCCAGATACATGGCAATCTGGCGGGGAAGGGCGATCTTGGCCGGCTTTCGCTTGGAATACATGTCGGCCAGCTTGATCTTGTAGAAGTCGGCAACGGTACGCTGGATCAGGTCTATCGAAATCTGACCGCGGTTGAAGGACAGGATGTCTTTCAGCGCTTCCTTGACCAGATCGAGGGTGATGGTCTGCGATCTGAATGCTGCATAATGAATAACACGCTGCAGCGCGCCTTCCAGTTCCCGCACGTTCTGGCGGATGTTCTTGCCGATGAAGTAGGCCACGTCCTCGGGCAGGCGCACGCGGGCCTGTTCCGCCTTGCGCTGCAGGATGGCAACCCGCATTTCAAGTTCGGGCGGCTCGATGGCCACGATCAGGCCCGAGTTCAGGCGTGAGATCAGCCGGTCGGGCAGGGCCTTGATCTCCTTCGGATAGGTGTCGCTGGTAATCACGATCTGGCGCTGATTGATGACCATCGACTCGAAGATGTAGAAGAACTCCTCCTGGGTGCGCTGCTTCTCCGACAGGAACTGGATGTCGTCGATCAGCAGCATGTCGAGTGAACGATAGGCGTGCTGGAACTTGTCCATCGTGTCCTGCCGCAGTGCCGACACCATCTCGCGCAGGAATTGCTGCGTGCTCACGTAGCGGATGGCAGCCGAGGGCTCGCGCTGCAGCACTGCGTTGCCGATGGCCTGCATCAGGTGGGTCTTGCCCAGACCCGAGCCACCGTGAATGTAGAGGGGGTTGTACGAGGTGCCGGGGCGCTCGGCCACCTGAAGCGCGGCAGCGCGGGCCAGATCGTTGGCCTTGCCGGTCACGAAGGTAGCAAAGCTCAGGCCGGGGTCGAGGCGTGAGCGCTCGTGGACGGCGCGATTGGCCAGTCCGCTGAAGGCGTTGGCCGAGTGATCGCCATCCGCGTCTCCGGTGTCATCCTCGTCGATCATCGGCAGGTCATCGTCACCTGCCGGCATCGGTTCGCGCGGTGCCGGCATGGCGGGGGCCGGAGCAATGGCCGGCCGGGCAGGGGGCTGCATGCCGGCAACAGGGGCTGATGGCGGCGGCGCCATGACTGGAGCTGCCGCGGATGGCGCGACATTGGCGCGGTTTACTTCCACTTCCACCCGGATCGACGGGTCGATGGCGTCGCGCAGAACTTCCTGAATGACGCTCAGGTACTGGTTGCGGACGATGTCGGCCTTGATCTGGTTGGTGGCGCCCAGCCGGATCAGACATTCATCGGTATTGAATTCCAGCAGGACCAGGGGCTTGATCCAGGTTCGGTATG
>JAUNHU010000018.1 GCA_030523825.1 Lautropia sp. | reverse complement strand
GATTGCCAAATCCGCGCGGGCCGGTACCACTGAAGATGACCCGGCCATCGGCCGCAGCCTGCACCGCATCTCCCAGGTTGCCCGCCAGCAACATGCCCTTGTTGGCTTCACCGTCGAATTTCTGCAAGACCCTGCCGGGCACCGGCCAGCTGAAACGCACCCCGTCGAAGGTGCGGGCCTCGGCAGGCGCGGAAGCCGACGACTGCTTGATGACACCGCCCGTGGCGACCACCGGATCTTTCTGCGCGGCCGCACCGGCCGCTCCCGCAGCCACGGCTCCTGCCGCGCCACCTGCAGCCGCCGGCTTCGGCGGCGGATTCTTCGGCGTGGTAACCACGGCTGGCGCAGGCTTGCCATAGGCACGCTTGATGCCCTGTGGCCCCACCTTCAGGTTGGGATCCTGCTGCGAGGAATTGCCCCCGCCAGCGTGGATGGCTCCCTGGTGAATGGGGGTGACCTGGGCAGGAGCCTCCGGAGCCGGAGATTCCGGCTGCCCCTGTGCGCCCTGCCCGGCGCCGGCTGCTCCTGCATCTGGGGCCTGTGCCGGCGGTGTCTTCTGCGCGGGCGCAGAGGCCACCCGTTCAGGCGTGGTCCGGTTCACCACCGGCGCCGGTCTGGTGGCAGAACAGGCGGCCAGCGCGAGAAGCACCAACACCGCCATCAAGCCCTGGGCCTGCTTTTTCAGCACATCACCATTCATCCAGTCTTTCCTCCGATTTCGTCACCTACCGTGCAACGCCGGTACGCAACGGCACGAAACGCACCGGGTCCAGCTCGGTGAGCGACCACTCGTCCTGTCCAACACGATCCACCACCTGGAGGATCTGCATGTCGCTGTCGTGCGCCTTTACGGGCGCCACCAACCGCCCTCCAACCGCCATCTGCCGCAGCCAGTCCTTCGATATCGACTCGCTGGCCGCTGCGCTGATGACCACATCATACGGAGCACCTGCCGTGACGCCGGCGGTACCATCACCAAAGATCAACCTGAGATTGTTCAGCCGGAACGGCCGGACATTCACCTTCGCCAGTTCGTGCAGCCAGTGCACGCGCTCGACTGACACCACATCGGCAAAGATCTGCGCCATCACAGCGGCCTGATAGCCGCAGCCGGTGCCGATTTCCAGCGCCCTCAGGCGGCCCACTTCCTCGGGCCGGACCGATTCTGCCAGCAACCACAGCATCCGCGCCACCGTGGACGGACGGGAGATCGTCTGGCCATGCCCAATGGGCAATGCCACGTCCTCATAGGCACGGCTGGCCAGCCCCTGCTCGACGAACCAGTGCCGCTGCACCTTCTTCATCGCCTTCAGCACCACCGGCGAGTCGATACCCTGCCGGGCAAGCTGATCGACCATCGCCGAGCGGGCCCGTGCCGACACGAGCCCGTCTGCATCCGAACGCTGGATCACGCCAACCATTGCCGGGTCTGTTCCAGCTGCGCCGTGGCGGTCAGGTCGATGTGGAGCGGGCTGATCGACACCCGGCCATTGGCCGTGGCGTGAAAGTCGGTGCCCGGCCCGTTGTCCTGCTCGGGGCCGGCCTTGCCGATCCAGTACACCGTTTCACCACGCGGATTCTGGGCGGCAATCACCGGCTCGCTGTGATGGCGGCGTCCCAGGCGCGTCACCTCGAAACCCTTCAGTTCGTTGTAGGGTATCGCCGGAATGTTCACGTTCAGCAGCATCGGTGCCAGCTCACGCCGGGCAAGATAGCGATCCACCACCTCGCGAGCCACGCGGGCAGCGGTGTCGAGGTGCGCATGCCCCTTCTGCACCAGCGAGAAGGCAATGGCGGGAATGCCCAGCAGGTGCCCCTCGGTGGCGGCGGCCACGGTACCCGAGTAGATCGTGTCGTCACCCATGTTGGCACCGTCATTGATGCCCGAGACGATCAGATCCGGCGGCGCATCGAGGATGCCGGTCACGGCCACGTGCACGCAGTCGGTGGGCGTGCCATCGACGAAGAAGAAGCCATTGGCGGCCTGCCGCACCGTCAGCGGCCGGCTCAGCGTGAGGGAGTTTGAAGCCCCCGAGCGATCACGTTCGGGCGCATAGACGATGATTTCGCCCAGACCGGCAAGGGCGTTGGCCAGTGCCTCGATGCCCGGCGCGAAATAGCCATCATCATTACTGATCAGTATTCGCATCCGGGAATGATAGCAACCTGGCCCGTTTTCTGTGGCAAACAGCCGACGGCACGTCGCGTGGGGGCGTCATTCCTTCTCGGGCCAGTCACGGATGTAGGCTTTCAGCATCCTGTTCTCGAAGGTCTGTGCATCCAGCACCGAACGGGCCACGTCATGGAAGGACACCACCCCCATCAGCACCTCACCCTCCATCACCGGCACATAGCGCGTGTGCGTGTCGAGCATCACCCGCCGCAGCTCGTTCACGTCCAGCGAAGGCGCCACCACCAGCGGGTCGGGGTCCATCACGTCGCGGATCACGATCTCGGCCACCGGCTTCGTGGGGCCGCTGCGGTGCTCGTGCTGGCGCCTGGCCAGCACCCGGATGATCTCGCGGAAGGACAGCATGCCTGCCAGCCGGCCGTTTTCCATCACCACCAGCGAGCCGATGTCGTGCTGGTCCATCGTGATCACGCCATGAGAAAGCATCGCATCCGGCGAAACCGTGAACAACGCATTCCCCTTCAGACTCAGGATATCGGCGACGATCATGTGGCAAACCTCTCAACTTCTTTCAAAATGGAATAAACGACCGGGCAAGCGATGCGAGCGGCAACCACAGCCCGATCCAGACGCCACGCCACCGCCACGGACGGGAACCCCCTCGGCCCGGGGCAGACTCGCATGCTAAAGTGCCACACGGCACACTGCGTCCGCACAGTGTAGCGTGACATTCATTCACTGTTTCTGCATTCCCTGCAATTCTCCTCACCGGATGAACCCGCATCCCCCCGCTTCCGCCCCGGCCGAACCGCCACCGCCTGCCCCCGCAGACGCTCCGCTGCTGAAAATGCGCCTTGCGCGCCTGCGGCTGGCCACCGTAAGCCTGTCCTGGGCGCTGATCCTGCTCTGCGTCGCCTGGGAGCTGTGGCTGGCTCCCCTTCGCCCGGGGGGCTCACTGCTGGTGTTGAAGGTGCTGCCACTACTGCTGGCCGTGCCGCTGCTGGCCCGCCAGCGCGTGCGCGCCTTCCAGCTCTGGTCGATGCTGATCCTGCTGTACCTGTGCGAGGGCATCGTGCGCGGGATGAGCGACGCTGGCCTTTCCGCTCCCCTGGGCTGGGTGGAGGCCCTGCTTGCAGCCGCCATCTATTTCCTGATCCTGTTCTACGTCCGCACCCTGCGTCAGCTTCATCCGCCACCGCCCAAAACAAAGAGCGAATCCGGCCAGCGCTGATGCCCGGCCCCTGCCGGTTGCGCGCCTCTGGCCTCCTGACCGCGGGCATGCACGCCAGGCCCCTGAGAATCGGAGCCGTCAACACCGGCTAAAGCCCTCAGATGCGTCCTGCCTGGCGGAATTCGGCCGACACGGACTCCACCCGCGCCACTTCCGCCTCGACCTGCTCACAGACGGCCATCAGCCAGTGCGGATCATTGCGATCCAGCGCAGCCGGATCACTCAACTGGCGCCGCCAGATCTTCGCCCCCGGCTGACCGTGATACAGCCCCAGCACATGCCGTGCCAGGAAGCGCAGGGTCACGCCCTTTTCTGCGCCGCGTTCCAGATAGCTGACCAGCCCCTCCACCACTTGCCGGCGGGTGGGGGCCGGCCTTGCCCACGCATCGTGCCCTGCGTGCAGCCCCGAACTCTCTGCCCCTCCTTGCCCCGGGATGGGAGACGCTGCCCTTTCTTCGCTGGCAACGAATGAATCCGCAACAGCGTGCGCGCAAGCCCTTTCCGGCGCCTGATCGCCGAGGCCGGCCAGCAAACCATCCACGCCCGCCAGCAGCCACGGGTCATGATAGGCCCGCCGGCCATACATGATGCCATCGAGCGGCGTGCTGCAGGCAGGGGGCACTCCGCTGCCTTTGGCGCCAGGCCCTGTGTCTGCACCCGGCAAGGCTCCACCGGCCGACAAGGCCGCAGCCGGGCCAAGCGCCGGCGTCTCCCTCGAATCAGAAGCAAGACCCGCCGCCCGCAGCCCCTGTGCCAGATCCTGTAGCCCTCCATTCAGCTCGAACACGCAGTCGGAGAACTCGGCACGCAACTGATGCACCACCTCGTAGCGCAGGGGCGGAATCTCGCGGTTCTCCTTCGGGCTGAGCCCATCCAGCCAGGCATTGCGCGCATGCACGATAAAGCGCCGGCACCCGGCCTCGGCCACCAGTCGCACGAAACGCTGCACGAAGGCATAGTCTTCATGCCTGTCGATGCCCACGCGATGCTTCACCGTCACCGGGATCTTCACGGCCGCCTGCATTGCTGACACGCAGTCTGCCACCCGCTCGGGTTCGGCCATCAGGCAGGCGCCAAAGGCCCCCTCCTTCACCCGGTCGCTCGGGCAGCCGCAATTCAGGTTGATCTCGTCATAGCCAAAGGCTTCACCCTGCCTTGCCGCAGCCGCCAGCAGCGCAGGATCATTGCCCCCCAGCTGCAGAACCACCCGTCCACCTTCCTCGCCCCGCCCCAGCAGATGCTCCAGATTGCCATACGCAATGGCCTGCGCCGTCACCATCTCGGTATACAGCCATGCCTGCTGCGACAGCAGACGATGAAAACTCCGGCAATGCCGGTCGGTCCAGTCCATCATCGGTGCCACCGAAACCCGGAAGGCCGGCCTGTCAGAAAATCTTTCAGAAAATTCGTGCATGGATTGCTTTATCTGCAAATCAACAGGAAAAAATGAAGGCAACTGCCAACAAGATCACGGCCGGAATCACCTGCGCGAACGCAGTGTGACGAGATAGCTTGAGGCAATGCAACTGGTAGAGAAGAATTATCACGTGCCCTTCACAGCACGTCCCCATCGAAACAACATCTTCCGTTCAGAGAAAAGAGTTTCGCCATGAGTATCACCGTTTTGCTGGTAGACGACCAACCCCTGGTCCGTGCCGCACTGCGGACCACCCTCCAGACCATCTGCGAAAACATCATTGCCGAAGCCGCGGGGTCGCTTGAAGAAGCGAGCCGGCAGATAAAGGTCAGTACACCGCCCAATCTGGTTGTGCTGGACCTTTATCTGCCTGACGGCCGCGGCCTCGCCGCACTCGAAGCCTTCCGCCGCCGCCACCCCGGCCTGCGCACGGTCGTGCTCGCCGAATCCCTCGATCTGGCCATCGTGCATGCCTGTCGCAAGAGCGACGAGCTTAGCCTGATAACCCGGACTTCCTCGATTGAAACCGTCATCACCTGCCTGCGCACCAGCCTGGCTGGCCAGCAGTTCATCGAAGGCGACCCTGCGCCCACCGACTCCACGCCGATCCCTCCCCGGCATGATGACCAACCCGTCCGTCCCCGGTGGCTGCGCGACAGGAACGCCCCGGCCAGGCGTCCGCAGAAAGTGGCCGAATCCGGATCTTCCGATGCGGGCGGCGTGATCCTGGAAACGCCCGAGCGTGAATACCACGACGGGCGTCACCTGGGTCTCACGGAACGGCAGCGGGGGGTGTTGAAGCTGATGATGATGGGCCTGCCCAACAAGGCCATCTGCCGTGAAATGCACCTCGCCGAAGGAACCATCAAGGTTCATGTCAGCGCCGTGCTGCGCGCCCTGGGTGTCTCATCACGCAGTCAGGTCACGCTGGCCGCCCTGCGCTCGGGCATCCAGCCGGACGACATCATCCTCTGAACTGGCAAGCACGAAACAGCCACAACCAGCCAACGCGTTGCCGATCGCTCATGCAGGGCCACATCGGCAACGCGGCGCCCCCCACACCCCGCGAGCAACCGGAAAACCCGGTGTCCGTGTCATCTGGCCTCCGGGAGGACTCCCAGGCGACGCACCTCCTTCGCCGATCCTGCCTGTCGGCACAGCTTTCCTGCAAGCCTGCATTTTCGCCGCCGGTTTGTTCCCGAACGGCTCGCGGGCCTATCATCGTCCACGCTGCAACAGGATCACCCCGCCTCACCCTGGGGCGGGCCCTGCAGGCGGCCTTCTTTTCATCCACGCTCCACCCGCTGGAGCACTTGTCCGGAGTCGAACAACATGGCCTTCTCCCGTCGCCACCTGCTGCAAGTCGCCGCTGCGGCAGCCATCGCCGCCAGCAGTTTCAGCAGCGGCATTGCCACGGCAGCCGATCCCGCCAGCACGAAACTCATTCTCGGCGCCACGGCGGGCTACAACTACGACGTACTGAAGCGCGCCATCCAGCCGCAGCTGGAAAAGGCCGGCTACAGCGTCAAGCTGGTCGAGTTCAACGACTACGTGCAGCCCAACCTCGCCCTCGCCGATGGCTCGCTGCATGCCAATCTGTTCCAGCACATCACCTATCTCAATCGCTTCAAGGAAGATCAGAAGCTGGAACTGGTCGATCTGGTGCAGAGCACGACCGCCCCGATGGGCATCTATGCCGAGAAGATCCGCAAGCTCTCCGATCTGCCCGAAGGTAGCGTCGTCACGCTGCCCAACGATCCCACCAACCTCGCCCGTGCCCTGCAATTGCTGGCCCAGCAGCAGCTGATCACACTGAAGTCGGACATCGACCCGCTGCGCGTGAGCCAGCGAGACGTGCTCGACAACCCGAAGAAACTGCGCTTCACCCCGATCGAGGCCGCACAGTTACCGCGTACCCTGGGTGATGCGGGCATCGTCGTCGTGCCGGGCAACTTTGCCACCGCCGCCGGCCTCGACTTCAACGGTGCACTGGCCCTCGAAAGACCGCCCGTGGCTTATCAGCAGGTGGTTGCCATCCGCCGTGCCGACACCGACAAGCCCTGGGCGCAGGATCTGAAGAAAGCCTTCCGTTCGCCCTTCTTCAAGGAGGTGCTGCAGAAGGAGTTCCCCGGCTACACCGTGCCGGCAGGACTCTGATCCCGCACCTTCCCAAGCAAAACGCACGAGGGCGCCGACAGACCGGCCCCCTCGCTCGGCAACACGAGCGCCGCAGCAGGCACGAGTCAACGCGCCCCCTCAGCGTGCTGCACCCGCATCTCACTGGGCGTACACGCGCCCAGGCGTATGCCAGCACGGGTACAGGCGCAGCAGACCCAGGCAGAGGGGACACGACACGCCACCTTCAGGCGTCTCAACGCGAAGCAGATTGCATCAAAACAGCTGATTTGGTTAGAAATTTCCATTTTTCGGCCTGAAAAATGACATGACGTATCAGCGATCTGTTCAAATAAGCCCCCTGTCGTTCTGAACTCTGGAGTCTGCTACCGTGCGTGATGCAATCCTGAAAGCCCCCCTCGCCAAGTCGTCCCGTCAGGCAGCCCTGCTGGCCCTGCTGCTCGTGGCTGCCTGCGGTGGAGGTGGAGGCGGCGCACCGGATACGGCGGTCGGCAGCACGCCAGCCCCTGGGGCCAGCGCAGACAACACAAACAACAACGCCCCGGCCACGCCGGCCCCGAACGGCAACGCATCCGGTGCAGTAGCTGGCAGCAACAACACCGCGGCAGCCGACATCGACGCCGACGGCATCAGTGTGGCACTGCTGGCCACCCTGCTCGACCAGTTTTCAGCGCGCGGCACGGCAGCAGCATCCCAGCCGGTCTTTGCCACGGCCCGGGCCAGCCGTACCGCAGCCCAACCCAGCGCCAACGCTTCCCAGCCCGCACAGGTGGGCTTGAACCAGACAGCCCAGGCCTCCACCTATCTCGACGGCAGCACCGATGCGGCCACCTATTCGCCCGCCGTCGGCCGCTGGAACCATATCCTGCGCAACGGGGCCTATCTGGGCCCCGGCCGCAACCTGATGCCGCACGCCCGCTTTCCGCAGCTCACCATCGGCATGCTCATGGAACAGGGCAAGGACAAAGGCAAGGATGTGCTCACGCTGCGCCGTGACATCGGCGTACAGCAGCTCAACCTCGACGCCAACGGCCAGTTGCTCTGGATCGTGCGTGGCAATCTGCAGGCACCGCTGCCAGTGGTCCTGCCTTTCGATCAGCGGCTGCCCTTTGGCAAGCCCCTCATGACCTGGGGCACGCCCAGCACGCCAGGCGCGCCCACGCTCGGCAACGTCGATTTCATCGTGCAACGTGGCGATCAGCCCCGCGAAGCCCGCATCTGCTGGCAGATCCGCCTCGACACCCTGTTCCGTGACATCTGCACCTACTGGCAGGTTCCCCAGGACTGGTCATATGGCAAACCCGTTGTGGCTGCCGGCTACGCCATCACCGACTGGCTGGGCAACAATCAGTCCCGTTTCAACCTCGTCGACAGCCAGTCCCAGCGAAACTGGTTCGCGTCGGCAGGCAGCGCAGGCACCAACCCCTGACCCCTTTGCCGGACAGCGTGGCGCCCCTGCGGGCGCCGTGCTGCCCCCACATGCCCGGCCTGCTGCGGGCGTTCGGCCATTGACCATGAAGCCGTCAAAGAAAGTTGCCAAATTTTCGTTTTGAGACTTATTATTACTTCACTTTCCCTTCCGATTGAAACGGCACATCGGAATGAGAAAGGGGCTTCTGCTTCCCTGCACCCGTACCGACCCGGCGAGCAACAACGCCAGAAAGCGATACCCGCATCGAAGGTGGAAGCGGTTTCTGGTTTCTGTCCAACGTGTCATCAAGGAACTTTCTAATGAAAATGCCTATCATTGATATTCGTATGAAAACAACGGCAAAACGGGCTACCGTGGCGGCAGCGCTCACGGCCCTTTTCCTGGCAGGAACCGCCCACGCTTCCGGCCTCACCAACCCGCTCGACAGCAACCATCAGGGCCGCGTCTCGGTCACCGGCGTGGCGCTGCCAGGAGAGACCGTCAAGATCAACGGCTCGCGCTTCAAGCCTGGCCAGCAGGTCCGGCTGTTGCGTGACGGCTATTCCATCACCACGCAGGAAGCCTTCGACATCGGCGAAGACGGCACCTTCTCGGGCGAAGTCGTCATTCCGCCTGCTGCCGTCGTCGGTCGCCAGCCGGTGGTCGTGCAGGTGAAGAACCCCGATTGGGCCTCGATCTTCGAGTTCAAGGTCTCGCCGCGCATCCCGCTGCTGGCTCCCGAGAAAATCGACGTGGCCAAGGCCCCGCTGGAACCCGGCCTCTACCAGGCCGTCTACAGCAAGCGCCAGAACGCCGTCTACGTCACCTCCTCGGTTGGCCGTCCGCCCACACGGGTTTCCAAGCTGATGAAGGTCGATCCCGTCTCGCTGCAGATCACCAAGTCGATCACGCCCCCCACGGATGACAACGGCCGGCAACTGCATGGTGTCTATGGCATCGCCATCGACGACTACAACGACAACATCTGGGTGGGCAATACCCGCACCGGCGGCATCGCGGTCTACAAGAGCACCGATCTCTCGCTGGTGAAGCAGTTCCCGAACAACACCGTCCGTCACAGCCGGGATCTTGCCGTCTACGGCAATCGCGTCTATGTGTCGGAAGTCGGCACCAGCATCGTGCATGTATTCGACACCAACACCTTGCAGCAAACCGGCAAGATCGTGCTGGAGCCCAGCCGCAATTCGGAGGAATACCCCACCGCCTACGGCTTTGCACTCGACAAGAGCAAAGGCAAGATCTATGTGGTTTCCAACAACGAAACCATCTACGTGATCGACGAGCCCACCCAGAAAGTGGAAAAGACCATTCCGCTGCCCGGCTCGGAAAACAGCACCGCCGTCGCCGTGGCACCGGATGAACAACTGCTGTTCGTGGTCTCGCAGGGCACCGACAACGTGCTCATCGTCGACATCGCCACCGGCAAGGTCAAGCATGACGTGAAAGTCGGCGCCGGTCCGCTGTCCGTGGTGTGGGATCAGGCCAATCGCGTAGCATGGGTTGCCAGCCGGGCATCCGACTCGATCGCCGTGGTCGGAGCCGATGGCAAACTGGTCGCCAACATTCCGGGCGCCAGCTTCCCCAACCACCTGGCTACCGATGGTGAAGGCACGGTCTTTGCTGTCAACAAGGCCCGTGGCACCGATGATCCGAACGGTGACCACATCCGCCGCCTGTTCCTGAACAAGTGATGCGCCGAAATGCAGGGCGCGGACACAAGTCCGCATCCTGCATTGCCCTGATGTCACGACATCCGGGCGCTTCATCACCACGTTCAACCAAGGCCCAGATCCATCGGCCCGCCCAGCCCCTCGCAACCCGATTGCCGGTTGCGAGGGGCTGTCTGCATTCAGGTGGCAGACTCGGGCTGCAATCCTGTCGCGCCCAGCAGACTCTCTCCCGCCGGCACCGTGTTCATCTCGCGCCGCGTTCATTGCACCGCAAGCTACGAGCATGATTCAATGCCTGCCAGGCGAGCGCAGCCCTCGACAGCACCATGCGCTCCTTCGTGGAATTTCAACAAATTCCACGAAATTCGCCTGACATCAAATCAGAACTCAGCGGAACCCAATGACCGACACCAGCAAAGCCCCCGTACCGGATCACGCCGAATACAACGCCTTCTTCCCCTCGGCCTACTCGCTCACCCAATACACCGCACCACGTACCGACTACGACGGCACCCGCTTTGCAAAGCCTTACACCGGCGGAAAATACAAGGTGCTGATGGTGGCTACCGATGAACGCTATCTGCAGATGCAGAATGGCAAGCTCTTTTCCACTGGCAATCACCCGGTCGAAACCCTGCTGCCCATGCTGCACATCCACAAGGCCGGTTTCGAGATCGAGGTGGCCACGCTGTCGGGCAACCACGCCAAGCTGGAAATGTGGGCCATGCCCAACGAGGACGAAGCGGTGCAGGAGATATTCCAGACCTATCTGCCCAGGCTGCAAAAACCCCACAAGCTGGCCAACATCCTGCCGCAGGTCATGGCCGACGACTCTCCCTATCTGGCCATCTTCATTCCCGGCGGCCACGGCGCCTTCAACGGAATTCCCGAAAGCCTGGAAGTGGCGCTGCTGCTCAACTGGGCGCTGCTGAAGAAACGCCACATCATCACCCTGTGCCACGGCCCGGCCGCGCTGATGGCGCCGTTCAATGCCAACGGCAAATTCCTCTTTGAAGGCTATGAAGCCTGCGTCTTTCCCGACGCGCTGGACGAAGGCGCCAACATCGACATCGGCTACATGCCCGGCCGCCTGCCCTGGCTGGTCGCAGAGCGCCTTCAGAAACACGGCATGAAAGTGGTGAACGAAAGCATCAGCGGCCAGGTGCACCATGACCGCGAACTGCTCACCGGCGACAGCCCGCTGGCCGCCAACGCATTGGGCATCCTCGCTGCCGACGTGCTGCTGAAAGCGGCCGGCGTTCCCCAATAAAGGTCGTCACGCAGCATGACTGCCTGATCTGATCGTCAGCCGAAGCGGATCAGTGACGGCATGCCGACGCCCACGGCCCTTTCAGATCCGGGCGGCATCAAAGCCCCCGGATCACGCCATCAGCCTTACAGGCCGGATTTCATCGCAGCAAACTGCTGTCTTTCAGGTGACATGCCAGCTGTCATTTTGCCGGCCTTTTGAGGCGCAGCAGCTTGCCATCATCGCTGTCGGTCAATACAAAGATCTGTCCGTCTGCGGTTTCAAGCACATCCCGGACGCGCTCGTCCACCGGTATCTTTTCCTCAACTTTCACGCGTCCCTGCGCGTCGAACACCAGCCGGCCCAGATACATGTACTTGAGCGCCCCAACCAGCAGATTGCCCTTCCAGTCCTCGCCAAAGCGCGTGCCCCGGACGAAAGTCATGCCCGACGGCGCAATCGACGGCAGCCAGTAATAGAAGGGCTGCGCCATGCCGGGCTTCTCGGTCAGTCCTTCTCCGATCTTCCCGCCACCGTAGTTCTTTCCATAGGTGATTACCGGCCAGCCGTAATTGACACCAGGCTCGATGAGATTGATCTCGTCGCCTCCCTGCGCACCATGTTCATGCGTCCACAGGCTGCCATCCGGCGCCAGCGTTGCCCCCTGCATGTTGCGATGACCGTAGCTCCAGATCTCCGGCAACGCCCCTTTCGTCTTCACGAAGGGGTTGTCAGCAGGCACGCTGCCATCACGATTGATGCGGATGATCTTGCCGAGATGATTATCCAGCCGCTGTGCCTGTTCCATCTCACTGTAGCGATCCCCCAGCGTGAGATAGATGTGCTCCCCCTGCAACACGATGCGGCAGCCGAAATGCAGCTTGCTGTCCACCTTGGGACGCTGGCTGAACAGCACTTTCACGCGCTCAAGCTTTCGTCCGTCGGTCGAGAGTTCTCCCACGGCCAGCGCCGTACTGTTCACATCCACCGGCGTCGACACCCAGTTGGGCAGCCTGTTCAGCATCTTTTTCACTGCCCCCGGCTCCTTCGCGCCCGCTTCCGGCTCCGCATAGCAGAAGTACACCCGGCGATTGCGCTCGAAGTCGTCATCCAGCGCCACATCCAGCAGACCGCCCTGCCCCAGCGCAGCGATCATCGGCAAGCCCTCCACGGGCGCCAGCACCTTGCCCTCTGCAGTGATCTGCCTCAACCCGCCATTGCGCTCCGTCACCAGAAAACCGCCATCTGGCAAGGACACTACCCCCCAAGGGTGATTCAGACCGCTGGCGATGGTCTCCCACTGCCAGCTCCGGGAACTATCGACTGGGTTTGCCTTCTGTGCTTTGCCTGCGCCGTCTCCCGATGAACGTGCAGGCTCCGCAGCGACGAGCGGCTGGCAGCAGAAACAAAGGACCGCAGCCAGCGATCCTGCCCATTTGAATCCCTTCGATTGCATGACGCTCACTCTCTCGTTGTCTGTACCCGATCACGGCACGTGCATTCAAGGATTGTTTCGTGTGCGATGCACGGCATTCCTCAGATATCACCATGGTAGCGCGAGCGGACGCGAAGCGTCAGCCAGGAGACCGCCGTGGGCCATTCGGCCAGGGTTCCACTCAGTGAGCAGTGAGGCGGTTGTAATGCAGTGCTTCATCGTCCCCCCTCATGAGCTTTGTAGTGGAAATACTTGATGGTCAGCAATGTCGCGATCAGCAGGGCCGGCACGGTCAGCGCCATGGCAATGGTCGAGAAGCTCCAGCCCGCATTCAGCATCCAGGCACCGGAAAAGGCGGAGATGATGGCGCCGATCCGGCCGATGCCATGCATCCAGCTGTTGCCGGTGGCCCGCGCCGGCAGCGGGAAGAAATTGCTCGACAGCGCGTTCATGCCAGTGCCTCCGCCGTTGAAGCCTGCGCCGATCAGGAACGCCGCAATGCACATGGCTATGTAATGCCCGCCCACATTGCCAAGAACCGCCAGTGCAACTGCTCCGGCGATATAGGCCACCGACAGCACACGGTGCGGTTCCTGCCTGTCCATGAACCATCCCAGCGTGACAGAACCCAGCGGACCGCCCAGCTGGAACATGGCGCTGATGATCGCCGACTGCTGCAATGTCATGCCGGACTCCTTGATCATCGTCGGCATCCAGCTTCCCAGCAGGTAAACCAGAAACAGGTGCACGAAGTATCCCGACCACAGCAGGATGCTACCCATGCGGTAATGCTTGTTGAGCACGATGTTGACCGGTGTCTCGGTGGATTCGACCTTGGGCGGTACCGGCACCACAAACACCGTGTCAGGCTTGCTCACGCCGGGCGCACAGCGTTCGACGATCTTCCGGATGCGCTCCTGGTTTTCTCCCTTGTGAACAAGAAAGGCCAGCGATTCCGGCATGAACAATCCCATGACCACGCTCAGCAGGATCGGCGCCACGCCGCCCAGAACAAACACGCTTTCCCAGCCGAAGTTGGGCACCATCCAGGCAGCCAGAAAACCGCCCCCCGCTGCACTCACCGTAAAACCGGCAAATACCACGGTCACCAGAAACGAGCGCCGTGATACCGGCGAATACTCTGTTGCCATCGTGGCCGCCATCGGCATCACGCCTCCCATGGCAAAACCGGCAATGAAGCGGTAGACGATGAACTGCCAGATATCGGTGGCTGTGGCCACCAGCAGGGTAAACAATCCGAACAGCGTCACGCTCGTGCAGAGTACCTTGCGCCGGCCAAAACGGTCTCCCAGCGGGCCTGCGGCGAGCGCGCCAAGCGTCAACCCCACCAGTGCAGCGCTCAGCACGGGCGCAAGATCATCGTTCGTCCATTGCCAGGTCTCCTTCAGCGCCGGCCCCACGAAGCCCATGATGACAACATCGAAGCCATCCATCAGAACGATCAGGAAGCACAACGCAATCACCGCGCGCTGATAGCCACTGACTCCCCGGCTGTCGAGAAGCTTTCTGACATTGATTTCATCTGCAGCTGACATTTTTCTTGTTCCTCGTCGATGAACAGCGTTCAGTAGGAGATCTGCGCCAGTTCGCGCAGTCTCTCGGCGGTCGTCGTCGGCAGTCCAAAATATTCCAGATACGCAGGAATCTGCTCGAAGAGCATGTCGGTACCGATCTGGGTGTGGCATCCCCGCGCACGCGCTGCTGCCAGAAACGGCGTGCTTTCCGACTTGAGCACCACCTCTCCCACAAAGGCATGCGGCGAGATGCGCTCCACGGCCATCGGCATCGGATCACCCTCGTTCATGCCCAGCGGCGTGGCATTGACGACAATATCGACCCCCTCGGGATCGGCATCACCGACCTCGACCTGCAGTTGCGCATGATGTTCCTGCAGCCGCCCGGCGAGCGCTTCCACGGCCTGTCGATTCACATCGAACAGCTTCATGCGGGCAACGCCAGCGCCAGCCAGTGACGCTGCAATGGCCGAACCGACACCACCACAGCCCACCACCAGTGCCGATTTGCCCTTTGCCTCGACACCCTTGCGCACCATGCCGCGCACGAAGCCGGCGCCATCGAACATGTCGCCCTCCAGCAAACCATCGGCGCCCAGACGCACGGCATTACAGGCCCCCGCAATCTGCGCCGTGGGCGAGACACGATCGAGCAGACCCACCGTGGTCACCTTGTGCGGCATGGTTATCAATGCCCCTGCAATGTTGGTCAGCGTGAAAAGCGCACGCAGCAGCGCAGGATAATCCTCTGTCTTCGAGCCGAACGGAACCACCCGCACGTCGATGTCCTCCCGCTCGAAATACGGGTTGTAGATCATCGGCGACTTGAAGGTATGAGTGGGATAGCCGATGTGGGCAATGAGCCGCGTGTTGCCGTTGATGATCAACGCTGTCTCCCTGGCGTGTTGTGTCGTCAATGTTCTGTGGCAGGCTCACGTAATGCCCGGCCAGTGGCTGCATGCAGTGCTTGCCTGCAACATGCACTGAAACGCCGTCAGCCCAAACCGTTGCCCCATCTCACCGTTCGCGGGAAAGCGTGCATTCACAAGGCCGAGAGCGCAACCTGCAGATAATAGCGGCTTCGTGTCCCGCTGCGCAGGCCAGGCTGGCGCCCCCCGGCAGCAGAGGAATGCCTTCATGGCGGAAGAAGCTGCCCCGGCGGACCCTGCCCATCATGCCATTCGGTTTTTTGCACCTCTCGTGAAGCGTGCCGCGGACAGCACCGTATCAATCTGTCACGATCGGAAGATGGCCGGCCACCATCACCGTCGGGCCGGCTGCAGACACGGAGATGCAGCACCATGAGTTCTTCGTCGACTTCCTGCCCCACACCCGAAAACCACACGCCCGCAGGCCGACAATCCTCGCTGCCCGGCACCGTGGCCGCTCACGGCCTCATGGGCATCGCCCGGCTCCTCACCGGCGTGCGCAGCCTCTGGACGGGCTGCGCCCCGGTGCCACGACAGCGCGTCTACTTTGCCAACCACAGCAGCCATACCGATTTCCTGCTGCTCTGGACTTCGCTGCCCGCAGAGCTGCGCCGCATCACCCGCCCGGTGGCCGGCGCCGATTACTGGCAGGCATCGGCGCTTCGCCGCTTCATCATCCACGACGTGTTCAACGGCGTGCTGGTTGATCGCAGCGGCCCCCGGGCTGGCACGCTCGCTGCCAGCGCACCCGCCCAGCCCCCCACGCAGGCACCTCCTCCACCGCATGATCTCCAGCAGCAGGGGCAGACGCATCAGCCTGAACACGCCGCTGCCGCAGTGCCCGGCGAGGCAAGGCCAGACGCGCCTTCTGCGCCCCGCCCCACAGAGCCGCCCGCCGCTACCGCGCTGTCTGCAGATGCTCCCCTGCACGCTTCCCGGAGCACGACGGCTGCCCTTCAGGCATCCACTGCCCTGCAACCCCTCATCGACGCACTGAAGCAGGGCGATTCACTCATCATCTTCCCCGAAGGCACCCGCAACACCGAAGACGGGCTGCTGCCGTTCAAATCAGGCATCTACCACCTTGCCAAAGCCTTCCCCCAGGTGGAATTCGTGCCCGTCTGGCTGGAAAACCTGAATCGTGTCATGCCCAAGGGGCAGATCATTCCGTTGCCCATCCTGTGCAGCGTCACCTTTGGTGAACCCATTGCCCTGAGGCCCGACGAAAGCAAGGACGCCTGGCTGGATCGCGCACGGCAGGCCCTGCTGAAGCTCAATCCGCATCCGGAGAACTGAGATGGATCGCCACGCCCTGATCCTCAATTCGATCATCCTCGGCATGCTGCTGACTGCCTCGCTGATCGGCTTCGTCCTGAAATGGCGCATCGGCTTTGCAACACCGCACACGGTCATCGACAACCTGAACGCACGCATCAAGGCGTGGTGGGTGATGGCCTTCGTGATGGGCGGTGCGCTGGCGCTCGGTCACTGGGCCGTCACGCTGCTCTTTGGCATCATCTCCTTCTTCGCGCTTCGCGAGTTCCTCACGCTGGCCCCCACCCGCCGGGGCGACCACTATGCGCTGCTGGCGGCCTTCTATCTGGCGCTCCCTCTGCAGTATCTGCTCATCGGCCAGAACTGGTACGGGCTCTTCTCCATCTTCATTCCCGTCTACGGCTTCCTGCTGCTGCCCATCCTGTCCACCATCGGCAACGATACCCGCAACTTCCTCACGCGCAATTCCACCGTGCAGTGGGGGCTGATGATCGCGGTGTACTGCATCTCCTGCGTGCCCGCGCTGCTGGTTCTGGAGATTCCGGGTTACGACGGCCGCAACCTGCTCCTCATCAACTGGCTGATCCTGGTGGTACAGAGTTCGGACGTGCTGCAGTACGTGTGCGGCAAGATCTGGGGCAAGCACAAGATCGCCCCGCAACTTTCTCCCTCGAAGACCGTGGAAGGCTTCGTGGGCGGGCTGGCGATGGCCTCGCTGCTTGGCATGGCGCTGTTCTGGATCACGCCCTTCACGTGGTGGCAGGCCGGGCTGATGGCGCTGCTGGTGAACCTGATGGGCTTTGCCGGTGGCCTGGTCATGTCCGCCATCAAGCGTGACCGTGGCGTGAAGGACTGGGGCGCGATGATCGAGGGCCACGGCGGCATGCTCGACCGGCTCGACTCCATCTGCTTCGCCGCCCCGATCTTCTTCCACGTCGTGCGCTATTTCTGGGCCTGAACCCGGCGCCCCCTCCTCGAAGCGGCACTGCACCGTCCGGTAAAGTGCCGCTACCCGGACTTGCGTGATCCAGGTGCGCCAACCGGCAACACGGGCACCCTGCCGCAAACATCATCAGGATTGTTAATATACGTCATACTCCGTGTACGGGCGTTTCCGGGCGCCCGATGACGTACAGTATCGACAGTCGGCCGGAGCGCATCCGGCCCTCGGAAAGCGGCCCGCAGCGGCGCTGAAGCGTGCGCTGTGTCACAATTCCCGTGTTTTGCCACTTTTTCCTTCAACCACCCCGAGAGAGACGCGCTATGACGATCAAGGTTGGTATCAACGGCTTCGGCCGCATCGGCCGCATGGTGTTCCGTGCAGCCGTGCAGAACTTCAACGACATCCAGATCGTGGGCATCAACGACCTGCTGGAGCCCGACTACCTGGCCTACATGCTCAAGTACGACAGCGTGCATGGCCGCTTCAAGGGTGATGTCAAGGTCGAGGGCAACAACCTCATCGTCAACGGCAACAAGATCCGCCTGACGGCCGAGAAGGACCCCGCCGCCCTGAAATGGAACGAGGTCGGTGCCGACATCGTCGTCGAATCCACCGGCATCTTCCTCACCAAGGAAGGCGCCCAGAAACACATCGACGCCGGTGCCAAGAAGGTCATCATGTCGGCCCCGTCGAAGGACGACACCCCGATGTTCGTGTTCGGCGTGAACAGCAACACCTACAAGGGTGAAGCCATCATCTCGAACGCTTCCTGCACCACCAACTGCCTGGCACCCGTTGCCAAGGTGCTGAATGACACCTTCGGCATCAAGCGTGGCCTGATGACCACCGTGCACGCAGCCACAGCCACCCAGAAGACCGTCGACGGCCCGTCCAACAAGGACTGGCGCGGTGGCCGTGGCATCCTCGAAAACATCATCCCGTCCTCCACCGGCGCCGCCAAGGCCGTGGGCGTGGTGCTGCCCGAGCTGAAAGGCAAGCTCACCGGCATGGCCTTCCGTGTTCCCACCTCCGACGTGTCCGTCGTTGACCTCACCGTCGAGCTGAACAAGGAAACCAGCTACGAGGAAATCTGCAAGGCCATGAAGGCCGCCAGCGAAGGCGCCATGAAGGGCGTGCTGGGCTACACCGAAGACAAGGTCGTCGCCACCGACTTCCGCGGCGAGCCCTGCACCTCGGTCTTCGACGCCGAGGCCGGCATCGCCCTCGACAAGACCTTCGTGAAGGTCGTGTCGTGGTACGACAACGAGTGGGGCTACTCCAACAAGGTCGTGGAGATGGTTCGCGTGATGGCTGGCAAGTAATCAGCCGCACATGAGGTGAGCTGGCCCCGGCCAGCCGCCCCATCCGTTGCAAGGGGAGCTTCGGCTCCCCTTTTTCTTTTTCCGTTGCGATTCCAGGCAGACCTCCGTTCGGCCGGCGCCTGCCTCTGCATGGCGCACGGGTTCAGGCGCCGGTCACCTCCCCCGCCCCCCGATCTGCGACGCGCAGGCACCGGAAACTGACCGGGCCCGTCAGCCCTGCCTCCCTGGCACGTCATGTCCTGCGCTTGAAAAGCGGCCGATCACGGAGTATGTTCAGGGGCTGTCCACATCATCTCATCAAGGTAGGCTCCAGATGGCGAGAGAAGTCCCCGCAGTGTTCGGCAGCGTGTTTCATCAGCAGATGCCGGTCCAGGTTTTTGAAAACGGCGTCTGGCAGCCTGTCAGGTGGCAGTCCTCCCATGAGATGAGCATCGCCCCGGCTGCACACGCCCTGCACTATGGCAGCGAATGCTTCGAGGGCCTGAAAGCCTTCCGCCACGCTGATGACAGCATCGTCATCTTCCGGCCAGAGGCCAACATCGCCCGCATGCAGCAGAGCGCAAGGCTCCTGAACCTGCCCGCGCCCGACACCGAGTCCATGCGTGCCATGCTGGTCGAGCTGGTAAGCCGTGCCGCCGAAGAAATCCCCGATGCACCGGCGTCGCTCTACCTGCGGCCCACCCTCATCGGCACCGAGCCCAACGTCGGCAAGGCCGGTGGTGCCTCGGCCACTGCCATGCTCTATGTGCTGGCCTCGCCGGTGGGCGATTACTTCAAGCTCGGTTCGCCGATGAAGCTGCTGGTGGAAACCGAACACATGCGCTGCGCCCCGCACATGGGCCGGATCAAATGCGGAGGCAACTACGCATCGGCCCTGCCCTGGGTGCTGAAAGCGCGTGACCAGCACGGCGCCCAGCAGGTGCTGTTCTGCCCCAACGGCGACGTGCAGGAAACCGGCGCCTCCAACTTCATGCTCATCAACGGCGACGAGATCATCACCAAGCCGCTGACCGACGAATTCCTGCACGGCGTGACCCGCGACTCGGTGCTGAAGGTGGCGCGCCAGCTGGGCTACACCATCAGCGAGCGCAACTTCACGGTGACTGAACTGAAAGCTGCCGTCGAGAACGGCGCCGAAGCCATCCTCACTGGCACCGCAGCAGTCATCTCGCCCGTCACCTCCTTCGTCATCGACGGCAAGGAAGTGGCCGTGAAAGGCCAGGAGCGCGGCATCGCCATCCGCAAGGCCGTCACCGACATCCAGTTCGGCCACGCACCCGACACCCACGGCTGGCTGCTGAAGGTGAAGTGACTCGATAGACAGAAAAGGCGCCCCAGGCGCCTTTTCCTTTTCTGTCAGCACAGCGAGCGGTCCTCTGGCATCTTCTTCAAGATAGACGGCAGCTTGCTCCCACTTTCCTCTCAATCTCTCAGCCGCGTCACAACCGGCAGCGTCTTCCAGCTGCCGTCTGCCTGCTGGTCGGCCACGTGATACTGGAAGAAATAATCGGGCTCCAGTCCCATGCGCAGGTCGGAAAGAATCAGGCGCTGCCCGGCGCCGTCTGCGCCAGGCTCCATGCGCAGGCCGACGAAACCGTGGCTGAACCACAAGAGGCGCTGGATCTGCGGATCGGATTCGATTTCCTTCAAGGCGGCGGTTTCACTGGCGTGAAACTTGAAGTCGATCTTTTCGCCCGAGAAAAGAAAACGATCGCCAATCCAGTAACCATCTGGCGCCATGACGATGATGCGCCAGTTGAGCGTGTTGAAAGGCAACGGGATGGCAACCCGGGGCGCGTCCTGCAGGTTCATGTCGGCGAGCTGCGCCGCCGCATCTTCATCAGCCTGCTGTTTTGCATGAACGCTCCAGCCCAAATACAGCGAGCTGAGCACGAGCCCCAGTGTCAGCCAGCGGTTGGCGCCACGCTGCGGGCTGTACCGGGCCAGCATCATGCCGGCACTCGTCGAGGCGGGCAAGGCACCAACGCGCCACAGATCGCGTGCCGAAGTGCCCGGTGAAAGCTGCCAGGCCCGGATGACACCGATGAGCAATGGCAGCGTATAGAGCGGGTCGACGATGAAGATGCTGGCCCCCATGACGGGCGACCAAGGCAGCGGCCAGAATAGCTGCGTGCCATAAACGGTGAAGGCATCGAGCAAGGGATGCGTAAGCAACACCAGCAGCACAAGCCACAGCCAGCGTCGTGGCGCCTCCTGCACGAGCGGGCTGAAACGCCGACCCAGCAGCCACAGCGCAAGGCCCAGAAGAGTCAGCAGGAACAGCGAATGCGAGGGGCCACGATGCCAGGTGACTTGCGTGATGGCATCGCTGCCAGCCAGCTTGAACCAGATCACATCGAGATCCGGCAAGGTGCCCAGGATGGCGCCAGCGACGATGGCAGGACGACGCTGATGGGAAGGCGCTGTCACGGCAGCAACGCTGCTGCCAAGAACGATCTGAGTCAGGGAATCCATTCATGCTCCACGATGAAACCGGCAAACCGGCGCATCGCGGGGGATTCTGAGGCACACAAGGCCAGCGTCATGGTCGCCTGGCCAGGCTGCCTCCCTGCCCGATCCAGCGAAGTCGATACGCCCGTCCGGAGAAGGCAGAAAAGATAGCAGATTCAGGAGGAAAGGCATCTGCGGCTGGCTGCAAAATTCAGCTTGTCTCCCAGATACTTTCCTGCCTGAATGCCGGGGCGCTCGATATAGCGGTAGGTAAGCATCGACACCGGAATGCAGACTGCCATCACCAGCCAGCCCTGCAGGAAGACAGGAATGGCATTGCCCCAGCGCTCCATTGCATGCACGAAGAACATGTGCAGCAGATAGAGACTGAAACTGATCTCCCCGAAAAACACCAGCACCCGGGCGCGCAGAAAGCTGGCCGTCCAGGTGCAGGCATGAAGCGACACCAAGATCAGCGCAACGGTGGCGGCAGCGATCAGCACGGCAATCAGCGGCGCCAGCTGATAGGTGACATCCGCCTTGATCATCGCCCTGAACAGCACCGAGATCGACAGGAAAAAACCCCAGACCATGATCTGTCCGCGCAGCGAAAGCAGATGCCTCGTCCAGCCTTCGCGCGCACCGTGGCCTTCAGATGCCGACATCAATTGGTCGACATGCAGCGCAAGCAGGCTGCCCATCAGGAAGGGTGAGAGCTTGGGCAGCAGATCCAGCTCGACGGAAAACACCGCTACGGGATGAAAGACCCCATAGCCGAGGGACAGCAGCAACAGGCCCAGCAGACATGCCGATACCCAGCGCACCGGAACATGCTGCGCAGCCAGCGCCACCAACGGCACCACCAGGTAATACTTGAACTCGACAGGAATGGCCCACAACTCGGCCTCCCCCTGTTGCAGCATCAGGTGCCTGGAAACATCGGCAGCAGAAAGCTCCCCCAGCAACCAGTGCAGCAGCAGCACGGCAACGTAGAGCGGATAGATCCGGAAAACCCGGTGCACCCCGTAGCTGACGAGCGGTTGCCACCACGATGCCTCCCGCGACACGCTTCTGTAGAGCGCACGGGTGAGCAGAAAGGAACTCAGCGAGAAGAATATCCACACCCCCACCTTGCCGATTGCATCATGCGGGATGGGCGCGAGCGGCATCGCTGCATTGCCAAGATGCGAGAACAATACGATCAGCACGGCAATGCCGCGAAGACCGTGCAGGGGGAGCGAAAATTGGGCTGTCTTGGACGGTTGGGAAATCGATTGCACTAGCTGAGCCTATTGCCATTTCAAGCGATGGGCAGCCCAGTGTACTTGCCGTGTTGAACACAAAAATTAACTACGGCAAGAGATGTCAATCCACTTACTTCATCGAAAGAGATCGAAAAAACCTGTCAGAGGCAAACACAGCGCGTCATTGTCACGCACAATGGAACACATGAAGCCATGCGCATGGCATGGGCCGACGCCGCAGGCGTGCCATTTCTGAAAATTGGCGTCAGGACGCCATGCCTTCCAGCGATTGCGCAGCCTTCTGCAGGCCACCCAGAATGCTGTCGGCTACATGCGCAGAAAAATCCGCTGGTAATTCCGCCTCCACCGCGGCAATGACGGCTGGCGTGCGCGCGAGGATGTCTTCGATGAGCGGTTCTGCACTTGAGCCATATCCCACCTTTCGCGCCGTGCTGCTGAAATGGCGGCGCTGAATGTCGAGCATGCGGTAATGGCGGTTTTTTCCGAGCAGGGCCATCGCCAGCCGCAGTTCATGCGCAGACCACTGGCCCGGCCCTTCTCCCTGCACTGGATAGGCTGACATGACATCGTAGAGCCGGGTGAGTTGAAAGCGGCCGCGCGGCAGGAGCTGGATGCTGAAATTCTTGGCGTGACCATCGGGTGCACGCAACAACCAGAACAGGATCTGCGCAGCAAGCAGTGTTTTCATGTCTGCTTCGGCGTTTACCGAATGACGCAGGGTATCGAACAACGCCTTCAATCCCGGCCCGCCCTCGTTCTCGTACTTGCGCAGGGGAGAGCAGCCCTCGACCTGACAGAAATCCTCCTGCGGCAGTCGCATCAGCCATTGTCCATCAGGTGCCAGCCGCCGGTCGAAGCGCTCCACGATCAGCACGCGCTGCTTGCCAAAGGTGGCAATCTGCGCATTGGCTGCCGGTAATCCATATGCCCTCAGCAGGCGAAGACACAGCCATTCGTTGTCGACCGAGGTGCTGAAATCGGCCATGCGTCCACCCACCAGACCCAGCGGGAGCTTGAAGATGTGGCTGGTGGGCGTTGCGCCGTGGGGCACACGCCACTGCCCCTGCCACCACAAAAAGGCCGTCTTTTCCTGGGCGCCTGCCAGCGAAATGCGCAGCTCGTCATCGGAATTGCGTCCCTGCACAAAGTCTGTTGAGGGCAACACCATCTGACGCAACCGGCGTTCGATATCCTCGTCGGTGAGAGGCGTGCCTTCCATCCGGTCAAAACCTTCCGGCGACTCGTCCTCATCCAGAATCTGCACCGCCCCCACACAATCACGACCGATGGCCTTCAGCAGATCGAAGGGATCGGTTGATGCCGTGCGGAAGCGCTCGGCAACCCGGCGACGGATGAGGTCGCTGTCGGGCAACAGGTTGTCGAAATAATGGGCGACCCTGGGCCCCTTCAGAGGCTGGTTCTGCAGGTTGAAAGGCAGGGACAACGACAGCGGCCTGCCAGCCGCGGACGCAACCCAGGCGGGGTCATACTGCAACTCCACCTCTCCCCTCGCAGGGATTGTCCATCGGCCCACCCTGATCCCGTTGATCCAGATGGACAGGCTACGACTGTGCGAAGGGCGCCCCATCTCACCAGTCCAGCGGCGCGGAGGCAGCGGGTGTCGATGCCGGCTCGCGCGATGCGACACACAGCTCAAGATCCAGCGCGGCACACCAGGCCAGCAGCTGCTCCAGACTCAGTTCCTGGGGGTGCAGCTCCAGGTGTGAGACCCGCGACTGGCTGAGCCCAAGGCGGCTGGCCAGCGCCGACTGGCTCATGCGCCTGCTCTTGCGGGCAGCCTGCAGCACAGCCCCCAGCTGGGTGGTCGTGAGAAGGGAGAGCTGTGTGAGGGGTGGCTGCTGAGGCATGGAATACCTGATATCCAGTTAAATGCACTATAACTGAAATACAGGTAAATGTCGAATACCTGTTATTCAGGTAAACCGGCGAGGGCTCTGACGGTCGGCAGCGGCTGAAGTGCGGAGGGTAGGCGGCTCAGAAGGAAGACCGAATGATGCAAACCCGTCTGAAATGATGCTCGGCCTGGATATTTCAACAGCCTGCTATTACGTTGCCCCCACCGTCAAGGATATGACGGATGGAAAAGCGCTGATTCTGGCGCCGGCAAGCCCGCGCCCGCGTACATTGGCAGGGAGCAGATCGGCCCCATCACGGGGCCACGTTCGTCAGGAGCCAGCAGCGCCTGCGGCCGTGAGCTTGCGGGTGAGCACGCTGAGCAGCACCCCATAGGCAGGAATGAACATCAGCGCGCAGATGGCGAGCTTGAACAGATAATCGACGAAGGCGATGTGCGGCCAGTTTTCTGCCATGAAGGGGTCGGAGCTGGCGTAGAAGGCAATGGCAAAGAACAGCAGCGTGTCGAGCGCATTTCCGGCAAAGGTGGATGCCGTGGGCGCCACCCACCACGACTTCAGCTGGCGCAGCCGGTTGAAAACGACGATGTCCAGAATCTGCCCGAATGCGTAGGCAGCAAAACTCGCCAGCGCAATCCGGAAGACAAAGGTGTTGAAACTGGCAAGCGCGCCCCACCCCATCCAGGCGCCTTCATGAAAGAGCACCGAAATCACATAGGACAGCACAAGCGCGGGCAACATCACGAAGAAGATGATCCGGCGCGCCAGCCGCTGACCGAAGATGCGAACGGTGAGATCGGTGGCCAGAAAGATGAACGGAAAGCTGAGCGCCCCCCAAGTGGAATGCACCTCGAAACCATTGGGCAGCGTGATGGTGAACGGAAACTGCACCAGAAAATTGCTGGACGCAATGATGACGACATGAAACGCCACCAGAAACCACAGCGCCTTGCGCTGCTGGGTTTCGGTAAAGATGAAGTCTTGCATGAAAGAGAAGAAGAAAACGGCTTGCCGGAGAAATGCCTCTCCGGCGTTTGTGGCTGGCAAGCAGAGCCAAAAGGTGAATACCCCGGATCGGAATCACGCCTGCCCATCATGCCCTGGCGGGTGGCATCGCCGGCAGATCACTGCCGGTCGTGCGCAAACAGGCGATCCTGTGCCAGTTGCTCGAAGGGCGTGCCCGGCTTGCCGTAATTGGCAAAGGGATGGATGGCAATGCCGCCACGCGGCGTGAATTCGCCAAAGACCTCGATGTACTTCGGCGCCATCAACCGGATCAGATCCTTCATGATGATGTTGACGCAGTCCTCATGAAAATCGCCGTGATTGCGGAAGCTGAACAGGTAGAGCTTCAGCGACTTGCTTTCCACCATCTTCTGCGCCGGAATGTAGCGGATGACGATGGTGGCGAAATCGGGCTGGCCCGTGATGGGGCACAGGCTGGTGAACTCCGGGCAGACGAACTTCACGAAATAGTCGTTGCCCGGATGCTTGTTGTCGAAGGCTTCCAGCACCTCCGGCGCATAGTCGTCACGGTAGGTGGTTTTCTGGTTGCCCAGGTGGGTAATGCCTTGCAGGTCGTCGGGGTTTCTCATGGCGCACGCGGGCTCAAAGGGAGGAAAAGTTTACAGCAGAAGCCCTGTTTGCGGCCCCCTGCAGGCTCTGTCTCTCGGCTGCCCGTCAAGGCTGACGCTGGGCTGCTGTGTTGGCTGCTCCCCGGAGAGCAGCAAGGCCCGTCAGCACGTTGCTTCCTCCTGACACACCAATCTGCGACGCCCCATCCGGCATTGAGTCGATGCAAACTTGCCTGCTTGAATGCACGGCCCGAAAGAAGGACAGCTTCTGTCTGTCACCGGAGGCCATCGAAGGCTTCGTTTACCGCCGCGACGATCTGATCCCACACGCCCGGCTGCAGGAGAATGGGCATCTCCCGGGCGAGCACGTTACTGAGTTCGCCGCGATTCTGCGCAATCGAGCGCAGAACCCGGTCGGCCTGATGATCGGGCATCTCGACCACCTCCTTCAGCGCAACCCGTGCCTTCGCGTGTGCGCGCAGATAGCGCGACTCGTCGCGCATGGTGCCCTGCAGGGTGCGCTCGATGAGGCCCGCCAGAAACACCACGTGCCCGCCCAGATCGGGGTAACGCCATAGCGGACGCGCCTGCTCTCCCCCCTGGAATGAGAAGTCCGAGACAACACCATCGGGCCACGTGGTCTGTACCGGCTCGAAAACCACCTGATCGCGCACCGCCTGCATCAACGGCCCGGAGACCCGATCCAGCACCCGATCGTAGGCGCGCCGCTCACTTGCGTCATCCGTGATGAGTGCCGAAAGGGGCAGGATCAACGGATCGGGAAGAACCCCGTCCCGCCGCAGCACGTCGTTGAACAGGAAGCGATGCACCCGGCCATTGCCATCGGCCAGGGGATGAATGTAGACAAACCCGAAAGCCGCCACCGCACTGCGCATCACCGACGACTGTCCGGCGGTGCGCTCTAAAAAGGTTCTCAGCCCATCGAGCATTGACGCAACATCGCCGGCAGGCGGCGCAACATAATGCACCACCTCCTGATAGTGCACACGCTCGCCCACGAAGACGGGCGACTGCCGCAGCCCAAAATGCGCCAGCGTCGTCCTGCGGCCCAATATGGCCTGCTGCAAGGCTGCCAGTGCTGCATCATCCAGCGGCAGACTGCCCTGCCCGGTTCGCCTTGCCAGCACGTCGGCAAAACGCTGCACCCTCCCTGCATCCCCTGCCTCACCCTCTATGGCGAAGCTGGCCTTGCTTTCGCGCAGGGTCATCCACACGGCGGCCCGCATCAGAAGCTCCTCGCCAAACTCCGCTTCGAGTTCGGCCAGCAGGCGGGAAACATCGAGACCGGCAGCCCGCTGAAGCGCAGCGGTCTTGACCACAATCGGGCAGAAGACGGGCGTACCGGGCAGATTGTCGTTGACCCGCCAGCGTGGCACCTTTACGGCCCGCCCCGGCGATGCCGCCACAAGCCGGGAATCATCGAGAACATCGACATAGTTTCCGCCCAGACGCTCCGGCACATCCAGCATGTCACCCGTAAGCCATTCATACAGGAAGGCAGCCCGACGCGCATACTGCCCGGTGGGTTCGGCCATGATCCACTGCTGTACAAATGCCGGCCCCGAGCGTGCGAACAGCCGGGCCAGAAACTCCATCTGCGGCACCTCGTGCCGCAGATGGAACTGCAGATGCGCCGCAGGCTCTGACGCCGGCCGCATTGCCTCGGGCCAGGTCTCCAGGCGGACACCATCTTCATCGGTCACAGACGTGCGACGCCCTCCGGCCTGGCTTAGCACCGGCAGGCCCGCCAGGGGCATCACATCGAAGGACTGCGCCAGCCAGGCAGCGCCTAACGGATCGGCGGGCAGATGATTCATCAGATGGCTCCGGGCGGGACGGTGGGTGGTGCTCAAAAACGTTTCAATCAGGCAAAGCGGGTGGAAATCCGCTCAGAAACGCAGTTTTTTGATTATATATCCACCTTGTTGCACAAAAACGATTCTGTGCGCATATCAACACCGCTTGCATCCGCGCATGGCGACGCAGGAGTGCCCAGAACGGCAGTGCTCAAGATGAGCAGAAAGGATGATACAAAGATTGCCTGCAGGCAGATGAAGGCGTCCAACCAGCCGAAGGGCGCCTAATTCATGGAAGTGCCCGAGAGGGCACCAAAGGTGAACAACGGGCTAGGCCCGCCTGCACCGCGCAAAACCTGCCGTGATGGCTCGCTGCTATCCCACTCGGCGGGCATCGCCTCTGCCTGCAACAAAGCCCCACCGCGTGCCCCCCTGAGAACCGGCGCTCCGGCCCGGTAAAAGACATCTAGCATCGCTAGTGCCCGATTCGGGAACATGGCCGGCTGACAGTAGAGGCAACCTAGGCAACAATACCAAAACACCATCAGCCAGAACAGGCCCACACGACGACGCACGGATCAGACACGGCTAAGGATTTAAGGCAACCTCGCAGAGTTCTGACGCTTCCGCAGGCTATCCGTCCACTCCGCCAAGGCATCAATCTCCGCCTTCAATTCATCAGGCTTGGGCAGAGGGCGGTTCAAGACTGCGGCGGCACTATGTAACAATTCAGAACAGCGACTAAAGCCATCACGCATAGCCTCACAGTCGTGAACCGTAATAACAGTCAACTTGACAAGACCAGGCGTCTTCACTTCGTTAGACAGTCGCCGGATGACGTGCCCGACCGATTCTTCAACCGCGATCTCCCACGTATCGCGCAACGTTGCTGCGATGGATTTGACGGACTTGCGCCACTCATCGTGGTTACCTTGCTCAAATTGGTAGCATTCAGCCGCAAGCTGATTTCTCAGACTTGTTGTGATGTCACTAACCCGACGCGCTTTGAACGGAGGCTCACTACGGCAGAAACCTGCCTTGTTAGTCCCCCGGCTAACAGAGCTAATCGCCACCGTTGGTTTGGGCTGGGTGTCATCTGCAGCACGATTTAGCTCGAACAAGAAAGCAAGATCATGCGTAAAGACAATAACCTGGCGATGCACTGCTTCAGCTACCAAACGCTTGGCAACAGCTTCCCGGTGCATGTGGTCAAGCGAGGAAACCGGATCGTCAAAAACGATACCAGACTTACTCTCAGTTGTAGCAAGTTCGGCCAGAAACGCAGCCAAGGCAACACATCGATACTCGCCCTCGCTCAAAACCTGCCCTATTGAAACCTTGGGGTTTCTCGAAAGAGCAACTTTGAACCGAGGGACACCTTGGCTGCTATTCTGCTGCTTGAGTTCCACAGCTAAACCAGCGATCTTGAAGCTTTCCACCTCGCAAGCAAACCGTCTGCGTAGCGCGTCCGTCACCAAAACCTGAGCAATCTCTGTGCTCTTGGCGGTAATGCGGTTAGTAGCAGTGTCTCGCTGGGCTGACTCAAGCTGTTTGATCTTCTTCTTCCGCTCAATTTCAGCAAGAACGTCGGCTTTAACGCTAGAAAACCATAGCCGATCAACAAGCTCTGCTTGTTCTGTAAGCAAGGAGGTACGAGCCGGAGAACCTGCCTCTGCTGTAAGCGCGTTAGCTCGAGTCTCTATGTCCGAGGCTTGATCTATTAGCCTTTGACGCGAATACTCCGGAACGGGCACATCAATAGAGGTACTTGGATCTGCGTGGCGTCGCCTAATCTGGCGATGACGCCAAAGAGCACGCAGGATTGCGTCTTTTACCTCCAAAGCCAAGGCATCCTGGCGCAGTTCATCGCGGAGAGTTGCGACGATGTTTGTGAGCTCTGTCAATGAAACAGCATAGCCGTTGAATGCTGCCAGCGCCCTGTCATAAGCAACGAGCGCAGCTTCAGCACGTTTCTGGCTGTCGTCGCGCACGAAAGCTTCAAAACGCTTGACACGATCAGCGGCTACCGGTGTCAGTTCCTGCTGACAAAGCACGCATACGCTGCCAAGATCCGTCACGGGGAATCGCCGTTCAGGATAGGCTTCTTTGTCAGAAAATGCTCGAGCACTAGCCCACAACGCCTGCCACACCGCAGACCCGATCCGCGGCAATGGTTCGTCGCTAAAAAGGACGTTGGAAGCCGCTTCCGCGGCGCGCCGTGCTGCATCACATTCAACGGCAAGACGGCGTAGGTTATTGGCGCTATCGTCACTAATTGCAGTAAATAGTTGGTCCAAACGTACTATGTACCCATCAATCTTGGTCTTCAACGTAACGAGCTGACGTGCCGCGCGAGTCGGATCACCTGCTAAGTCCACATTAAGCTGTGCTAATCGGTCTTGGTCTGCTTGCGTAAGCGTCGCCAAGGCTTCAACCTTCCTCGAATCGGTGTTCGCGGTGAGCCCAGCCATGAATTTACCGACCGTTGTATCTTTCCTGCACGCTGGAGCCCTAATCGCTTCAGGCGTTTGTGTTCTTATCTGTGCAATCTCCGCCGCCAGCTTTTCCTTAACGGTTTTGCAAAGATTCGCCAGCGCTCCCAACAATTTGAGCGGAAACGGCGTGTATGCAACGTCATTCGTATCATCGACATGGACATTTGCAGAATGAGAATCGAATACACTGATATATGACAGCGCACTATCAGCAACCTTTCCAAGCTGCCAAACACAAGTTCGATTATGACAACCGACCGCATATTCTATCGTGGCGCTCGGCGTACCTGGCGCCGAGTCATAGATGTCTGGAGAAATTTCCGCAGTTCGACTGGGCATACGCGCGCGACAAACTTTCTTAAGAATACGCGCGTAGCTGGATTTTCCTGATCCGTTATCTCCATAGATAATAGTTAAACCAACACGGTGGAGAGTCAGTCGTTGATCTGAAGCCAGCGCGTTGACATGCCGAACCCTATGGATTTGACGCAGATAGACCTCCTCCTGATTATGATTAGGGCTGCGAAGGTGTTCCGCCTCTATCGGTACAGCCGATTTTTCTCCCCTACAGATCGAAACCATCTCATCGATCTCAGATGGCCCAAGAGGGAACGTACCCTCGGCAAGCCGACGGAGTGCATCGCGTTGCCAGGAGGGACTATCAGCGGACCATTTAACAATGTCAACGAGTACCTCTGCCTCAGTTGTCATAAAAGGACACCTCTCAATCCACCACCGTTAGCTATATCACATTTCTCTAGACGCCGTTTTTCCACTTCAAATACCCCCTTGCCACCGCTCACTGGTTGTCTTGGTTATAAGGTTAACAGGCAACATCACCTTATACCCAATAGTTGTTAGCTCACCCTCTATTTCTGTGGTCATGAAAAACGGCCCGTTTTTGTTGTTTTAAAACAACTAGATCATGCTCATTCATCTTAAAATCCTTCTTCCTAGATCTGTCACAAGCGAACTTTTTTAGTTAGCTGCCAATCGAAAAATTAGGATGCGCTTTATACTCACGAATATACGTATTCTCAATCATAAGAGGCATCGCGGCAAGCGTGAAGGCCTTGGAATTGATAGCCTGCAACAGTGAGCCAAAGCCGACCAGTGGTAACACTTGGTACATCCTAACTGAAACTAGCCCCGCATCTCCTACATCACCACCGCAACAACTGCCACCTTGAGATCCTGCAGCGCACGGGCCCTATCCGATGAAATCCCAGCGCAATTCCCACCTGACTAGTAGCCGGCCCACGCACCTGAAGATGAGAAAGACTTCCCGGGGGGTTAGTCACCGGTTGCCAAATAGGTAGGTGACGGTGGCCTCCTCCCTGTAAGTTAGCCCACTCAGAAGTGGAGAAATCGGCGACACTCGGACAAGGAGGCCCGTCGCCATGAATAAGTCGAAGTCCACTGAGGTGCAGCTTGCATTCGCGCTCAAACGGGCCGATACCGGTACCTCGGAGGGGAGGTCTGCCGCAAGACGGGGATCTACTAGGCTACCTTTTATGCTTGGCGCAAGAAGTATAAAGGCCTTGGTGTGGGCGAACTGAGAAGGCTTCGGCAGCTGGAGGAAGAGAACCACAAGCTCAAGCAATTGGTGGCAGATCTGAGTCTGGACAAGGCGATGTGGCAGGATGTGCTGGCAAAAAAGCTCTGAGCCCCCCACAACGCAGAGAGCTCGTACGCCATCTGCTGAATCGTTATCGAGTCAGCGAACGCAGGGCTTGCGCGGTGATGGGTCAAAGCTGGGCTGGCTGGTACTATCGGCCCAAGCCTGGGGACGACAGGGCTCTGCTCAAGCGTATCCATAATATCGCCGCAGTGCGTGTTCGCTATGGATTCTGGCGTATCTATGTGCTGTTGAGACGCGAGGGCTGGAAGGTCAACCACAGTACTGTCAGGCAGGACTGAACCTGCGCAGCAAACGGCCTCGCCGGCGCAAGGCTGTCGCTCATCGGCAGACACGCCTGTCAGCCTGCCGGCCCCCAACCAGTGCTGGAGCATGGACTTCATCAGTGATGCGCTGTTCAATGGTCAGCGATTTCGCGTCCTGACGGTGGTGGACAATTTCACCAAGGAGTGCCCGGCCATCCAGGTAGGTCAGCAGCTCAAGAGAGAAGATGTCGTGACAGTGATGAATGGGTTGAGACACAAGCGGGAGCTTTCGGAGCGGATCCAGACGGACGGACAATGGCAGTGAGTTCATCCCGCTGGTCATGGAGCAGTGGGCCTATGAGTCCCATGTCGTACTGGATTTCTCGCGCCCGGGAAAGCCAACCGATAACCCCTTCATTGAATCGTTCAATGGCAGTTTCCGTGACGAGTGCCTGAACCCACACTGGTTTCTCTCATTGGATGACACGTGCCGGAAGATTGAAAACTGGAGACAGAATTACAATCATTTCAGGCCGCATTCATCGCTCGCAGCCCTCACGCCCAACGCGTTCTTCGAGCATTTCACACCTTCCCAACACGCCGATTTTTCCAGCAATGACCGGGCCAAATGATGGGAGGAGGTCAGCGTCATGCGGGCCTGCCGCAAGCTGCCGGTTCAAGGAGAAGGGAAAGCTACCAACCGTTTTCTGCCAAACAGCATGCGATCAGGTTGCAGCTCATTCAAGCAAGGTTATTCCAGGCGGCCAACGCAATGGGATGGATGGCTGACCCAAGCCATCACGGAATCACTCCCACTCAATCGTAGCCGGCGGCTTGGAGGACACGTCGTAGGTGACGCGGTTGATGCCGCGGACTTCGTTGATGATGCGGCTGCTGACTTTCTTGAGGA
>JAUNHU010000148.1 GCA_030523825.1 Lautropia sp. | reverse complement strand
GCCCAGCAGCTCCAGCGTCACCGATTCCATGAAGCGGGGTGAGCTGGCGCGCGGATCCAGTGTGCTGAGCACGGCCTCGGCTGCCGGCCCCTGCAGGGCGATCAGCGCCGCGTCGATCCAGGCAAATTTCAGGCCGGGGCAGCGGCTGGTCAGCAGCTTGTAGTCGTGCTCGCGGTTGCCCGCGTTGGCGATGATGCGCACCTCGCTGCCCAAGTTCACGATCATCAGGTCATCTTCGATGCCGCCGTGCTCGTTCAGCAGCACCGTGTAGCGCTGCACGCCCACGGGCCAGTCGGCAAAATCCACCGGCAGGCAGGCCTCCAGTTCGGCCTGCAGGGTTTCGATCCGGCCATCGCGCGGCGTGACCAGCAGTTGCCCCATGTGCGACACATCGAACAGCCCGCAGGAGGCCCGGGTGGCCAGGTGCTCGGCCTTCAGTCCGCTGTACTGGATGGGCATGTCGTAGCCGGCAAAGGCGGCCATGCGTGCGCCCAGTTCTCGGTGCAGGGCGTCCAGCGCCACCTGTTTCAGGGGTTCTGACATCGGCACGGTCTCCTTACAGATAGTCGGACAGCGGGGGGCAGGTGCACACCGGGTTGCGATCGCCGGCGGCATTGTCGATGCGCTTCACCGTCGGCCAGACCTTGGCCACCCGCAACCAGGGCAGCGGGAAGGCGGCCTGTTCGCGGCTGTAGGCGTGCGCCCAGTCACCGGCCACTTCGGTGACGGTGTGCGGCGCATTCTTCAGCGGGTTGTCATCAGAAGGCAGCCTGCCGGCGGCAATGTCACTGATTTCCTGCCGGATGCTGATCATCGCATCGCAGAAGCGATCCAGTTCGGCCTTGCCCTCCGATTCGGTGGGCTCCACCATCAGCGTGTCGGGCACCGGGAAGGACAGCGTCGGCGCATGGAAGCCGTAGTCCATCAGACGCTTGGCCACGTCTTCTGCGGTCACGCCGAACTGTGCCTTGAAGTGGCGCAGGTCGAGGATGCACTCGTGCGCCACCCGGCCGTTTTCGCCGGCATACAGCACCTCGAAATGCCCCTTCAGGCGGCTGGCGATGTAGTTGGCGTTGAGGATGGCGATGGCGGTGGCGCGCCGGATGCCTGCCGAACCCATCATGCGGATGTACATCCACGAGATTGCGGTGATCAGCGCACTGCCGTTGGGCGCTGCCGACACCATGGTGGGGGTGTCGCTGCGGTCGAAGCCGTCTGCTCGCGGAGCAGCGGGCAGGTGCGGCACCAGGTGCGCTGCCACGGCAATGGGGCCCATGCCGGGGCCACCACCGCCGTGCGGGATCGAGAAGGTCTTGTGCAGGTTCAGGTGGCACACGTCGGCGCCGATCTCGCCCGGCTTGGTCAGTCCTGCCTGGGCGTTCATGTTGGCGCCATCCATGTACACCTGCCCGCCTGCCGCATGCACCTTCGCGCAGATGTCGCGCACCGTGGCCTCGAAGACGCCGTGGGTGGACGGATAGGTGATCATCAGGGCGGCCAGTGCGTCCTTGTGCGCGGCGATCTTTGCGTCCAGGTCGGCCATGTCGACGTTGCCGTTCTCGTCGCAGGCCACCACCACGATCTTCAGTCCGATGAGCTGGGCCGAGGCCGGATTGGTGCCGTGGGCCGAGGCCGGGATCAGGCAGATGTTGCGCTGCGCTTCACCCTTCGCGATGAGATGACTGCGGATGGCCTGCAGGCCGGCATATTCGCCCTGCGCACCGGAATTGGGCTGGAAGGACACGCCGGCAAAGCCGGTGATGTCGGCCAGCCAGGTGCCCAGCTGGTCCAGCATCTGCTGGTAGCCGGTGGTCTGCGTGGCCGGGGCGAAGGGGTGGATGGCGGCAAGGCCGGGCCAGGCGAGCGGCGCCATTTCGCTCGCGGCATTCAGTTTCATCGTGCACGAGCCCAGCGGGATCATCGCGTGCACCAGCGAGATGTCCCTGTTTTCGAGGCGCTTCAGGTAGCGCATGAACTCGGTCTCGCTGTGATGGCGATGGAAGACCTCGTGCGTCAGCACCGCGTCGGTGCGCAGCAGCGCGGCCGGCAGGGCATCGCTGGCTGCGGGCAGGGAGGCCGATTGCGCCGCCAGTGCCTCGGGTGTGCACGGCTTGCCGGTGAAGACGCCGATCAGATCGGCCACGTCGGCGAGCCCGACGCTCTCGTCCAGTGCCACCAGCACGCGCTCTTTGTCCAGCCGACGCAGGTTGATGCGTTTTTCGGCGGCACGGGCCAGCACGGCGTCGGCCGCTGCCGCATCGGGCAGTGCAAAGACCAGCGTGTCGAACCAGTGGGCATGCTGCGGCGCCGGGCCGCCGGCTGCCTTCACGCCGGCAGCCAGCAGCCGGCCCATGCCGTGCGTGCGCAGCGCGATGCGGCGCAGCCCCTCGGGGCCGTGCCACACGGCATAGAAGGCCGCCATGTTGGCCAGCAGTGCCTGCGCCGTGCAGATGTTGCTGGTGGCCTTGTCGCGGCGGATGTGCTGCTCGCGCGTTTGCAGCGTCATGCGGAAGGCCGGGTTGCCGGCCGCATCGGTGGATACGCCGATGATGCGACCCGGCATCGAACGGATCATGCGGGTGCGGGTGGCCATGAAGGCGGCATGCGGGCCGCCAAAGCCCAGCGGAACACCAAAGCGCTGGGCCGAGCCGATCACCACGTCGGCCCCCTGGACCCCGGCCGATTTCAGCAGCAGGGCGGCGAGCAGGTCGGTGCCCAGGCAGACTTTCACGCCGGCGGCTGCCAGCCGGGCGATCTCGTCACTGTAATCGTGCACGCGGCCTTCGGTATCGGGACTTTGCAGATGCACGCCATAGACCTGGGCGGCATCGAGCCCGTCGAGGGGGCCCACCTGCACCGGAATGCCCAGCCAGCGGGCGCGGGTGCGGATCACGTCGATGACCTGCGGGTGCGTGCCGGCCTCGACAAAATAGCCCTGCGCCTTGCTGGTGCTGGCCCGGCGCAGCAGCGTCATCGCTTCGGCGGCGGCCGTGGCCTCGTCGAGCAGCGAGGCGTTGGCCACTTCCATGCCCGTCAGGTCGATCACCATCTGCTGAAAGACCATCAGCGCTTCCAGCCGGCCCTGCGAGATCTCGGCCTGATAGGGGGTGTAGGCCGTGTACCAGCCGGGGTTTTCGAGCACGTTGCGGCGAATCGGCTCGGGCGTGATCGTGTGGTGGTAGCCGCAGCCCAGATAGCTGCGCCAGACCTGGTTCTGCGCGGCAAGTGCCGCCAGCTCCGCCAGCGCCGCCGCTTCGGTGCGCCCCTCGCCGATCGACAGTGCGGGCCTGTCACCGGGATCCAGCAGGATGTTGCCGGGCACCGTTTCGGCGATCAGCGCGTCCAGCGAGGAGGCACCCACCTCGCTCAGCATGGCTGCCTCGTCGGCAGGGGAGGGGCCGACGTGACGCGCCACGAAGGCGCTGTTGTCCTGTTGCAGCAGGTCGGCCAGCGTGGCCTGGGCAGTGCGGTCCGCCATGATGGGTCAGTCCCTGATGGCTTGCTGGTAAGCGTCTGCGGACAGCAGGCCATCCACGTCGGCCGGGTTGGCCGGCTTCAGGCGGAACAGCCAGCCTCCCTCGAAGGGCTGCTCGTTGACCAGTTCGGGCTTGTCGGCCAGCGCCTCGTTGCGGGCCACGACTTCGCCCGCCACCGGGGCATAGACGTCCGAGGCGGCCTTGGTCGATTCGACCACACAACAGGCTTCCTGGGCCTCGACCTTGCGGCCGGGTTCCGGCGGTTCGACGTAGACGAGATCACCCAGCTCGGCCTGGGCGTGGTCGGTGATGCCGATGGTGATGGTGCCGTCTTCCTCGCGGCGCAGCCATTCATGGGATTCGGTGTACTTCAGATTGCCGGGAACTGACACGATGTCCTCCAGTAAAAAGTCCGGTTTGATGAAATGGGGTCTGATGCTGTGACCCGGTTGCATGCTCCGGCAAGGCAGCAGGTCCGCGAGGGTGCCTGCATGACGCGGTGTGCGCCGATGGGCGAGACGCGCTGCGATGCGGGGGCAGCACCCTGCAGTGCCGTGCCGAAAGCGGATGCCGGCGGTATTTTCCCCCTCTGTACCTGTGCCTGAGATCGTGTCCTTCGGCGAAGCACCGCAAGACACGGGTGCTTTCTCTCCAGAGTGTTCCCTGTCGTGGCGGTCCGTTTGCCTGAGAGTTTCCGGGGAGTGCCCCTTCGGCGCCGCCGGTTGCCCCTCGCTGCGGGCCTGCATGCCTGCGAGGGCCTTTTGCGCCACGGGGTCTGGTCAGCGCAGAGAACCCATGGCCGGGCAACCGGACGATCTCTCCCGCCACGAGGATCGAACAGCACAAAATTAGCGAGCTGATCCTGTCTCGTCAAGTCGGGGTGTCTACCCGGCCTCGTTGCGGCGCTGCAGCGCGTGTCATGAACCTGTTCGTCCCCGCGAAAGCCCCGGCGGGCGTGCAGGGCAAGGCGCCTGCCCCGCAGAATCCCGGATGGCTTCAAGGTCCGGGCGGAGATGTCCCCGGCGTGTCAACCCAAGGAAGTACGAATGCCCCCGGCGTTGCGCCTTTTCCCGTTCGCATTGAAAATCGCCGTTCCTGCCCCAGATAGAGGGATACGCTGAACAAGTCCCGTGGATGGGCGCGCCCCGGAACGGGGTGCAGAAGAAGGCGGCATCTGGCGTCAATAGTGGTGCCATTGACGCCAGATGCCAACGCACTGATGCCTCCGATCCGGGGATGCGAGCGCCGCGAGGACTTGTTCAGCGTATCCATGGCGCGTGTCGTGAACCTGTTCGTCCCCGCGCCGGCCCGGCAGTGCCTTGCCTGCAACGGGGTCTGTTTCCCCCGCTGGCCGGCCAGCCGGCCAGCCGGGCGTCTGGCAGGTTCCTGCGAGGCCCTGCGCCCATCGGGGTGCGGTTCCGGACCCATGCCCTTTCCCCTTACATCCACGAGGTGTCCCCATCATGTCCCGTCTTCCCCTGCAGACCGTCGAATCCGCACCCGAGGCCGCCAGACCACGTGTCGAGGCCGCGCTGAAGAACAACGGCTTCCTGCCCAACCTGATCGCGGTGCTGGCCAATTCGCCTGCAGCGCTGGAGATGTATCAGGAGGTGGGCCTCATCAACGCGAAGACGAGCCTGACCCCGGCCGAGCGCGAGGTGGTGCAGATCACGGCAGCCGTCGACAACGGCTGCGGCTTCTGCAAGGCAGGCCATACCGCACTGTCCAGAAAGAAGAAGCTGATGGACGATGCCGCCATCGATGCCCTGCGTGACGGGGCCGAACTGGCCGACCCGAAACTGGCCGCGCTGGCCCGCTTCACCCGCGCCGTCATGCTGCACAAGGGCAACGTGCCCGACGCCCAGCTCGCCGCCTTCAGGGCCGCCGGCTACGATGACGCGCAGGTGCTGGAAGTGATCCTCGGCGTGGCGCTGGCCACCCTGTGCAACTACGCCAACAACATGGCCCGCA
>JAUNHU010000147.1 GCA_030523825.1 Lautropia sp. | reverse complement strand
CCCGCAGGGGTTGACCTGAGCGGGGATTCCCGGTCGCCCCGCCGCTGTTGCCACGAAGAATCTTGCAGGTGCGGCCCCGGCCGCGCCGTGCCGCCACATCGCTTCCCGGCTCAATACCAGCATCAGCGAGTCGGGATTTCAGCCCCGGACAACAGCGCATGAAAAAAGCCCACGAATGTAACAATGCCAGATCCTTTCCCCCACCCTGCCTGCTGACACGTGTCTGCACCCACGGAAAGCAGGAACGCTTTTTCAGGGAAAACCCGAATAATCAACCAGATAGCGAATGACCGGGCACTGGACGGGAAAGGCAGGCAGCACTCACCTGCGCGATGCTGCCCGCGCCGGACAGCCGCCGGCACGGGAATGCGAGCGACCACTTGCGGCATGCCGGACACAGGCGAATACGTTCGATGGTGGCAGAGTTCACGTTTTACCTGCAAAAATAGCGGATTGTCGCAACCCTCGTCCGAGTCCCCCTCAAGAATGGCAAAGACCAAAAGCACCAACCAGCTGACCGACGCCTTCGAGCCGCAGTCACTGGATCAGAACGATCCCCAGGCACTGCGCGGCTACGTCGCCAACCGCCTGGCCTATTTCGTGGGCAAAGACCCGCGCACCGCCACCAAGGCCGACTGGTACGTGGCTCTGGCCCGCCTCGCCCGCGACAAGCTGGTGGACCGCTGGATGCAGACCATGCGCGCCCAGTACGACCAGAACGTCAAGCGTGTGTACTACCTCTCGGCAGAGTTCCTGATCGGCCGCGCACTCACCAACAGCCTGATGGCGGTCGACATCTACGATCAGCTGGCCGATGCCATGACCAAGGGCGGTCTCGACTTTGAAGCAGCCCGCGAGGAAGAACCCGATCCGGGTCTGGGCAACGGCGGTCTGGGCCGTCTGGCTGCCTGCTTCCTGGACTCGATGGCCACGATGGGCCTGCCCAGCTTCGGCTATGGCATCCGCTACGACTACGGCATGTTCGCCCAGCACATCCATGATGGCTATCAGGTCGAGCAGCCCGACGACTGGCTCCGCCTGGGCAATCCGTGGGAATTCCCGCGTCCGCAGGTCACGTTCCCGATCCAGTTCGGCGGTTCGGTCGAGCACAACGGCAACGGTGCCGTCTGGCACAGCGCCGAGCAGGTCGAAGCCATGGCCCACGACATGATCGTGCCGGGCTACAACACCAACACCATCAACACGCTGCGCCTGTGGCACGCCCGTGCCTCGCAGAGCCTGGATCTGACCCTGTTCAACCAGGGCAACTACATGCAGGCCGTGCAGCAGAAGAACCAGTCCGAGAACGTCACCCGCGTGCTGTATCCGGACGATTCCAGCTACCAGGGCCGCGAGCTGCGCCTGCGTCAGGAATTCTTCTTCGTCAGTGCCGCGCTGCAGGACATCCTGCGCCGCTTTGCGCACAACAACAAGGATCTCACCAAGCTGTCGGACAAGGTCGCCATCCACCTGAACGACACGCACCCGGCCATCGCCGTGCCCGAGCTGATGCGCCTGCTGGTGGACGAGCACAAGATGGAGTGGAATGCCGCGTGGTCGCAGTGCTGCAAGGTGTTTTCGTACACCAACCACACGCTGATGCCCGAGGCGCTGGAAACCTGGCCGGTCTCGATGATGCGCAACCTGCTGCCGCGTCATCTGGAAATCATCTTCGAGATCAACAAGCGCTTCCTCGACTGGGTGCGCGACCACCACGGCGACGACCACGACCTGCTGCGTCGCGTGTCGCTGATCGACGAGACCGGCGAGCGCCGTGTGCGCATGGCCTACATGTGCGTGCTGGCCAGCCACAAGGTCAACGGTGTCTCGAAGCTGCACAGCCAGCTGCTGGTGGACACGATCTTCTCCGATTTCGCCAAGCTGTTCCCCGGCCGTTTCTGCAACGTCACCAACGGCATCACCCCGCGTCGCTGGCTGGCCAATGCCAACCGTCCGCTGTCTGCCCTCATCGACAAGACCATCGGCTCGACCTGGCGTCAGCACCTCGACGAGCTGGAAAAGCTGAAGAAGTCGTCCGAGAAGGCCACCTTCCTGAAGGCTTTCGCCGCTGCCAAGCACACCAACAAGGGCCGTCTGGCCGACTGGGTGAAGGCACACGGTGGCGTGCAGTTCGACCCGAACGCCCTGCTCGACGTGCAGGTGAAGCGCTTCCACGAGTACAAACGCCAGCTGCTGAACGTGCTGCACATCATCCATCGCTACAACGAGATGGTGGCCGACCCGAACGCCGACTGGGTGCCCCGCACCTTCCTGTTCTCGGGCAAGGCAGCCTCCGCCTACCGTCAGGCCAAGCTCATCATCAAGCTCATCAATGACGTGGCCAGCAAGGTCAACAACGACCCGCAGCTGCGTGACCGGATGAAGGTGGTGTTCGTGCCGAACTACAGCGTCTCGGCCGCCGAGATGATCATGCCGGCCGCCAACCTGTCCGAGCAGATCTCCACCGCCGGCACCGAAGCCTCGGGTACCGGCAACATGAAGCTGGCCCTGAACGGTGCGCTGACCATCGGCACGCTGGACGGCGCCAACGTCGAGATCCGCGAGTGCGTGGGCGACGAGAACATCTTCATCTTCGGACATCGCACCGAGGAAGTGGCGCGCATCAAGGCCGGCGGCTACGATCCCACCCGCTACTACGAGGAAAATCCGGCGCTGCGCCAGGTCATCGACCAGATCAGGAACGGCTTCTGGTCGCCGGATGATCCGGGCCGCTTCCGTCCGATCTCCGACTCGCTGCTGCAACAGGATACCTACCTGCTGCTGGCCGACTTCGCCGACTATGTGGCCACCCAGGCCAAGGTCGACGAGATGTACCGCAAGCCCGAGGAATGGAACCGTCGCGCCGTGCTGAACGTGGCCGGCATGGGCATGTTCTCCAGCGATCGCACGATCATGGAATATGCCGACAAGATCTGGAACGTGAAGCCGCTGAAGATCTGATCGTTCCGGCGCCGGCGGGCCGCAAGGCCCACCACCTGCCGGCCCCTGGCGGGGCTGCCCCGCCGGGCTTCGACGGCGCCGTGGCACCACCCCGGCGCCGTCATGGCAGCATGCAGTACCTCTGGCGCCCCGACGCCACACAGCGGAGAAGCCATTTCCCGCTCGACGACCAGACCATGCCCCCGAGCGCATGGCATTTCATCCTCGCCGCAGCCTCCGGGCTGGGTTCTGCGCAGCACCCGCAGGCACCAGGCAAACTTCCTCTCCCTGTCCAGGCCGCACGGCTCACCCCATACCGGGCACCGGCCGCATGTGCCAGCCAGGACACACCGGAACGCCGCCTGTCACCTGCATCGCAGCAGAATCGCACGGACACGCTGCCAGCATCCGGATGTGCCCCACAATGGGCAGACGCCACCCAGCCTTTGTTCACAAACGTTCGCACGGGGTTGCCCCCGAACGTTTCTGAACACATTCTGGATCAGCTCATGGATATCAAGACAATGTCTCCCGGCCAGATCTGGCCACTGGGCGCCACCTGCGTGCAGGGCGGCGTCAATTTCTCCGTCTTCAGCAGCGGTGCGCGCAGCGTCACCCTCTGTGTGTTCGACCAGGACGGCAAGGAAATCAGCCGCCATGCGATGTGCGGCCCCGAGGCCAATACCTGGCACGGTTTCCTGCCCGATGCCGGCCCCGGCCTCATCTACGGTTATCGTGTCGATGGCCCCTACGATCCGGCACACGGCCTGCGCTACAACTGTGCCCGCCTGCTGCTCGATCCCTATGCCCGTGCGCTGCATGGCGATTTCCAGTGGAATGAGTCGCACCTCGACCGCCCCGACACGCAGATGGAAGACAACGCCGCCTACGTGCCCAAGGCGGTGGTGACGGGCGGCGAGGCCGATGCCTTCGACTGGGGCAACGATCGTCCGCCGCGCACACCGATGTCGAAATCGGTCATCTACGAAGTGCACGTGAAGGGCTTCAGCCAGCAGAACCCGAAGGTGCCCGAAAAACTGCGTGGCACCTATCTGGGCCTGTCGGCCCCCGCCTCCATCGAGCACCTGAAGCGCCTGGGCGTGACGGCCGTGGAGCTTCTGCCCGTGCAGGAGTCAATCAGTGAAGGCCATCTGCAGGGCATGGGCCTCGTCAACTACTGGGGCTACAACACGCTGGCCTTCTTTGCGCCGCACCGTGCCTACGCCATCAAGAACCCCATGCGCGAGTTCCGGCAGATGGTGAAGGCGCTGCACGCGGCCGGCATCGAGGTGCTGCTGGACGTGGTCTACAACCACACGCCAGAAGGCGATCAGCGCGGCCCCACACTCAGCCTGCGCGGCCTCGACAACGTGGCCTACTACCACCTCAGCCGCCATGATCCGGCCTACTACAACAACTACACCGGCACCGGCAACAGCGTGAACTGCAGCCGCCCGGCCACCCTGCGCCTGGTGATGGACTCACTGCGCTACTGGGTCGAGGAGATGCACGTCGACGGCTTCCGCTTCGACCTGGCCTCGACGCTTGGCCGCATCTCGGTGCCCGGCGAGCGGCGCGACGGTTTCTTCCACCGCTTCGCCCCGTTCTTCCAGGCCGTGCGCCAGGACCCGGTGCTGTCACAGGTAAAACTGATTGCCGAACCGTGGGATGCAGCCGATGGCGGCTACCAGCTTGGTGCCTACCTGCCCGGCTGGAGCGAGTGGAACGACCGCTTCCGCGACACGGTGCGCCGTTACTGGCTGCAACCCGACAAGAACCGGGGCGGCTTTGCCAGCCAGCTGTCGGGCGCCAGCGAACAGTTCCATCACGACGGGCGAGATCCGCAGTCGAGCATCAACTTCATCACCTCGCACGACGGCTTCACGCTGAACGACCTCGTCAGCTACAACCACAAGCACAACGAGGCCAATGGCGAGAACAACCGGGACGGCAACGACAACAACCTGAGCTGGAATGCCGGGGTCGAAGGCCCCACGACCAACCCGGCCATCAACGGCATCCGCAACCGGCTGAAGCGCGCACTGCTGGGCTCGCTGCTGCTCTCCCAGGGTACGCCGATGCTGCTGGGCGGTGACGAGATGAGCCGCACCCAGCAGGGCAACAACAACGCCTACAACCAGGACAACGGGATCAGCTGGTACGACTGGGAAAACATCGATCAGGATCTGATCGACTACACGTCCCATCTGATCCACCTGCGTCGGCAGCATCCGCAACTGCGGCTGCCAACCTGGCTGCAGGGTGCCCCCACCCCCCTGGGCAGGTTCGATGTGCAATGGCTGGACAGCCACGGCGAGCCCATGCAGAACGGCGACTGGCACGAAGGAAACAACGGCGTGTTTGGCCAGTATCTCGGGGCCCACAGCGCCGAGGAGTACGACCTGCTGCTGCTCTTCAACCCTGACGTGGCGCCCCACCACTTCGTGATGCCCGAGGGGGACTGGGTACTCGTGCTGGACAGCAGCCAACCCGATGGCCGGCCGCTGCGCGCGGCTGCGCTCGACGTGAAGGTGGACAAGAGCATGACCCAGGTGATGCGCACCGGGCTGCCCCTGCCCGCAGTCTCGATCGCGGCTGCCGGCATCCTGCCCCCGCGCCCGCAGGCCAATGTCCGGGGGCTGTCGATGGATGACAATCAGCCCACATCGGGAGCCACCTG
>JAUNHU010000146.1 GCA_030523825.1 Lautropia sp. | reverse complement strand
GTCATCAGGTGCTTGTAGGGGCCGGAGGAGCCGGCCTTCTTGGCGCCGTCGTCGGAAGCTTCCGTGTCGCTGCTGGCAGCTGCGCCATCGGCACCCCACGGGGTTGCCTGCTTGTAGGCGGCGTCGATGACGGCAACGCCGTCCTTGATGGCTGCCTTGGTGCTGGTGGAGTACAGGCGCTTGCCACCGAAGCGGTCCTTGTTTACCTGGGTGTCGGCGGCGATGATGACGAGATCGGCGGCGGAAATTTCAGCCGGAGTCAGGGCGTTCTGAGCGCCCACCGAGCCCTGGGTTTCGACCTTGATGGTGTGACCGGTGGCTTTGGCGCCTTCTTCGAGCGCTTCGGCTGCCATGAAGGTGTGGGCCACGCCGGTGGGGCAGGATGTGATGGCAACGATCTTCAGGCCCTTGGGGGCGGGGCCGGAGGACGCGCCTGCTGCCACGGCTGCGGCACCGGCTGCCGCTGCGCCGACGCCTGCTGCCTTCGCACCGCCGGTGCCCTGCAGGGTCTGGCTGATGACGGCATCGGGGTTGTCGAAGACGGCTTGCGGCGAGACTTTGACGACCCGGAGGCTGGCGGGCAGCGTTGGCAGGTCGACGGCGGTGTCGGTGACGACGATGGCCACGTCGGCGCCGTTCAGGTCGGCTTCGGAAAAGGTGCCATGCTCACCCAGGTGACTGAACACCTTGGATTTGAGCTGGTGGCCGGCCTTCTGGGCTGCGGCCTGGAGGGATTCGCCGATGATGAAGCTGTGGGCTGGTCCGGATTGGCTGGCTGTGATTGCCAAGATGCTTGCCACGGGGACTCTCCTGTAATGTGCGTTGGTGTGGGCTCAACGCTGGGTGATCTTGATCTGGCTGGCCAGGGCGTCGACTTCGGAAAGGGGCGGCAGGCCAAACTCGATCTGCTGGATGCGGGCAGCCGCGCAGGCCATGCCCGAGACGGCAGCGTCGGGGAAGGGGGCGCCCTTGATGAGGCCGGCCATGGTGCCTGCCACCAGGGTGTCGCCAGCGCCAACGGTGGTGGCGACATGCACCTTGGGAGGCGTGGCAGACCAGCGCCCCTCGGGGCCGATGATGATGGCGCCGTCACCGCCCAGCGACACGACCACACGTTGCACGCCTTCGGCGCGCAGTTTCTCGGCCGCGTCGATGACATCTTCGATGGTGGGCAGCGGATGTCCGACCAGTTCGGCCAGTTCGGAGCGGTTGGGCTTGATCATGACCGGGCCCACGGTGGCGGAAACCTCGGCTTTCCAGCGACGCAGGATTTCGCCCAGGACCGCACCTGCCACATCGACGACGACATGGACGCCCTTGTCCACCAGCAGTTTGGCGATGCGCAGCCAGGTGTCGGCCTTGAAGCCGGGAGGCAGGCTGCCACCCAGTTCAGCCCAGTCACCGGGCTGGACGATGGCTTCGACCCGTTCGGCCAGAACCAGTTCGGCCTTGGCGCGTTCGTCGGCATCCAGTTGCAGGCCAGCCAGGTTGATGTCGGTGGAGGCGCCAGCCTTGTCATCGACCAGCTTGATGTTGGTGCGGGTGTCGCCCGGCAGGCGCACCATCGCGTCGCGGATGCCGTTTTTCTGGAAGGCCGCGACGAACAGGCCGTCATTGTTGCTGCCGAGCCAGCCTGTGGCGGTGGTTTCGACACCAAGCGCCGACAGGATGATGGACACGCCCACGCCCTTGCCGCCTGCCGTGCTGGTGTAGCCGGAGGCCCGGTGGACTTCACCGGGGATCAGTTCGTCCAGGGGAATGGTCTGGTCGATGGCCGGGTTGAGGGTGATGGTGAGGACCTGCGTCATGCTGCGTCTCCGGTGGCGTTGCCATGTTTCAGGGCGTTGCCCAGTTCCCGAACCTGCTGGGCGTTTTCGGCCTGCAGGGCCTTCTGGGCGAGAGCCTGGAGATCGGTGAGGGACTGGCGACGCAGCAGCGCCTTGATCGAGCCGATGTCACCACCGCTCATGCTGAGCTCGTCCACGCCAAGGCCGACGAGCAGGGCTGCACCCAGGGGATCGCCTGCCAGGCCACCGCAGACGCCGACGTGACGCTTGAAGGGGCGGGCGCCGGCGACGGTCTGGGCGATGAGGCGCAGGACGGCCGGGTCGAGCGCATCGGCCAGGCTGGCCAGTTCGGGGTGCTGGCGGTCGATGGCCAGCGCGTACTGGGTGAGATCGTTGGTGCCGATGGAGAAGAAGTCGACGTATTTGGCGAACTGGTCGGCCATGACGGCGGCCGACGGCACCTCGATCATGATGCCGATGGGCACGGCGGGGGCGTCGAGTTCGAGGCGGATGGCTTCGAGACGCTCACGCAGGGCCTGCACTTCGGTGATGCTGCTGATCATGGGGAACATGATCGACAGCGGGCCGTGCTTGGCTGCGCGGCAGAGTGCCCGCAGTTGCGGTTCGAGCAGCTCGTTGCGGCGCAGTTGCAGACGGGCGCCGCGCACGCCGAGGAAGGGGTTTTCTTCCTGGGGCAGTGCCAGGTGCGGCACCTGCTTGTCGCCACCGATGTCGAGCGTGCGGACGATGAGCGGCTTGCCGCCCAGTGCCTCGACCATCGCCCGGTATACATCGTACTGTTCGTCTTCGCCCGGCACATGGTCGCGTTCGAGGAACAGGAACTCGGTCCGCATCAGGCCGACACCTTCCGCTCCGTTTTCGAGCGCGCGGCGGGCCTGATCGGCCCGGTTGGCGTTGGCGCCGATCTCGACGCGATGGCCATCCGTGGTGGTGGCGGGTTGCATCCGCGTCTTGGCTTCTTCGGCCTGCTTCCGTTGCAGGTTGGCGATGTGCTTTTCGGCCTCGGCCAGTCCGGCTTCGGTCGGTGCCACGTAGAGGCGGCCGCGATAGCCGTCGAGAATTGCCTTGACGCCTGCCTGACCCTGGACGAGGCTTGGCGAGATGACGCCGGGGCCGGCTGCCACGACGGCGGGCAGACCCAGTGCACGGGCGAGAATGGCCGTGTGGGCGGTGGGGCCGCCACGGGCCGTGCAGAACCCCTTGACCTTGCTGGTGTCGATCTGGGCGGTGACGGACGGCGCCAGATCATCGGCCAGCAGGATGGCATCGGAGGGAAGGCCGCCGGCCAGGTTGTTGGTGTCGGCCTTGCCGAGGAGGATGCGAAGTACGCGCTCACCTACGTCCTGAAGGTCGGCCGAGCGGGCTGCGAGGGTGGCGTCGGTGAGGGCGCGCTGGGCCTGGGTGCGTTCGGCCAGCACATGCTGCCATGCCCAGGCGGCACCGTGGCCTTCGATGACGCGGCGGGTGACATCGCGCAGCCAGCTTGGGTCACGCAGCAGTTCGAGGTGGGCCTTGAAGATGTTGGCCTGCTCGCTCTGGTTCTGGCGTTCGGCGTTGGAAATGAGGGTGGCCAGCTGCTTCTGTGCGTTGGAGAGCGCCTGATCGAGCGTGGCTGCTTCTTCGGCGATGCTTCTGAATTCGTCGGCGACGTTCTCGAACTGCTGGGTCTCGGCGAGCACCAACGTGCCGATCACGAGGCCGGGGGCGGCGGCAATGCCGGTGAAGACGTTCTTTGCGTCGGGCTGCCAGTCGCCCAGCTCGCGGCCCAGGCCCTGTGCCTGGGCCTGTTTGGCCGCAGCCTGGCGGGCCTGACGGGTTTCTTCGTCGCCCAGCAGCTTGATGGTGCCGAGCAGGGCGCTGATGGCGTCCTGTGCATCGGCCCCTTCGGCGGATACGCGCAGCTTGGCGTTGTTGCCTGCACCGAGGCTGAGCAGCGAGGCCACGCTGCGGGCGTCGGCCACGATGTCGCCGCAGCGCACATGCACCTGCGACTTGAAGCGGCGGATGCTCTCGACCCACTGGCCGGCGGGCCGGGCGTGCAGGCCATTGGGGTAGGCAAGGGTGATTTCCTTGCCGATGGGGAAGTCGGCCAGCGCGGGCGCGCTGCTGGCTGTGGCGCCGGCTGCCGGGGCTTCGCCGGTGAGCGCCTCGACGATTTCCCGTGGATTGCTGGTGGTTTTCAGCTTCTGCAGGCGGTCTTCGTCGCGCATCAGGCGCGTGAGGCGACGCAGTACCTTGATGTGCTCATCGGATGCAGCGGCGATGGCCACGATGAAATTGACGATCTGGTCGTTGCCGTCGGCATCCTTGCCCCAGACAACCCCCCTGGGGACCTGGATGACACCCAGCCCGGTTCGCTTGACGAGGTGCTTGTCCTCGATCATGCCGTGAGGAATGGCAACTCCCTGGCCGAGGAAGGTGGTGGCGGTCTTTTCCCGTTTGAGCAGGCTTTCGGTGAAGTTCTCATGGGCGAAGCCTGCCTTGATGAGCAGGGCGCCTGCGGCGCGCACGGCGCTGTCCCGATCGGCAAGGTCTGCCGAGAGCTGGACTTCGACGGGGGTGGTTTCCGGGGATGTAGTTGTCTGATTCATGGGGAAAATTCCGGCCAGTTCCAGAGACCCTGTCACGGGATTGCGTCAGGGCAGACGACCGCACGCCACTGCGCCCGCCTTGCCCGTTTTCAATCGGGCAGGGAGGGCGCAGCGGGACGGCCTGGAATTCATTTGATCAAGGTGACGGGGATGTCCACCAGGTGAAGCACGCCGGTGGCTGCCGAGCCGAGCAGCAGGCCGCCGATGCGGTTGAGACCGCGGGTGCCCATCACGATCTGATCGAAAGCGCCCTGTTTGGCCACTTCGGCAATGATCGTCGGTGCATGACCGCGTCGGTGAATGGGTTCAAAGGGAATGCCAGCCTCGTTCAACAGGCGCTCGGCAGAGATCAGATGCTCGTGGGCCATTTCGTCCATGTAGGCATCGACCTCTTCCTTCTTGAAGAAGGCCCGGGCATGGCCGGTCATGATTTCGGGCTGGACATTGATGAGGCTGATTGAATGTCCTGCGCCTGCCCGGATCTGTTCGATCACCCAGTTAACTGCGTTCAGCGAGGGTTCGGAACCATCGACAGGGATCAGTATCTTGGCCATCTGGTGTCACCTCTTGCAGGGGGAGCGTGTCGGTAGACTTGCGCATTTTGTTGTCAAAACGACGGCCTTTTCCGTGTCACGGATGTTAACCATCGCCAGTGTTGATGTTACCCGTTTGGGCGGTGCTGCGTGCAGGCCGGATGTGATGGTCGTCACTGAGTAGAATGACTGCCATTTCCATCGAAGGTGGTCATTGTCGGGATGATGAACAGAATGGCCGTTTTTTGCGCCTGTCTGAAGCATGCTGGCCTTCGGGGCTGGAAGTGCGTGTGTGCTGGTGCAGGCCGGACGGTGTGGCGGTTTTCCCAAGCCGGTTACAGGGGCTTTCAGGACAAGGGCAGGCCTGTCCGTCGACAGTGGGCGTGGCACCGCCATGCCCCGAACCTCCCGGAGCAGGCATGAGCCGCCAGATTGCATGGTTGTTGCGCCCGCCGCCTTCCCCGTCGGCAGAGCCCGGCATCGGGGCCCGGCAGTCCGACGGGGGAACTGCCGGCGCGGTTGCAGGCGCTGCCACGCCCGCCCGCAAGACCGCCCGATCCGGTGGGCGGGCCCTGCCATCCCGAGAGGAGGTGCTGGCGCTGCCACCCTTCGACACCCTGCCCGACGAAGCCATCATCATGGTCGATCCGGCACATGCGGCCGAGGCAGGGGCGGAAATCCGCGGCGCCGGGGTGGTGGGCTTCGACACCGAATCGAAGCCGGT
>JAUNHU010000145.1 GCA_030523825.1 Lautropia sp. | reverse complement strand
CAACGCCGTCAAGCGCCGAATGCGCCTTCGACGGGCACGGCCTCCCGGCCCTTGGCAGTTGGCGCGGGGCTTTCCCTTGCAGGGTCAATGTCTGAACTTCCTTCCCGTTTGGGGGGCAAAGAGGCTGTGTTGAGAAGGGGCATGCCCTCCAAACCCTTACGGGGAGCGCACTCGGCCAATTCGCCTAAGCTGCTTCGGCCATCTGACCGATGTTCAACCGAAGGCGCTTTCACGATGATGGATGCTCTTGTTGCCACACGAGGCATCCCTCATGACACGCAAGCGTCAGATCCCCCGGGGGCGTTCCCCTGATCCTGCCGGCATTCCCGCTGACAAGGAACCGGTTTTGCATGAGAACGGCGGAGCTTCCCATGACAAGGCTCCAGTTTTGAATGAGAACGCTGGCACTTCCGCGAACAGCGCGCCAGCATCGAAGGACGCCACCCGCATCAGCCACGATCAGGCATTCAAGAACCTGATCCTCGACTATCCGCGCGAGGCGTTGCTGTTTTATGCTGAGTCGGAAGCGAAGAAGATCGACCCCTCTGCCCGCATCACCCCCATCCGGCAGGAGCAGCTGAAGGACAGGCTGGGTGATCGCTTCTTCGAGCTGGATGTGCCGCTGCTGGTGGAGTGGCCCGATGGCAGCCGTGAGGCCATCATTTTCATTGTTGAAGAAGAAACCAACCCCGGGGATTTCTCGCCGCAGCGATTGGTGTCTTATTGCGCCTCGGTCTCGGAGCTGATGAAGACCAACCAGATCGTGCCGGTGGTGATCTTCCTGAAGCCCGGGCCGACACCACCCACCAGTCTGACGCTGGGCAGCCCCGAGCGGCCTTACCTGCACTTCGAGTACATCGTCTTCAACCTGGCGCAAACACAGGCGAGACTGCACTTTGATAGCACCAACATCGTTGCCCGGCTGAATCTGGTGGCGATGCAGCACCGGAAGGAGGAGCGGCCCACGGTCTACGGCCAGGCGCTGAAGGGACTGCTGGAGCTGGAAAACAGCACCGAGCGGCAGCGCAAGTATCTGGACTTCATCGACATGTACCTTCCGCTTGAGGATAATGAGCGGGAGGAGTTTGAGCGGAACTACGAAACGGAGAGCAGGAACATGGGTGGAATCGTCTCCCGGGCCATCGAGCAGGGCTTGCAGGCTGGCCGGTTTGAAGGCCAGACTGAGATGCTGTCCCGGCAGCTGCAACGTCGCTTCGGCCCAATCAGTGCCGAGGTGGCAGCCCGGCTTCAGGCAGGTACGTCGGAAGACCTGACACGGTGGGCCGACAACATCCTGGACGCCAAGCGCATTGAGGACGTGTTCCAGGCGCATTGAGGCGCTGAATACTTCCCCATTGGGAAGACCTGCGCCAGCCGCAAGGGCCGGCAGGCCGTGCCCATCGACGGTGCATCTGGCGCTTGGCGCCACTGAGCCGGAGATGGGGGTGACCTCCCGGCCCTTTCTCATCGAAGGAAGAAGGTTCTCGGAACGCGGCCTTTCTACGGAAGGGCTTTGCTCAGGGAAAGTGCCTGGCGCCAATTGCCGTGCCGGGCTGCAGGGGCCTCAGATCAGCGGGGTGTGGGCGGGTTCGTCTAGCAGTGTGCCGAGGGGTGATGCCAGGCCGTACTCCGTGGTCTGGTGGGGCAGTTCGACAGGGGCAGCCGACATGCCGAGGGTCTTGGTTGTGGTGCCTGCCTGGGGGGCAGCCGGGGCGCTGGTGTCGGGTTGGTCGGTTGTGTCGGTGTAGTAGCTGGCTCCGTTTCTGTCCCCGGCTTGCACCTCGATGGCCATCGGGTAGTTGCCAATTGCGGTGCCATCGGCACGCAGGGGCACCACAGACCATTCGCCGCCGCTGTTGGAGGCAAAGTCCCAGAAAACCTGTTGCGTGTCGTCGGCAGAAATGATGTCACCAACCTTGAGGTGGTTGTCGCTGTTGCCGAGGATGAGTGCGTCTGTCTTGCCGTTGGTGTCGCCTGCCTCGGTGATGGCTGCCACGCGATAGGCAGCGGGCGTTTCGGTGTCGGGGTAATAGGCGTTCATCAGGGCGGGGAACCACCGCGCATCAATCTGGAAAAGCAGGCGCGATGGCGTTCCTTCGGCGATCATGATTCCCTGACCATCGGCCGCATTGATCTGCTTGTCGTCGGCACCAAAGGCATCGAATTTGAAACTGCCGCCGTTGGTCTGGTTGGTATCCCAGTACAGCGCGTCGAAATATGTTGACTCAATGACATCACCTTCCTGCATGCGAATCTGCTGGCCGTCCTTTTCATAGAAGAGCGCTGATTCCTGCGTGTTGGTGTCGTCGGTTTCGTCGATGCTGGTGACTTTGATCCAGGCGGGGGCCTTGCTGAGATCTCTGCCTGTGATGAGGCGCTTGTTGAGCCGAATGGCGCCGCTGTCGGTTGCTGCGACGATTTCCTGTGTCTTGCTTTGCGGATAGTCGGGCGTGGGGGCGCTGGACAGCTCGACCGCCGGTGTGGTGGAGCCGGCTGTGCCGGGCTGGGTGGCGGTGCCAGTCGGCGTTGTGTTTGAGGTGTTGGCTGGGTCTGCTGGCGTGCCGGTGTTCTGAGTGTTGCTTGATGACGAGGCATCTGCTTGCGTTGCAGGAGCCGTGGAAGCGCTCTGTGCCGTGGTGTCTGCTGCCGTGACGCGCTGGTCTTGTGCTTGTGATGCGGTGTTGGCCGGCGTGCCCGTGCCGTTGATGGTGTCGCTTGTGGCTGCTGGTGGAGTGCCGGCCTGGGCATCGCTGCCTGCGTCTGACTGATCGTCGATGGCGGCAATGGCTGCGCCACTGAACAGGGCGAGGCCGGTGAGGATGCCGGCGCTGCGAAGCATTTCGCTGCCGGCTGCAGGGGCTGCGGTGCCTGGCACGTTACTGCCTGCGGCCGAGAGGGCTGTGCTGGATGCGCCGCCCGTCATGCCGGCTTCTGCGCCCGTGGCTGCGCTGGTGCCGGATGCTGCATTGCCTGCGCTTCCTGCAGATTCTGCGCCCACGGGGGCATTCATGCCGGCGCCGGCATCGCCCTGCGGAAACAGCATGGCATCGTCGTCATCGTCTTCTTCGGGCTTGCGGGCGTTTGCCGGTTGCTGGCCGGCCTTGCCGTGGAGCTTTTTCGTCGAGATGATGTGGTTGCGGGCCAGGACGGGGCCGGTGCTGATGTGAGATGCCATGAGCAGGGATCGGAGAGGTTCGGGAGTGTGTGCCAGTGCCTTGCGATCAAGCCAGTTGCAACGCCCGGATCGTCAGGCATGGCCGCAGGTCGCTGGTTGCTGTTCAGTGGCGCAGTTGTGCGCCGCGTTTGAGGGCGGAAGTATGGGCAGGATGGTGGCCCTGCGTGAGGCCGGCCGCTGTCTGGTGGGTGAGGGGGGATTGGCGGAAGGTGAATTGAAAAGAGGTGTCAGGCGCGAGGCGCCTGCATGGGAGGGGGCGGTGGATATGCGTGCTGTGGGGATGGCGCTTTGTGGGTGATAATGCGCGGCATGGATACGATGACATTGGCTGCGCTGCAGATGGTTTCCGGGCCGGATGTGGCCGAGAACATGGAGACGGTGGAGCGCCTGGTGGCGCAGGCCGTGGCGGGTGGGGCGCAGCTGGTGCTGCTGCCGGAATATTTCTGCCTGATGGGCAGCAGCGACCGCGACAAGCTGTTCATCGACGAGCAGCCGGGCGAGGGGCCTATTCAGGCTTTTCTGGCGGATTGCGCGCGCCGGCACGGGGTGGTGCTGATTGGCGGCACGTTGCCGCTGACTACCCGCAAGCCCAACAAGGTTTTCAACAGCTGTCTGGTGTATGGGCCGGACGGCCGGCAACTGGCGCGCTATGACAAGATCCATCTCTTTGGCTTTCAGCGCGGCAGCGAGTCGTTCAATGAATCGGCCACCATCCTGCCGGGACGCACGCCGGTGGTGGTGGATGTGCCTTTTGGGGAGTCATCGCTGCGCGTGGGCCTGTCGGTGTGCTATGACCTGCGCTTTCCCGAGCTTTACCGGGCGATGTCGCCGGTGGACCTGATCGTGGTGCCGGCAGCATTTACCTACACCACGGGTGAGGCGCACTGGTCGCTGCTGTTGCGGGCGCGGGCCGTGGAAAACCAGTGCTGGGTGCTCGCGTCGGCACAGGGCGGGGTGCATCCGTCGGGCCGGCGAACCTGGGGGCATTCGATGCTTATCGACCCGTGGGGCGAGGTGGTGGCGCAGTTGCCCGAGGGAGAGGGCGTGGTGCTGGGTACGCTGGATCGTGCCCGCACGGCCGAAGTCCGCCAGAGCCTGCCCGCCCTGAAGCACCGGGTGCTGTAGGCGGGCCGCCGTTCGCCGGGTGCGGTGGCAGCCGGGCTGGCCTGCGTGATACATTGATCGGCTATCTGCCCGGCAGCCGCCTGCTGCCGGGAGTCTCTGCGATTCTTTAGCCGCCATCGGGCGCTATCTGACTGACGACACATGAACCTGAACGAGCTGGGAACGACGCCGCTGGCGGTGGCCAAGCGTGTATTGCTGGAGCCCTCCGGTCTGGACGAGGCGCATCTGCATCGCGCCATCGGGCGGATCTTCGAGCACAAGGTGGATTACGCCGACCTGTATTTCCAGTACACCCGCAGCGAGGGCTGGAGTCTGGACGAAGGCATCGTCAAGTCGGGCAGTTTTTCCATCGGGCAAGGGGTGGGCGTGCGCGCGGTCACGGGCGACCGTTCGGCCTTTGCCTATTCCGACGAGATCAACGAAGCGGCGCTGATGTCGGCGGCCGATGCCACGCGCACCATTGCACGGGCGGGCAGCAAGTCTGCGCGCAACCGGGTGGGGGGCGGCCGGGCGCGCAAGCCGCATGCGCTCTATCCGATGCACGACCCCATCGCCTCGATGGATGCGGCGGAAAAGGTGGGGTTGCTGCAGCGCATCGAGCACTATGCGCGCCGGAAAGACCCGCGTGTGACGCAGGTGATGGCCGGGCTGGCTGCCGAGCATGATGTGGTGATGGTGATGCGCTCCGATGGCGTGCTGGCGGCAGATGTGCGTCCGCTGGTGCGGGTGTCGGTGCAGGTCATCGTCGAGCAGAATGGCCGGCGCGAGCAGGGCCATGCCGGTGGTGGTGGGCGCTTCAGTCTCGACCACTTCACCGACGACGTGGTGCGCGCCTATGTGGATGAGGCGGTGCGGCAGGCGCTGGTGAATCTGGAGGCGCGGCCGGCGCCGGGCGGCATCATGAGCGTGGTGCTGGGGCCGGGCTGGCCGGGCGTGCTGCTGCACGAGGCCGTGGGCCACGGGCTGGAAGGCGATTTCAACCGCAAGAAATCCTCGGTATTTGCCGGCCGCATTGGCGAGCGCGTGGCGGCCAAGGGGGTGACGGTGCTGGATGATGGCACGTTGCCCGACCGGCGCGGTTCGCTGAATGTGGATGATGAGGGCAACCCGACGCAGCGCAACGTGCTGATCGAGGACGGCATCCTGAAGGGCTACCTGCAGGATTCGATGAATGCGCGGCTGATGAAGGTGCCCGTGACGGGCAACGGCCGGCGCGAATCCTTTGCGTATCTGCCGATGCCGCGCATGACCAACACCTACATGCTGGGCGGAAAGGATCATCCCGACGAGATTCTGGCTTCCCTGGAAAAGGGCTTGTATGCGGTGAATTTTGGTGGTGGCCAGGTGGACATCACCAATGGCAAGTTCGTGTTCTCCGCCTCGGAAGCCTACTGGGTGGAAAACGGCAAGATCCAGTATCCGGTGAAGGGCGCCACCATCATCGGCAACGGGCCGGATGCACTCACGCGCGTGACGATGATCGGCAACGACATGGCGCTGG
>JAUNHU010000144.1:3814-5832 GCA_030523825.1 Lautropia sp. | reverse complement strand
CTTCGGTGTTCCGTGATCGGCAGTCCTTGATCGAACGGCTACAATCAGACGACGTGTGACCGATTCGATGACACGCCGGCGGCGCCGTTCTCTTCGTGGCGGCTGCCAGTCGGGGCTGGCGGCGTGGATGATCCCTGTCCCGTTTCATTTCATTGCGGTTGCGCCTTCTGTCAGATGCGCGGGTTTCGATGGCCCGATGCTCAACTCTTGAGGATATGAAGTCTTGAGTTCCGATCAACAAAACAATCCGCAGCGCAAGAACCCGGTGTCCTCGGCCGCTGGTGTCAGTGATGCGAAGATCATCCCCTCGGACAAGGGGCAGCCTGCCGCAGGCGGCTCTCAAGCTGCTCCCCAAAAAGGTCCCTCGGGCACGCCGGGGCAGTCTGCTGCGCCGTCTCCTGTCGGCGGCGTTCCGCCGGCTTCCGCAGCGCCTGCCGGCAAGGGGGCCGCGCCCACCGCTGGCGCACCGGCACCGGCCGCTACGCCTTCCGCCAAGGGTGGTCAGTCCGTTGCTCGGCCCGATCAGGGGGCTGTGCGCACGTCTTCGAGCCCTGCGCCCGGTGCCCCATCCGGTGCGGGCAAGACAACCGACAAGTCCGCCCCGGGACTGACGGTCAACTCGATGCAGTCGTCCACGGCTGCGGCTTCTGCGCCGAAGCCGGCGCTGGAAGCGCCCCGGCGCAGTGGTGGCAGCAGTGCCTGGAACTGGCTGCTGCTGATCCTGTTCCTGCTGCTGGCGGCCGCCGGCTGGTGGTACATGCAGCAGCGCTTCCTCGAAGGCGAGCGTCGCGCAGCCCAGCAGCTGCAGCAGGCCGAGGATCGTGTCTCCCAGCTCGAATCGCAGATCCAGTCGCTGCGGGATGGCCAGGATCAGATCCAGAGCCGCGGCACCGATCTGGAAAGCCGTTTCGAGCAGTCCAGCGCCCGGCAGAAGGAATTGCAGGCACTCTATGACGATGTCGTCCGCGTGAGGGGCGATAGCCGTCTGGCCGAGGCCGAGCGTGGTCTTGAGCTGGCTGCACAGCATCTGGCGCTGGCAGGCAATGTGCGTGGGGCGCTGCATGCGCTTGAAGGCGCCGAGAAGGCGCTGGCCGAGAGTACCGGCACCAACGCGATCGCACTGCGCCGGGTCATCCTGCAGGACATCGAGAAGCTGAAGACCCTGCCCGAGGCCGATCTGACGCGCTCGGTTGCGCGTCTGGACGAGGTGCTGTCGCGCATCGACGGTCTGTCCTTCCTGAGTGACCCATCCATGCCGGTCACGACGGGTGAGGCACCGGCTGCCGATGCGGCGCCTGTCGAGTCGCAGGGGGGCGAAGCGCCTGCTGCGGCTGCGTCCGGGGATCAGTCGGGCAGTGTGGCCGATACGCTCAGCCGCTTTTACGATCAGGCAGTGGCGGTTGGCAGCAAGGCCCTGGAAGGTGCGCACGCCGAGTTCAATCAGCTCGTGAAGATCCGCCGGGTCGATGACCCCGAGCGCATGCTGCTTGCGCCGGACCAGAAGCAGGCAATCCGTGAAGGTGTCCGTCTGCAGCTGCTCAATGCGCGCATCAGCCTGCTGAATCGCAATGAAACCCTGTTCCGTGCCGATCTGGCCCGCACCATCGAGGCGCTGGAGCGTTTCTTCGATGTCGAGAAGGCTGATGTCAAATCGTCCATCGGAATCCTGACCTCGCTGCAGTCCGAACCGCTGCAGCTGAAGCTGCCGTCCCTGTCCGACAGCATGTCAGCCCTGTCTGCCGCGCGTGCAGAAAGCGAGAAGCGATGATGCGTAATGCAATCTGGTTACTGCTGGCATTTGCGGCTGCGGTCGGGCTGGCCCTCGTCTTCCACGGCAATCACGGCAATGTCGAGCTGCTGTGGCCGCCCTACAAGGTGCAGCTCTCGGCCAACATGCTGCTGGTGCTGCTCATCCTGGGCTTCCTTGCGCTGCACCTGCTGTTGCTGCTGCTTGCCCGCACCCTGGGACTTCCCGGCGCGCTCCGCCGCCGTCGGCAGCAACGCCGGCTCCAGAACGA
>JAUNHU010000144.1:0-3714 GCA_030523825.1 Lautropia sp. | reverse complement strand
GAATCGGCGCTGGAAGCCTACCGCCAGGCCGGTCGCTGGGATCAGGTGCTGGACACGGTTCGTCAGCTGCGGCGGCGCGGTCGCCTGGCGCCGGCCGAGGCCGATTCCCTGCGGCAGACGGCCTATCGGCATCTGCTGGCGGCTCGTGGCAAGGATGTCGAGGCGCTGAAGGCCCTCTGGAAGTCGCTGCAGAGTGACGAGAAGGAGCGGGGCGCCATCGTGGCCCCCACCGTCGAGGCATTGGCGCAGGCTGGTGACAGCGTCGAGGCCCGCCGCATCGCCGTCGGCTTTCTCGATCTGAACTATGACGAGAGCGTGCTGGAAGCCTATGCAGCCCTCGATGCGCTGCCGGCACGGCAACGGCTGGAGCAGCTGGAGCGCTGGCGCGTACGGCACGGTGAGCAGCCGAAGCTGCTGGAGATGCTGGGTCGCATCTGTGCGTCCGAGCGCCTGTGGGGCAAGGCCGAAACCTATCTGCTTGCCGCCCTGATGGCCGGGGATTCTGTGTCGGGGCGTGTGGCCTATGCCCAGCTCTGCGAATCGGTGGGGCGGCCCCAGGATGCGGCATTGCAGTATCAGTACGCTGCCCGTCTGGCAATCGGCGAGGCCCCGCCGCTGCCCGAGGCGCCGGCCGCTGCTGCGGCATTGCCGGCCGGTTCGGCACCTGTGCAGCCTGGCCATGCGCCGCTGCCTCCCGATTTCCCGGCGCCCCGGCTCCAGGGGCTCGGGCAAGGAGGGGTGCCCATCCAGGTTTCGCCCCAGGAGGTCGAGGCAGCCCAGGGCAAGCAGGAGGCTACCCAGGCTCCCGCGCCGGAGAAGAATCCGGCCTCCGACTGAGCACCATCGTCCCCACGGCGTGAGCGTTCCCTGCGGGGTCCGCATTTCAGGGCTCCCAGAAAGGGCGTTCACGCCGCTCACGATTCATCATTCCAACCGGCCCGTGCATGCGGGCACTTCATTTCATCCATCATGAGCTTTGATCGCGTCGGCCCCGGCCGCAACATTCCCGAAGAATTCAACGTCATCATCGAGATCCCGATGAATGCCGATCCCGTCAAGTACGAAGTGGACAAGGAGACGGGCGCCGTCTTCGTCGACCGTTTCGTGATGACGGGCATGCGCTATCCGCAGAACTACGGCTACATCCCCGACACCATTGCCGATGACGGTGATCCGGTCGACGTGCTGGTGATGACGCCGTATCCGCTGATGATCGGCAGCGTGGTGCGCTGCCGTGCGCTGGGCATGCTGAACATGGAAGACGAGGGCGGTGGCGATGCCAAGCTGCTGGCCGTGCCCATCGACAAGCTGCTGCCCACCAACAAGGACATCAAGTCGGTCGATGACCTGAACCCGATGGTGCTGGCGCAGATCAAGCATTTCTTCGAGCACTACAAGGGCCTGGAGCCCGGCAAGTGGGTGAAGGTGGCCGGCTGGGTCGGCCCCGATGCCGCCAAGAAGGAGATCCTCGACGGGATCGAGCGCGGCAAGAAGGCTGGCGCCTGAGTTTGCCGGAGCCCTGAAGCGATGAGTCTGAAAGTCGCGTGTGCCCAGCTGAATCAGCAGTTGGGTGACATGGCCGGCAATGTCCGGCGGATTCTGGATGCCGCCGGGCAGGCCGTCGCTCAGGGCGCCCAGGTGCTGCTGACGCCGGAGCTGTCCGTCTGCGGATATCTGCCCGGTGACAACCTGTTCCGCGCCTCGTTCCAGCAGCAGGTGGACGAGGCTGTCGGGCAGATCCGTCTCGCGTCCGAATCTCTGGGTGAACTGCATCTGGTGGTCGGTTATCCGGCCATCCGGGACGGCCGGCGGTTCAATGCTGCTGGCGTGTTTCACCGCGGGCGGCAACTGGCCGAGTACCTGAAGGCCGAGCTGCCGAACAAGGCGGTGTTCGACGAGAAACGCTACTTTGAAGCGGCGGCGGATGCCGTCGTGTTCGAGGTTGGGGGTGTGCGTTGCGGTCTGCAGATCTGCGAGGATGTTTGGCAGCAGGCGTCGGCCGCGCGTGCCCGTGCCGCTGGCGCCGAGCTGCTGCTGGTTCTCAATGCCTCGCCCTATGAATTCGGGGCGGATGCAGACGTTGCTCAGGCTTTCGGAGGTGGTGCCGGAAAAACGGCCGATGCACCCCGGGCAGGAGCCGCCGGTGGTGGAAAGTTCCAGCGCCGGATCGACACGCTGCGTCGCAACGTCTGTGCCGGCGGCATGGCCGCGGTGTTCTGCAACATGGTCGGCGGCCAGGACGAACTGGTCTTTGACGGGCAGAGTCTGGCACTGGCGGCTGACGGTCTGCTGGCTGCCCGTGCCAATGCCTTTGTCGAAGATTTGCTGGTGGTGGATGTGTCCCGTCGGGAGGATGGCTCGCTGAGTCTCGCCGGCCGGCAGGCAGAGGCGCTTGCGCCGTTAGCCGAGCTGTATCAGGCACTGGTGCTCTCCATTCGGGACTACATCGGCAAGAACGGTTTCAAGGGTACGGTGCTGGGGCTGTCTGGCGGCATCGACTCGGCGCTGGTGCTGGCACTGGCTGTTGATGCGCTGGGACCCGAGCGGGTGCGCACGGTGATGATGCCGTCACCCTACACGGCGGACATTTCGCTCGCCGACGCAGAAGACATGGCAAAACGTCTGGGCGTGAAGCACGAGGTCTGGCCGATCCAGCCGTGCTTCGATGCCTTCCGGGCAACGCTGCGCGACAGCTTTGCCGGCCTGCCCGAAGACACCACCGAGGAAAACATCCAGGCGCGCATTCGTGGCACGCTGCTGATGGCGCTCTCGAACAAGACCGGCTGGATGGTGCTGACCACCAGCAACAAGTCGGAAGCGGCGGTGGGTTACAGCACCCTTTATGGCGACATGGTCGGTGGCTTTGCGCCGATCAAGGATGTGCTGAAGACGCTCGTCTACCAGCTCTCACGCTATCGCAACACGCTGTCCGAGGTGATTCCCGAACGGATCATCACCCGGGCACCCAGCGCGGAACTGCGCCCCGATCAGAAGGACCAGGATTCATTGCCGCCCTATGATGTGCTTGATCGCATCATCGAGGGCTACATGGAGCAGGATCGACCGGCCGCCGAGCTGGTGGCCTCCGGCCTGCCGGCCGATGCGGTGGCTCAGGTGGTGCGGCTTCTGCGCATCAGCGAGTACAAGCGCCAGCAGGGGCCGCTGGGGCCAAAAGTGTCGGCCCGTGCCTTCGGGAAAGACTGGCGCTATCCGATCACGTCCGGATTCCGGGAATGAACGCTGCCATCCGGTCGCAGTCGCTCGTCGGGCCGGTCCCGCCGGCGCCCCCGGTCGATGGCCAGAGGCCTGCGATGCCTGTCGATGCCTTGCCGGCCGGATGACGAGAGCAACTTCTTAGGGAGATTCTTTCAATGAAACAGATCACGGCCATCATCAAGCCGTTCAAACTCGATGAGGTGCGCGAGGCACTGGCAGCGGTGGGCGTTGCTGGTCTGACCGTGACCGAAGTGAAGGGCTTTGGCCGCCAGAAAGGGCATACCGAGTTGTACCGGGGTGCTGAATACGTCGTCGATTTCCTGCCCAAGCTGAAGATTGATGTGGTGGTCAGCGATGACAATGTCGATGCCGTCATCGACGCCATCGTCAAGGCGGCCAAGACCGGCCGGATCGGCGACGGCAAGATCTTCGTCAGCCCGGTGGAACAGGTCATCCGCATCCGCACCGGCGAGACCGACGAAGACGCCATCTGAGCGG